>JAKSJG010000003.1 GCA_024398365.1 Bacteroidales bacterium | reverse complement strand
TGAGTCGTTCACTTAGAAAAGGTCCTTATATTCAGGACAGCCTGGAAAAGAAAGTGCTTGCCATGAATGACGGCAGCATGAAGAAAGAGGCTATTAAGACCTGGTCACGTTCGAGCATGATTTCTCCGGACTTTGTAGGACACACAATCGCTGTACATAACGGCAATAAGTTTATTCCGGTATATGTTACAGAAAACATGGTTGGCCACAAGCTCGGCGAATTCGCACCGACACGTACATTCAAAGGCCATTCTGGTAATCGTTAATATTTAAAGAGAGATTACAATGGGAAAGCGTAAAAGAGAAATGGCCGACAGGCTTAAAGCAATAAAGAAGCAGACAGCTATCGCAAAGCTGAATGATGTTCCTACATCCCCACAGAAGATGCGCCTCGTGGCTGACATCATCAGGGGTCAGGAAGTAAACCACGCTTTGGATATTCTTCACTATTCAAAGAAAGAGGCTTCCACACGTCTCGAAAAGCTCCTCCGCAGCGCCATCGCAAACTGGGAAGCTAAGAACGAGGAAGACCGCAAGGAACTCGAGAATGGCAACGTCATCGTCAAGACCATCATGGTTGACGGTGGCCGTCAGCTCAAGCGTATCCGTCCTTGCCCGCAGGGCCGTGCAGGACGTATCCGCAAGCGTTCAAACCACGTAACTATCATCCTTGACAAGAAAGCTGCCAAGGCAGAAACCAAACCAGTAAAGGAGGAGGAAGCATAATATGGGACAGAAAACCAATCCTATTAGCAACCGTGTAGGTATCATCCGTGGTTGGGACTCCAACTGGTACGGTGACTACGCAACAAGAATCCTTGAGGACTCAAAGATTCGCGAGTATCTCGAGGCACGCCTCGCCAAGGCATCTCTGTCAAAGATCGTCATCGAGCGCACACTCAAGCTTATCACAGTAACCATCCACACTGCTCGTCCGGGCGTTATCATCGGCAAGGGCGGTCAGGAAGTTGACAAGCTTAAGGAAGAATTGAAGAAGATCTGCAACAAGGACGTTCAGATCAACATCTTCGAAGTTAAGCGTCCAGAAGTTGACGCTAACATCGTTGCCAACAACATCGCCCGTCAGGTCGAGGGTCGTGTATCATACCGCCGCGCCATCAAGATGGCCGTTGCATCCACAATGCGTATGGGTGCTGAAGGTATCAAGGTACAGATCAGCGGTCGTGTAGGCGGCGCCGAAATGGCACGCAGCGAGATGTTCAAGGAAGGTCGTACACCTCTCCACACAATCCGTGCTGACATTGACTACGCACTTGCTGAGGCTCACACCAAGGTAGGCGTTCTCGGTGTAAAGGTATGGATCTGCAACGGTGAAGTTTACGGCAAGCGTGACCTCTCTCCTAACGCAGGTACAGCAGCCAGCGCTGCAGCTCCTGCACAGGGTGAGCGCCGTGAGCGCGGTGACCGTCGTGGTGGCCGTCGTGGCGGTGAGCGTCGCGGCCGTGGTGACCGTCGTCCTCGCACTGAAGAATAATCCTTATTCTCAAATATTTGAAAGGGAGACCGGAAAACGGCCTCCCTTTCTTTTTATTTTCATACATTTGTACAAATGAAAATCCTCGTCGACCTCACATACGTCGGTCCGTACCCGACCACCGGACTTGCCAACTATGCATTCAATCTGCTCCACGGGCTGGATGAATGCGGAGTCAGGGACTCAGTGCTCCTGCTGACGGAGGAGGGGCAGGCGGAGACGTTCCGGGAAAGGATACCCGGATACCGCAACGTGGAGATCAGGACGGGCTTCCTGCCATTTCTCCCCTTCACTCGCAGATGGCTGCACAACTCCGCGCTGGATGACATTATCCGCAGCGAGGGCATAGACCTCTTCCTGAGCCCATACATCTACGACAGGTCCCTTACCACGCGCAGGGTACCGTCGCTGGGTGTCATCCACGACACCTACGAATTCACGAAGCCGCAGAATCCGCTCATACGCTGGAGATTCAATTTCGGGGCGAAAAAGGCTGCAAATTCATTCTCCCGCATCGAGGCCATATCGAATACCACACGCGAGGAGATAATGGCTCTGGGCGGCATTTCCACACCAGTGGAGGTGATATACGACAGCATAGTCTCCGGAGCCGACCCGCGCAGCAGACGCAGGCCTGAAGTTCCGTACATACTCGACGTCAACACCATGAGCGTCCAGAAGAACGCCATCACCCTGCTGAAGGCATTCAATGAGATAAAGGACCGCATACCGCACAGTCTGGTATTCAAGGGCGGGGACACGCCATACTGGAGGGAGACGATGCTGCCGTACATCGAAGAGAACGGCCTGGCGGACAGGGTGCATCTGATCGACCGCAGGCTGAGCGCCGCGGAGATGGACACGCTTATGCTCAATGCGGACCTGTTCGTCACCCCTTCGGAAATGGAAGGTTTCGGGATGACGCCGATAGAAGCGGCATTCGCCGGCGTGCCGGTGATATGCAATGCGCTGCCGGCGCTGCTCGAATCCACCCGCGGACTGATGCGCTACTACAGCCCTTCACGGGACCACGAGGCCCTCGCCCGCGAGATGCTGCAGCTGCTCGAACATCCTGAGGAAGTGGACACCGAAGGCATCGCAGCCGAGCTGAAGGCGGAATACTCCACCAGACGCCAGGGGGAGAGATTCATTGAGAAGATTGAAGAACTTACAGGAAAGAAATTCTGAATATGAGAAGGATATTATTGACATTGATTGCCGTACTGGCCCTTTGCTGCAGCTCTGAGGGCCGCACGCTGCGCAAGGCTTCACCCGGAGCGGCCGGTATGGACGCCGCGAAGCTGAGCCAGGTGGACCGAGAGATAGGCTCAAGCATAGACGAGGGCGTGATTCCGGGCGCAGTGCTGGCCGTGGTGCGCGGCGACAGACTGGTCTATCTGAAGGCCTACGGCAACAAGCAGGTGGTTCCCGACACGGTAACCATGACCACATCAACGGTCTTTGACCTGGCGAGCCTCAGCAAATGCGTCGGCACCACCCTGGCCTTCCTCCAGCTGGTGGAGCAGGGCCGCGTACGCCTGACGGACAATGTCAAGATGTACATACCGGATTTCAAGCCATGGACGGACCCTAAGACCGGCCGCAAGGTCGATATACGCATCATCGACCTGATGACACACAGCTCCGGCCTGACAGCCTACATCAACGTGGACTCATATCTCAAGCGCTATGGACCGGCGACACCGGATTCGCTGATGAGGCACATAGCCACAGAAGTGAAGCGCAATTTCGAGCCGCGCTCGGACTATATCTATAGCTGCCTCAACTTCATCACCCTGCAGAACATACTGCAGAACATCACAGGACAGCGTTTCTGCGACTACGTGCAGAAGAACGTTTTCGACAGGCTCGGCCTGGAGCATACCTGCTACAACCCGAAGGAGCATCCCTTCATACTCCCGCTGGTGGCGCCTACCGAAGTGCAGGCTGACGGCAAAGCGCTGCTGGGCGAGGTGCACGACCCCACTGCGCGCCTTGTCAACTGCGGCAATTCCGGCAACGCCGGGGTCTTCTCCTGCGCGGAGGACCTGGCCGTCATCGCCGCTGCGATAATGAACGGCGGAGCTATAGGCAAAGCCCGGATTCTCAGCCCGCTGACCATCAAGGCAATGTGCACCGTCCCTCCGGAGAATGCCCCTCACATCGGCCGCGCCCTGGGCTGGGACAACTGCAGCAGCTCAGCAGGCATACGCGGCGACCTCTTCTCCCGTACGCAGACCATCTGCCACACAGGCTACACCGGCACCTCGATGGTCATAGACATGGAGTCCCGCACCGCGGTAATACTCCTCGCACACCGCGTGCATCCGAAGGACAAGGGCAGCCTCACCAAGCTCCGCGCCCGCGTCTCCAACATCGTCGCCGGTGCGATAGTCGAGTAGCATCTGTCCGGTACGCCAAGCCTGTTGCCCGGCGACTGCTCCCGATATCCTTCCATTCTCAAGCTCTCCGCTAGCGTAATTTTTAAATAGCTGACTTTCTGTCTTTTAGCCCAAAGCCCTTGCGTCATTTGGCTCAAGGGCTTTAGCTTAATTAGCTCATTATTAATCTGTTAGAAATTACAGCTAAATTTTAGATTTGGCTTTCAAGTGAAGAAACTTTCTCAATTGGGTCGGAGATGCACCCACTTCACGGGCCAGACGGTTGTATAATTCTGAAAGAGTATCCCCATTCAGAGATTCCGGATTGAAATCCGAATTGAAACCGCACTGGTCAAGGACCCGGATCATCTTTGTATATACACCATAGTCATCCCAGTCATCCTGAATGTCATATTCGCCACCCTGACCGGCTTCTGCTGAAATGATTGCATTCTCAAGGCTGCCGAAAATCGAAGCCAGAGCATCATAGTCAATGATTTTGTAAGTTGATATAATATAGTCGATGAGTTGTCTGGTCTCGGTTCTGTTCAATGGGGAGAAGAGCTCGTCCAGGACAGAATAACTGAGGTAAAGTCCGGAGCGATGCATTGCATCAACAGTTTTGACAGCCTTTTTCATGGGAGCGGACGCATTGCGTATAATCAACTGCTCCGAGTATGGATGCGTTGATGTGGCATAGGCCAGGAGATTCCATCGATAGTTTATGACTTTGGATACTATTTTTCCAACGACGGGATTATTCAAGACATAGATTATGCTTCCGCGCAGGACTTTGCCCACGGTTTTCGATGCTCCGCTGAACCTATGCTTGAAGAGTTGCCCGGTTCGATGATGATACTCGTTGTATTGCACGGCGAATATAGATTCAAACCTGCACACGAAGGAGGACAACTGATGCACAACAGATGCCTGCATCAAAGAATGCAGGTGGTTGATCATCGGTGTGAAAACCAATGTCGTTATACCCATATCTTCCGCCACGATGGAATAAAGCGTTATTAAAAACAGATAATCCTTAAAACTGTAGAAAATGCAGAAGCCGTTAAGGCCTTTGGTGCAATAATGATATGGAGCTCCCTCCACGAATTTTCGAAATCTTCTGCGCATATCTTCCTTTCACTTTCGAAACACGGACAAAGCTATAAAATTCCGATTGAAGTCCAATGAAAATCATTGCGTAATTTCTTAATCCTTAATAATCAGATATTTAAGCCTAAGCCCTTGCGTCAAATGGCGCAAGGTCCAGAGCTTAAAATGCTGAGTGTCAATTTATTAAAAATTACAGCGGCAGATAAATAAGATTAGGCCAATAATTGTTACTTTTGCAATCGTGGCGAAGCATAATGTCAGAGACCATAACAAGTAAGAATATGTCTGAAATACGCTTATACGATAATGCCGTGGGCTTGACAGAGGGCCTCAAGGAGCTGGCCGGCGGGCGCAGGGCATTCGCCATCATCGACAGCGCCCTGACAGGAGGCACGACAACCGGGCTGTGGAGCGATATCTTCGGGGACAATGTCATATGGCTGGAGGCCGACGAAGGACTGAAGAGCCTCGCATGTGTGGAAGCCCTGGCCCGCACCATGCTGGAGAAGGGCGTGGACCGCGAATGGCTGCTTGTTGGCATCGGCGGGGGCATCACCACCGACATCACAGGCCTGCTGGCCGCCATCTACATGCGCGGCATCGCCTGCGGTCTGGTACCGACGACGCTGCTGGCTCAGGTGGACGCCGCCATTGGCGGCAAGAACGGCGTGAACCTCGACGGCAGCAAGAACATATTGGGCACTTTCCGCGAGCCGGAATTCATCTGCATCTGCCCCGAGCTGACGCAAACGCTCAACGTTGCGGAGCGCCTCTGCGGTATCGCCGAGATACTCAAAGCCTTCATCCTTAGCGGTCAGTGGGACAAATACCGCAGCGCGGTCGCACTCTGGAGCCAGACCGGCCAGACACGGCCGGACGCAGAGGTAGCCGCAGCCACTGAGGCCGAACTCATCCGCGCCGCCATCGACATCAAGCAGGACATCGTGGCACGTGACCCTCTGGAGAAGGGCGAACGCCGCCTGCTCAACCTCGGCCACACATTCGGCCACGCCATAGAGAAATGCAGCGGCGGAAAAGTGCCTCACGGTCTGGCTGTCGCTTCAGGCATCATTCTGGCCGCCAAGGCCTCAAAGGCCCTCGGCCTGCTGGACAGCGCCACTTTGGAACAGCTCAGAAGGGATTTCCAGGCCCTCGGCCTGCCGACCGGCACAGACATAGCCCCGGACGAACTCATCGAAGCGATGAGGAATGACAAGAAAAAGAGCGGCGAGGCCGTGCGCTTCGTGCTGCCGACAGACAGCTCGGCGGTAATCAAGGTCATGAATCCTGAAGAAATGAAAGATATCATCGGAGGAAAGGCATGGGACTGATATGCTACAGCGTGGGTAAGGTGGAAAGCTTCTACTGCAAATTCATGGCGCAGCGCAGACCCGGCAGCGCCGTGGAAGTACGCCTGGACCTGTGCCATTTCGACGAGGAGCAGATAAAGGACATATTCTCCACCACCAGGGATTCGGATCTGGTGGCGACAGCGCACATAGGCAAGGACTATGACAGGCAGACCGCCCTCAGGCAGCTCTCGGCGGCCATTCTCGCGGGAGCGGACTTCGTGGACATCTCCCTGGACCTGGACAAGGCCTCGCGTCAGTGGCTCATCAGCCTGGCGCTCAACAAGGGCTGCCGCATCATCATCTCCTATCACAATTACAGCAACACGCCGGCGGCCGAACAGCTCCGCAGCGTGGCCGACGCAGCATTCTGCGAAGGCGCGGACATAGTCAAGATAGTCACCACGGCGCATTGCGATGAGGACAACGATACAATATGCTCCCTCTACAAGATATACAAGCCACAGACCCTGATAGCCTTCGCCATGGGCAAGGAAGGCATCGAGTCCCGGCTCGAATCCTATTATCAGGGCGCTCCACTCTTCTACCTGTCGCCCCGCCGCGGCTATGAGACCGCTCCGGGACAGTTCTGCTACTACGATTTCATCAAACCCTGCAACAAGATACTCAAGGGCGTAGCCGAGATACCTTGCTCCAAGAGCATGGCTCAGCGGGCAATACTGCTCGCCGCATTGACCGAAGGTCAGACGAAGCTCTACAATTTCTCATTCTGCGACGACAGCCGCGCGGCCCTCAGCGTGGCCGAAAGCCTGTACGCGGAAGTGACGGTGGAGGACGGCACGGTGACCATAGTCGGCCACCAGAACATACGCAAGGATGGCCTCCGGGTCAAGGACAACACGCTTTTCGTGGGCGAATCCGGCCTTATGGCGCGTCTCTGCATCCCGCTTGCAGGCCTTTCCCGCGAACCGGTGACCATCACCGGCGAGAAGACCCTGCTGGAGCGCAAGGTCAGCGAGCACAGGGGCGCTCTCAAGCGCCTCGGCCTCAACATCGAATACACTGACAGGGATTACCTGCCGGTCAAGGTGTGCGGAAAGCTCAAGGGCGGCAACATCAGGCTCAACGGCATACACGGTTCACAGATGATATCAGGACTGACCCTGGCCCTGTCACAGTGCGACAGAGTGAGCCATCTGCACGTCGACCATCCCACCAGCGTCCCATATATAGGCATGACATCCACCGTCGGCGCATATTTCGGGCTGAAGGATACCGTGACTCCTGATTTCATTACGGAGAATGACGAATGTGACATCATCATAGACGGCATGCAGCAGATCAGGCCGGTGGGCGGAATGAAGCTCGAGAAGGACTGGAGCTCCGCCGCATTCTTCCTGGTGGCCGGCGCCATGATGGGCAGCGTCACCATACGCGGGCTCAAATTCGGCACGGACCAGGCGGACGAGACCATATACGACTTCCTAGACCAGTGCAACGTGGACATTGTTGACAACGACAAGGGTGACGTGAACGTGCGCAAGTCCATCATCTGCCCGTTCACCTTTGACCTGATCGACGCACCTGATCTCTTCGCGCCTCTGGTGCTGCTCGGCCTCCGCGCCTGCGGCGAATGCTGCATCTACGGACTGGACCGCCTCAAGAACAAGGAAAGCAACCGCGCCAGGACCTTCGTCAAGGAATTCCGCGCCCTCGGCGCCGACATGTTCGTGGTCGATGGAGCGCTCTACATAGAAGGCAATGAGCATCTGATGCTTCGCGGCGGCAAATGCTCCTCCCACGGTGACCACCGTCTCGCGATGGCGCTCGAGATAGCCTCACTCATAAGCGAGAATCCTGTCGAGATAGACGATATCGGCTGCATAGCCAAATCATTCCCGGGCTTCATGGACACTCTGGACAAATTGAAGAAAAAGAGATGAACAATTCATTCGGAAACAGATTCCGCATCACACTCAGCGGCGGGTCGCACGCTGAAAACGTAGCTGTGGCAATAGACGGCGTGCCGCAGGGCATCACCCTCGAGGCGGATGACTTCATGCGCGATATCCTGCGCCGCAAGAGCGGAGCGCCCGGCACGACTCCGCGCATAGAGGACGACATACCGCAGTTCGAGGGTGGCGTCTCACTCCGTGACGACGGCAGCATGGTCACTGACGGCGGACAGATACGCATCTCTTTTGCCAACAAAAACATACGCCCGCAGGACTATGAGAGCTTCCGCGACAGGCCGCGTCCCGGCCACGCCGACTTTGTGGCATACTCGCGCTACGGCTCCCTGCTGGACGGATTCTTCTCAGGCAGGATGACCCTGCCGCTGGTAGCCGCGGGAGTCATTGCCAGGAAGATGATTGCGCCGATAGAGATCAAGGCTGAGCTCATCAGCCACGGCGACATCGAACAGGCCGCTCAGGAAGGCGATTCGGTGGGAGGCATCATCGAGTGCCGCTGCACCGGCATTCCGGTGGGTCTGGGAGAGCCGTTCTTCGACTCCGTCGAATCACTCATATCGCATGCGATGTTCTCCATACCAGGCGTGCGCGGCATAGAATTCGGCGACGGTTTCGCCGCAGCAGCAATGAAGGGTTCAGAGCACAACGACCCAATCATCGACGCCACCGGCCGTACCGCAAAGAACGGCTGCGGAGGCATCAACGGCGGCCTGACCAACGGCAACCCTATAGTGTTCCGCATCGCGGTCAAGCCGACCTCCAGCATAGCCAGAGCGCAGCGCAGCTACGATTTCGCCGCAGGCGCAATGGCGGACTTCTCAATCCCCGGCCGCCACGACTGCTGCTTCGCCCTGCGCGTCCCGCCTGTCGTCGAGGCCCTCACCGCCTGCGTGCTGGCGGAACTCTAAGGCATCCAGCTGACCGGCTGTCCGTCAATGTCCGTACCCTCCAGACGGACAGGTTTGCCGTCCTCCTCTATCAGCTTGAGTTCGACGCAAGGCTTCTGCATCAGCTGAAGCCACTGATGCCCGTCATAAATCCAGGCGTTCCAGAGGTATTCGAATGCCGGGTTCCAGTTTGCCGCGGCGATGAATGGCTTGCCGCCAAATTCAAAAGTATCCAGATATTTCTCGAACTTCGCGTCAAATGCCGGTTCGAGTGTCTTGCGGTCACGCAGGCTGAACGGGTTGCGGCGTGTCTGATCGTCACGCACTATGCACCAGTTCTTTCCCATCTGGCAGACAATGGACTCCATTGGGTTGAGCGCTGGAGTCTTGCCCGCACTGCAGGCAGTCCCGCAGAGATAAGCGAAGCACACAAGTGCCAGTGAAACGTATCTTTTGAGTATCATAATTCTCTATTTTGTTTTGCTGAACGTACCGTCAGCGATGGATTGCTGAAGGTTGACGCACATTGTTCCACGAGGAGGGCCGATAAGACAGGCCTCGGCTTCATCCTCCTTTATCACCTTGCCGCCGGAGTAGATGACCATCTTGCCATCCTTCATAGTCTCCTCCTCCTTGATATTCATCGTCTTGTCACTGACGGTGAATATGTGGTCGTATGTCTGGCGCATGTATGTGACCTCCATCTTCGGATAATCTCCACCTATCTCCTCCTCGCCGTCGAGAGTGGAGTAAGTGGTATAGGCCTTGTTCTGATATGAGGAAGGTGACTTGAGGGTCAGCAGTACCGGCATGCTGTAATGTGCCGAGAAAGCGGTGCCGGCCTTGGTCTCGTGCTTGAAGGTCACCCTTTCGCCTTCAGCATTGTGCCTCACTGCCAATTGATACCACATATTCGCGTTCTGACGCATGTGAAGAGGACTGTCCGCGCTGATTGCCCCTAAGTCGCTTATATTGGAGTTCTCAGTCACCATACCCTTGTCCGTTATTATGTAATTTTTGTCGAAGTTCTGCATGTCGCAGGTCTGGTCGGCCTCGATGTATCCGAAATAACTGCCCTCGAAGCTGTCGTGAAACCTTTGTTCGGCATCAGGACGGTCATCATCGACAGGCCAGAGCTTGTCAAGCGAACATACCATGGACAGGGACATCGAGCATTTCTCATCATAATAAACGAAAGGGCAGGACTGCTTTCCCTTGAAATAAATCATCCACTTCTCACCGTCAATACTCTGTGCAATGTCCCTGAGATTTTTGTTCACACTGTCGTAGAACTTGTTTATCATCTTGGCTGCAAGCATGGCAGCAGTACGCGCCGGCTTCACGGAGGTGGCTTCATAGTATTCGTCGAAGAAGGTCTTCCAGAAATCGAACAGGAAGAACAGACCGTTAGTGGCCTCCGCCGTCTCAGCGGCCGCTCCGGCAAGCTGCAGACCTATGGAAGCCGCATCGGAAGCGGTTCCGCTATTGAGGAAAGCCTGGGAGAAATTATTGCGGCCGGTAGCCAAGTCAACTATTTTGTGGGCATATTTGGCGGCCATCAAGCCGTTGCCTGCGTGAGATGTTCCTGTGATGTCGCCGGCGACGTTGCTTAAAGTATTGGATGCATTGTTCTGCATATTTTCCCAGAACTGGTCGCGGGCATCATCCCTGATGACTGCGTTGACCTGGTCGATCAGCTGCTGGAGATGCCTGCGGTCGCGTATGCCAGATTCGTTGAAACCCCAGTTGATGGCATTCTGAAGCATCTTGTAATTGATTTCCTTGGTCTTGATCAGCTCGCCGTTGAACATGATCACCTCGGTATTGTTGCCCTTGAGCATCTCCGGATAATCCTCGAACACGGACTCTCTGAACATCACGATCTCCATCATGAAGGTAGCGGGGAACGAACCCGGATAATGCGGGTACCTGATGCGTGAATAGTCTATCGGATCGCCTTCCACCTGCGGGAACTGCGCGCTGGCGGGAAGGCAGGCCATCAGCAGGATGGCGCATAATATTGTCAGCTTTTTCATTTCTTCAGATCGGATACCATTTGTTTGAGGTCGCTGTTGGACGGATCGAGCAGCAGACCTTCATTGACCATTTCAGCGGCGCGTGAATAGTCGCCGGAGGCGATGTGTGCCGCTGCCGCCACAACGAAATTCTCGACATTGAACGGGTTGGCGCTGACTGCGGCGTCAAAATAAGGCACCGCTTCCACTATGCCGTTCTTGCTTTCAGTGAGCAGCTTCGTGCCGGCGTATATCAGCCAGTCGTCGTTGAAGTTGCGCCAGTCCCTGATACAGGTGCTTGTGCTGAGCGAAAGGCCCTGCATATACTCGCTGTATCTGGCATCCAGACGCGCATAGAGGGCTCGCAGATCCTCAAGTGAGATGCCGTTGAGGAATCTGAAATCGAGGTCCGTATGCAGCAGATATGGATTGGAGAAAGCGCAGCTCAATGCCTTGACCGCATCATCCCTGTATCCATAGGCATTCTCCACCAGTCCTTCGAAGAAATACGGATATGGTGACACTATGCTCTGGTTAGCGAGAATATTCCACATCTCTGCGCGGGATTCCTTGTCATCGTCCATCGATATGCCCAGCTTCTCCCCCTTTGCCGTAATCGCATCGGCGGCCTTGTCGATGTCGTCGGCCATCTTGTCCGCCGCCTTTGCAATGGAATTGAGAGTGGAAAGGACACTGTTGATATTGAATCCGAATATGTCGTTCATGCTGTCATCCACCGTGTCGGGAGCCTTGGCAATCTCCGCCTTGAGGGCCGCCCTGTTGGCAGCCTCCACCGAATCCTCCTGCGCCCGGACGACCTTGATCGCTATGTTGGACACCGCGAACTTGAATGACTGCACCGCCACCACGGCCTGGGCATAATACCAGTCGGCCTGCAGCTTGTAGCCGGCCTCATACCATGCATTGCCTTCGGCGTACAGCCTGTCGGTCTCTGCGAGCAGCTCCTTCTCGATAGGGTACTGGGCTCTCGCCGCAGGAGAGCATACCGCCAGCAGGGCTGCCGCCAATAATAGGAAACGTTTTTTCATTATTTGAGACCTGCTTCCTTCAGGGCCTTGTCGACTTCCTTCTCGACAGCAGCCTTCTTGGCCGGGTCTTTGTCAATCTCTTCGAGAACCTTTTCTGCGTCCTCCATAGTCTCATTGAAGCTCTTCTGCAGGCCTTCGTAGATCTTCACCATACAGCCGTTGCCTGCTGAGAGTTTGCTGACTGAAGCGACATTGAACTTGCCGTCAAGCAGGAAAGCCCAGCTTGCGTCGTCAATACGGATACCAAAGACTGTAGTGCCGGCAAGAGCCTCTTCGAGTGTGTATTCCGCCATAGCTTCATCCTTGTTGTCCTTCTTTTCGAAACCATTGACACAGATACCGTTGTCAGCAACAGCCTTGGTTGCGTTATATATCTTGGTGACGAATGCGTTGTACTGCTCGTCAGTGAAGCTTTCTCCTTCCTTTACAGGGAAACCGGCTGCTATCTGACGGGCTTCGCCTGCAAAATTGTACTTGTTGGAGTCATCATAGGCGTAATCCGCCTCGATGTCCTTGAATTTCAGCTTGAAGTTCTTTACATAGAACTGCACTGCCTCTTTGGAGAACATTTCGCCATTGAATTCAGTTGCTTCTTCAACAGCTTCCTCTGCACCTTCAGCAGCAGACTTGTTACCTCCCTTGCAGGATACCATCATGAGTGCGGTTGCAATGCCCGCGAGGATTAAAAGATGTCTTTTCATAGTGTGTAAAGATTGTGGGTTAAGATTATGATTATCTGTTTATTTCCTTGAAATGTTTCAAAGCAATGTCCGCATAGACGTAGCGGCGTGTGCCGCGCACAGGCACGAATGCAGTGTGAAAATGCTTCTCGCGGGATTTGTCGCGGAGCTCTTCCAGCGGTCCGTAGCCGGGATTGACCCAGCGGCAGCCGCGGTTGTAGGCAGTGGCGGCGAGCCGTACCTGCTCCTTGCGCGGAAGTCTGTCCAGCCCGTCCTGAGTATGCACGCCGTCCTTGTTCACGGAACCGTAGTCCAGATAGAGCATCTTCAGGAAAATGGCAAGATACACGCACTGCCACTGTTCCTCACCCATACGGTTGATGCGCACCTTGCGGGCCATGCGGCTGTCCTTCGTGTCAAAGAATAGATTGTACTGACGCGCCATGCCGCTTCGCATCCAGCGTTTCTCCAGCTCCTCGACGAAGGAGGGCTTCATCTGGAATACGCCTATCGAGAAGTCGCAGGCCTCCGCACCCTTGTTGAGATACAGAGTGCTGACGGAGGCTGTCTCCACAGCATCCTTCAGGGTGGAATAGCGTATCAGCTCCGGGAACACGACAGCCTCGGCGATGTCGCAGGGCACGTCGAACTGCTGCCAGACCTCCTGCCACTGAGCGCGGTGGGCGTCACAATAAGCATTTGCAGCACTCCCGTCAGGCGAGGGTGCTGCAAATAGCAATGCTACAAGTGATATTAGAGCTTGTAAGTACACTTTGTGATGACATAGTATAAAGTACCGTCAGACTCCTCCTCTGTATCGATGCGGGCCCATACGATATTGTTGCCCTGCTTCTCAACAGCGGCGAAATCGGTGATGATGTCGCCTTCAGGAAGGAATATCTGCTGACCGTACTGCGCGTCAAGCTTCACTGTACGCTTGCCGTCGGTGGAAGTCCAGCTCTGACTCTTCACGTCAGACTTGCCGGCCTTCTTGGTCAGACCGAAATCCTTGGATACAGGTATCCACTTGCCAGCGTTGAACTGATAGTAATTGCACTTGTCGTCAGCCTTGAAGATAAGCTTGCCGGCAAGGACCTCACCTAGATTGTCGGATGCGATGTAGAATTCAGGCCACCAAGGCTCTTCACCCGCTGCGAGCTTCACCTTGCGTACCACTTCCTCGCCGTACATCTTAGGATAGCTGATAGGGAAGTCTGCGTATGCGTCCTGAAGGATATCACCAGCCTCGATCACGAGATTGAGAGGTGTACGCCAGAGGGCGCATTCAGGGATGAGCTTGTCCTCAACTGCCTGACGCTGGATCTGGACGAGGTTCGGCATGGCTTCCTGTATCTTGTTGAAACGCTTCTGCACGTCTGCGGCCCACGCCTGGGCGGTCTTCATACGGTGGTTCTTAATGATCTCACCGGCCTGGACATAAAGAGGATTATAGACTGCCGGGTCATCGGATGCCAGAATCTTCGCCTTGATGTCCTCAAGTTTCTTGCGATCAACAAGACCTATTTCCTTTGCCTTGCTTGCCGTTTCAGGCCATGCGGCCATTACGTCCTTTGCATATTTCTCAAGCTTCTTCTGACGCTCCATAAGAGGTGAGAGAGCATCTTTCATCTTGCCTATATTGCCCATCATGTCAAGTGCGGTGCCCACACCCGGAGTGGCAGCCCTTACGGCAGCGAGAACCTCCTTCTGCATTGCATTGCCGAAGGCATCCGCTTCCTTCTGGAAATTCTTGTCCAGGGCGGCCTGCTTCTTCTGGTAAGCCTTCACCTTGGCCTCGAATTCCTTCTCGCTCTTTCCGGTGTTCTTGGTGTCCTGCATATTGAGGCGCATCTGAGCCTTGAGTTCATCGGCTGTGACGCCCATATATTTCTTGATTTCGGCATTGTGCTTGTCATATACTGCGCTGGTGGCCTTGTAGGTGACCTCCATCAAACCGTCATCACCCATTGCCTCGACTCTCTTGGCCTCAGCTTCGAGGTCGGCGACAGAAGTGCCGCCGAGAAGATTCTTGGCAATGCGGGCACGGAGAGCTTCTTCCTCTTCAGGAGTAAGCTTGCCTGATTCGAGGGCCTCGAGTTCAGCCTTGGTGAGACCGAAGCTCTTGGTGAGGGCATTCTCGTAATCCGCTCTCCAGAGCTCTGTCATGTCATCTTCGCAGGTGGTGCTGCTGTTGAGTTCCTCGGCGCGGAGGGTGACAGCCTTGATGGCGCGGTAATAAGCGGCCTGAGCAGCCTCTGTCGGATTGGCAAGTTCGCTTGCGGAAGGCACTGCAGGGAGTTCCTTGAGCAGCGGAGCAGGGAATTTGGCGGTGCTCGGGGTCACGGCCTCTGTCCAGCAGAATGAGCTGGCGTGACGAGGCTGTATCATCTCGTCACCGCTTACGACAGTGATGCCGTCCTTTGCAGTCTTGGCTGCGGAATTGACATCCACACCTGTTATCTCGCCGACCTTGTCGCCTATCTTCTCGCCGACCTTGGATGCGGCGTTCTGCACCTTCTCTGAAAGTTTGCTGTTGATGGCGTTGCCCACGGCTTCGCCGGCTTTCTCCTTGAGCTTGTTCAAGAGCGCCTGCGCATTTGCGGCAGGAGCACCAAGCAGCATGGCAGCTGCCAGAATTGCAAATATCTTTTTCATTATTCTGAATTATTTCTTGATGAATTCCACTCTGCGGTTCTTTGCGCGGCCGGCCTCCGTGCTGTTGTCAGCCACAGGCTCGTGGGAGCCCTTGCCCACTGCGCGGAGGTTCCATTCATCAACACCGAGTTTCACAAGCTCGGCCACGATGGCCTCGGCACGCTGCTGGCTGAGCTTGTCATTGGTTGCAGCGGAGCCGGTGTTGTCGCAGTGACCCTGTACCTCAAAGCGGGCTGAAGGGTTCTTCTTCATATAGTCAGCCACCATCCGGATGTCGGTCATTGACTCAGGCTTGAGAGTGGCCTTGCCGGTATCGAAGAGGATGTTGTTGGTCACGAACTTGCCGGTCTCCTGCATCGATTTCTCGACTGCTGTAATGTCCTGGGCATTGCGGTCATAGAGTTCCACAGCACCCTGTGCTATGACAACATCCTTGATAAAGGTCAGGTTCGAATAATTGTAAGGAACTTGAAAGGCCATCCATGTGGCCTGTGCCACCTGAGGCAGGTTGACGATGCGGTTGCCGTCAATATATACTTTCAGCGCACGCTTGTTAAACGAAACCTGCACGTTGTGCCAGCCTTTGGTAAGTTTATATTTGGTGCTACCGTCTATAGGCTTTTTTCCGTTGTAGTATGCATAACTGACATTAGGAGAATCGCAGACAGGGAAACCTATTGAGAAGGCAATTCTTTTTTCATCAGCTATTACATACTCTTCGCTTCTTGAACGGTCAGTGTCTGAGTTCAAGTACAACTTGATGTCATTCGCTCCGACGTAATCCAATCCGGCGTCCTCCTGGCTTGGCCAATAATAGTAGGAGAACTCCACCGTGAATTCCTCGGTAAGATATGCGCCCTCCTGCTTGATGAGAGGAGTGATGTATCCTCCGTTAGTAATCTCCACGGCTTTCACTCCGTCTAGAGTCTTCACTTCAACACTGCCGCCATTGTTGAGTTCCCACTTCGATGGGAATTCGCCGACAGTCTCTGACGCGAAATCGTCCAGGAAGAGGATGACGCTTCCACGCTTGAAGTCAGTTGATGTAGCTATCGTCGGATCCTGTGCTGTCGCACCGGCAGGCCTCTTCGCGCCGCAGTCACCGCAGAAATCCCCTGTATTGCCGGCCTTGCCGCACTCAGGGCATACCCAAGTTGAACTCTTGGCTGAAGTATTGTCAGTTGCCGTTTCAGCGTTGTCGTTGTTCTTATCTTTCTTGCCCTTCTTCTTTCCCACATTGTCAATCGCACCGCTGATGGCATTCTCTATCTTGTTGCTGACGGCATTCTCTGCCGCACTCTTGGCGCGCTCGGCCAGACGGCCGAGTACATTCTGCGCATCCGCATTGCCGCATGCGACAAGCGCGATGACGGCCATTGATAAAATCCTTTTCTGATTCATATCGATAAGTGTATGTTAAATTATTTTTTCATCCTTCAACCTGGCGATCAGCTCCGCGAAATTTCTTGCCTCCGCTTTGCGCAGCATTCTCTTGCGATACCATCTGACCGTCTCTGTACTCAGGCACATGGCAGCGGCAATCTCCTGCGCCGTCATGCCGGTAGCGGCATAACGGGCAATGCTCAACTCTTTATCGTTAAAAACTTCCATATACCTGATATAGATTGCAAATGTCTTTATTTTGGCAAAGAAAAACACCACCCGTTCGGGTGGAAATGGGTCATGAACAGCCTGCACGATTATGAAAAAATGGCAATTTTCTTAAATTTGCCGTATGAGAAAGATATCACTGGCACTCTTGGGCATCCTTTGCCTAAATATTTCTGTAAAAGCAAGTTATACTGACCACCGTTTTCACAATGTGGACTCTCTTGAGGCTGTTATGGCAGGGTGGACCGCCATGGACATCGAGAAAGCCGGCGAGGAAGAACTCAAGCACCTGGTCAAGGACCTCGATGAACTGATGTACGGCTGCCTGAACACAAATTCCGTGAAGAGCGAATACTATGCGCGCATGATGCTGGGCATAGCAAAGCGCATGGCCTGGCCCGAATGGGAATGCGCTGCGGCCAAGACCATAGGTCAGCATTTCTGGTACAAGGAGCAATTTGACAGCGCCGCCTTCTACTACAGAATCGCCATGGATGCCGTGGAAAGAATTCCGGCAACCGAGCCGACAGAAAGGGACAATTCCCTCTCATCGATGTACGGTACCCTGGGCAATCTCTACAGTATGATGGACTCCATAGACACTGCCATGGACTATTACATCAAGGCAGGAGAGATCTTCAAGGCACAAGGATGGCACAACAGCAGCGCCACATTGTACTACAATATGGGTGAGACTATGCGCAATGAAGATGCCTTGAAAGAGGCGGAAAAGTACTACCATGAGAGCCTGAAATATGCCAGACTGGCTGATGATTCACTCGCCGTCGCCACTGCCTGCAAGGGGCTGGGCAGCCTGTATCTGGATATGGGCAGGACTGCGAAGGCCATGCGGTACCTGAATGATGCCAACATATACTTCGCGCAGCACGAAGATGAGGAGCTGCAGTTCAGGATGGAAAGTCTTGATTACACTGGGCAGGTGCTGGCGTTACAGAAAAAGCACCTTACGCTGATTATCATACTGTTTACAACTCTTATCCTTCTGGCTGCAAGCACTTATTTCGTAATAAAGGGATTGCGCAGGACTAAACAGGAAAAGGCAGAACTGACGGAAGTGATGGATGAGACCGTGGAGACTTTAAGCAATGCTCCTAAGCCAAGTGACATTATTCTTAAACCTCGCGAGAAGGAGATTCTGGATCTCGTCGCCAAGGGCTACACCAATCCGCAGATAGCCGAGGCCCTGTGCCTGAGCCCGGAGACCATCAAGTGGTACAAGAGAAAACTGTTTGCCCTCTTCGATGCCTCCAACTCAGCCGAACTGGTGCGCATCGTCAAGGAAAAGGAGTTGATTTGACACATCGCCCTCGAAGGAAGCCATTTTTGGCTGGCCCAAAAATCTTTGCTAAATTGCCATCCATAACTAAAATGCAATGAGAGTAGCTTTTCTATCGACTTTCTATCCCTTCCGCGGGGGCATAGCGCAGTTCAACGCCAATCTGTACGAGGCCATGGGCCGCGAACACGAAGTGAAGGCGTTCACCTTCACCTGCCAGTATCCGTCCTTCCTGTTCCCGGGCAAGACGCAATACGTGACTGAGCAGGACAAGGCCAAGGTGATCGACAGCACCGCCGTGCTCAACACGGCCAATCCGCTGACCTACTTCAGCACAGCCCGCAAGATTGCCGCCTGGCAACCTGACGTGGTGGTGATGAAATACTGGATGAGCTACCTCGCACCGTCGCTGGGCACCGTCGCCCGCATCCTGCGCCGCAATGGCATCAAGGTCGTGACCATACTCGACAATGTGATCCCTCACGAGACCAAATTCTTCGACAAACCCTTCTCAAAGTGGTTCCTGAAGCAGAATGACCTCTGCGTGGCGATGAGCGGGTCCGTGCTGGCGGACATGCTCTCGCTGGCGCCGCAGGTACCGCACATCAGCCAGCCGCACCCTCTCTACGACCATTTCGGAGAGAAGATGGACCGCCAGCAGGCTCAGGCTCAGCTCGGGCTCGAAGCGGATCTCAAGACTCTGCTGTATTTCGGACTTATCAGGGACTACAAGGGACTGGACCTGCTCATAGACGCATTCGGCAGACTGCCCGAGGACTATCAGCTTGTCATTGCAGGCGAGAGCTACGGCAGCTTCGACAAATATGAGCAGCAGATCGCGGCCCTGCCGGAAAGCCGGCGCGCGCGCATCAAGGTCTTCAACCGCTACATAGGCGACGAGGAGGTGCCTGCCTTCTTCTCGGCGGCGGATGTCTGCGTCCTGCCATACCGCAGCGCCACCCAGAGCGGCATCACAGCCATCTCGCTGCATTTCGACCTGCCGCTGATCGCCACCCCGGTGGGCGGACTGCCGCAGAGCATAGGCGAGGCCGGAATAGGTCTTATGACAAGGGATTCTTCGCCTGAAGCGATTGCAGACGGCATCTCAGACTATTTTGCCGGGCCGGCAGAACGCTGGAACGAGGCCATAGCCGCCCTCAAGCGCAGCGCTACCTGGGACAATCTCGCCCGGGCAATCATCAGTGCGATATAAGTTCGCGGGCGAAGTCAAGCAGGGTGTAACGGCTTGAGACTGGTATGCCGACCAGACCGGCACGCTCGGCAAACTCCATGTCCGAAGGCTGATCGCCTACCATGAAGCAGCGCGGCAGGTCCATCTGCGGCCAGTCGGCGCGAGCCTCCTCGAACATTCCGATATTCGGTTTGCGGCGCGGGTCACTGCAGTCCATGCCGGTACAGCAATATATGCGGTCTATGCGGCCTCCCGCGGCCTCAACGGCTGAGAGCATGTGGCTGTGCACATCCTCGAGGTCAGCCTCGCTCATCAGGCCCTTGGTGACGCCCCTCTGGTTGGTCACCACCACGATGCGGGCGAAAAGCGGCGCGAGCAGAGCGAGCGCCTCCAGCGCCCCGTCAATGAAGCGCAGCTGCTCAGGCCTGCGCACATAATCGCCGACTATCTGCACGTTGATCACTCCGTCCCTGTCGAGAAAGAGAGTATCGTAGCGCTTGTAGACGCCTGATGCGAAATCTTCCTGCGCCCTGGCATAATCCTCAGGTATGCCAATGTCGATGAAATAGCCGTCAGACACATATCCTGCAATCCGGCCGCCGCCCACCACCTTCTCGAAGAAGTCCTTCTCCATGGAGAATTTCTGAGGCAGGGCGTCAAGCGCCGAACGGCGTATCAGATACACGCCGCCATTGATCAGGCCCGCTTCGCAATGCTGCTTCTCGCGGAATTCAGTGACGTGTATGCCGTCATCACCCAGCCCTACGGTGCCGTAACGCTCGAAGTCGCGCATGGGCTTGAGTGCAACCGTCGCCATGGCGCGGGAGGCATTGTGGAGTTCCATCATCTCCATGAAATCCACATCGAAGAATGTATCCCCGTTGAGCACGAATACCGACTCCTCGCGGGCCTTGGAGAAGGCATAGCGCACTCCGCCGCCGGTACCCAGAGGCTCGGTCTCAACTACGTAATCCAGCTTCGGAAGAGCGCGGCAGGCGCCGGAAGCCTGAAGCTCCCCTATCCATTCCTCTATGCATTCGTGTTTGTAGCCCAGAGAGAAGATGATATGGTCAAAGCCGAAGGCCCCGAGGGTCTCGACTATATAGTGCAGAAAAGGCTTCCCGGCCACCGGGGCCATGCATTTGGGCAGTTCGCTGACCACGCTGCGAAGGCGTGTGCCCATGCCGCCGGCAAGGATGACGCACTCCATTACTTTCCGAATATTGCCTGCTCGACCATCTCGCAGACGATATGGCCGGCTGTGATGTGAGCTTCCTGGATGCGCGGAGTGTCATTGGAAGGCACGTTGACCAGCACGTCGGCCAGCTCCTTCATGCTGCCTCCCGTTGCGCCTGTGAAGGCTATGGTTCTGATGCCCTTGGAACGGCATTCCTCGAAGGCCATCAGTATGTTCTTGGAGTTGCCGGAGGTGGAAAGTCCCACAAGCACGTCACCGGGACGGCCCAGGCCGGCTATCAGACGGGAGTATATGATGTCAAAGGAATAATCGTTAGCCACCGCCGTCAGATAGGAGGTATTGCAGTGCAGTGCCTCTGCAGGCAGGCTTTCACGGTCAAAATAGAATCTGCCGGAAAGTTCGGCGGCAATATGCTGCGCATCCGCCGCGCTGCCGCCGTTGCCGCAGAAATAGACCTTGCCGCCCGCGCGGAAGCAGGACTCTATCATCTCAGCCGCAGCAAGCAGGCTGGCCTTGAGAGCCTCATTGCTCTCAAACTCCTTCATCATCCCGATATGCGCCTCGAGGCGGGCGGTTATCACTGAACTGTCCATGTCGTCAATCCGTATTTGCAGAATTCAAAATCATAAAGCTCGCCGGCCTCAAGCTGCGAGAGTGCGGCCTCAACGGCGTAGCGGGTGTTGCCCGGGCAGTAGAAGAACATGAATCCGCCTCCGCCCGCCCCGGAGATCTTGCCTCCCGTGGCACCTGCTGCCAGAGCTGTATCGTAAAGTCTGTCTATGAAATCATTGGAGATGTCTGCGGCCATTTTCTTCTTGTTGACCCAGCTGGTGTTGAGGGCGTCGCCCAATGCGGCGAGATTGCCCTCCAGCAGCGCGCTTTTCATCCTGAAAGCCTCTTCCTTGACGCGGTGCATGGCCTCAACGGAGCTGCTGTTGTTCTTCTTCACGTTGGACATCTGCTCCTCTATGATGCGGGCGCTCTTGCGGCGCTGGTTGGTGAAGAGCAGCACGGTATTCATGGCCCACTCGTTGAGCACACTGTCAGGTATGCTCAGCGGGTTGACTATCACCCTGTCCGCATCGCGGAATTCCATGAAGTTCACGCCTCCGAAGGTGGCGGCGTACTGGTCCTGCTTGCCTCCCGCCATGCCCAGATCGATGCGCTCGATCTCATAGGCATACTGCGCGATGTCATATTTGCCGAGAGGCAGGTTGAGCCATTCGGCGAATGCACCGATGATGGCCACCACAAGCGTGGAGGAGGTGCCCAGGCCGGAGCCGGAAGGGACGTCCATCTGCGTGGTGAGCTCGAAGGAGAGCGGACGGCCTCCGTTGTACTTGCGCACTATGGAATTGTATATGCCGCACTGCAGCTCCAGCCCAGGTTCGAGCGGAAGCTCCGGAAGCGACTCAAGCGTCCTGCATACATTGTCGTTGATGTGTATGAATGTCACCTTCCCGTCCTCTGTCGGGCGTATGGTGGCATGCGCGAAGCGGTCTATGGTCACGTTGAGTATCGCACCTCCGTAGATGTCGGAGTAAGGTGATACGTCAGTGCCACCGCCGGCGATGCCGAGCCTGAAAGGTGCCTTGCTTCTGTAGAGCATTGTATGGGATTATTTTGGCCACTCAGGGAAATACTCTTCCCCGGTGAGGTAATCTATGAATCTTATTTTGACCGCTTCGATGGTATCATTGCCCTTGTGCATGTGCCTGAGAGTGGTGCCGGCAAGCCACTGGGCGGCTTCCTTCGTGCAGCGGATTGTCAGTTCGCCGGAAGCGGCGCATGTCCTCACGTCATCGGCATCGGACGTGCCGCAGGAGAAGTATGAAGGCTTCTCTGTGAGTTTGTCAATGGAGCGCAATGTGCCTATGTTGAGTTCGCGGAGCTTAGGCATATACCTGAGCATGTTGTCCATGCCGACGATCTTCGATGTGTTGAGGCAGGAGATGTCAAGTTTCTCGATGGAACGGCAGTCCTTGAAGAAGGACATCAACGAAATGGCTCCGCTCATGTCAAGGGCGGCGAGATTCTCGATCTCAGTGAGTTTGGTGAAGCCTGCGAAGAGGTTGGAGGTAGCCTTGCCTGCCTTGATGGAAGGAGCCGGGGTGCTGATGGTGACAACGCCGTCGGTGGTCATTGAGGCGTAGATAGGTTCTTCGGATTCAGGAGCGTCGATGCGTCTGCCTTCCTTTGAAGCCGAGCCCGTCACGAAGACAATCTTTGTGATGGCGCTGTCGAGGAATGAAGCGCGCGCCGTAGGAGCGGCGAGGAGCTTGATCATCTCATTGACGTCGGCGCCGCGGCTGAGGATGGCCTTGCCCATATCGGCGGTCTCCCAGGATGCGGAGACCGTGTAAGGCACGCCGTTGAGCACGCCTGTATTGGTGTAGATGTCGCAGCCTTCAGTCTCGGTGGCATTGACCGTGTCCTCGCACTGCACGCCGATGTACCATACGCCGGCAGGCAGTTCGTCGAAGACGAGTTCCTTGACAAGCTCGCGGTTCTCCACCTTGTACTGAGCGTCTTCCTTGAAGGCGAAGGTGCCCTGAGCCATTCTCAGGCTGAGCCTGTAATTGTCCAGCGCCTCGAGACGCACCCTGATGTTGCGGGCTTTCTTAGGGACATTTATCACGAAATGGTGGCACTGACGGTCGCCGATCTTGGTGAATGCCGGGTCGTTGTCCTCAGTGGCCTTCGTCATCCTGCGCAGCTCGCCGTTGTGGAGCTGGCCCTTGACCTTGGCGCAGCCGACACCGTCCATCGCATAGCGGAGTATGGCCGCCATCAGGTCGCGCTTCTCACCGTCAACCACCTGCTCGGGATGGCCGCCGCAAGGCACTGCACGTCCGGTGAAAGCGTCCTTCTTCCATGCGATGATGGAAGGATGGCTGTCCAGGATGCGTCCAGGAATCTCGTTGCGCGCGAGCACTTCGGTGCCCGGAACATCCTGCCAGTGTGCATAGAAAGGACCGTTCCAGTGCTTCACGCTATCGACCTTGAAGTCTCCGCCGAAGTCGTAATACTTGAGCAGAGGAGAGTCCTCCGGTATGATGTAGTTAGGGAAAATCTTGGTTATGGCAGCCTCATCGGCCATTCCAGGCCAGATGCCGAGGTAGCCAGGGCCCTGATAATACCTGTCGAAACCTGCTGTGCACAAATATCCGCCAGCGCAGCTGCCTGTATAGCTTCCGCCGTTGGCGAAGAATTTGCGGTAGGTCTCGCGGCCCTGCATCTCCATAGTCAGGCCGTGGCCGTCGGAGAGTCCGCCGTTGACATAGATCACCTTGAAACGAGGCTCGCCGTCCGGATAGAGCAGGCGGCCGTTGGTGTCATCGGCGGAGCCGCAGATGATCTCGCGCTGAAGGTCCTGGTTGGGCAGTGTGTCCTTGCCTATGCGCATCCATTCGTAGGACAGGCCGAGGTAGGAAGTGGTCGGCATCGTAGGGAATGCGTTGATCCTGATGCCGGAATCGATGAACAGATCCTTGAAGAATGCCTTGTTGGGCACGTCCGTGCGGACGAGCACAGGCTCTTCTGCCACTGCCGCAGTTTGATTTTCGGCGGCTTCCGCCTTCTGTGGAGCGGCCTTCGGTGTGCAGGCTGCCAGACAGACCACTGCTGCCAGACCGGCTGCACTTGAGAGAATATTATGCTTTTTCATATCGAAGATGTTTCTTGAAGATTATTTCCAGACAGGGTTGATCTCCTGGCCGCTGAGGCAGTCGATGAACTTTATCTTCACCGGCTCGATGGTCTTGTTGCCGTCATGGAGAAGCTTGAGACCGGTGCCGGCAAGCCACTCTGCAGTGGCGGGGATGCAGCGTATGGTCAGTTCGCCGGATACGGAGCAGGTCCTTTCGCCGTCCTTGTCGGACGCGCCCGTGAAGAAGGTGGACGGGGATTTCACCAGAGGGTCGGAGAAACATTTGTTGCCGAGGTTGATCTCCTTGAGATTCGGCATATAGCGGAACAATGAGTTCATTCCGAGTATACGGGAGCCGTCAATGGCGGCTTCGGAGAGGTCAACCATCTCCAGGCTGTGGCAATTGCGGAACCAGCCGAGGAGCGAGATGACGTTGGAGAAATCCAGCGCTCCGAAGTTTTCCACAGACTTGAGGGCCGCCATGCCGTCGAAGAGACTTGAGCTGCCTTCGTTGAGCTTGATGGCAGCTGCCGGTGTGGATATGGTGAGGACACCGTCAGCGGCGAGGGATGCGTATATCGGCTCTTCGGACCCGGCGGCGTCAATGCGCACGCCTTCGGTGGAAGCTGAGCCGGTGGCGAATACCACCTTGGTCACGCTGCTGTCGAGAGCTGTTACGCGGGTGACCGGAGCCTTGATGAGCTTGATGGTCTCATTGACATCGGCGGACCTGCGCATCAGCGCGGTGCCGGTCTCTGCGATATCCCAGGATGCGGATATTGTGTAAGGCACGCCGTTGAGCACGCCGGTATTCTCGTATGTGTCGCAACCTTCGGTCTCGGTGGCAGTCACCGTATCCTCGCACTGCACGCCGATGTACCAGGTGCCGGCCTCGAGCTCAGGGAAGTTGAATTCCTTGACGAGCTTGCCGTTCTCGACCTTGTACTGCGCGTCTTCGGCAAATGCGTATGTTTCCTTCGCCATGCGGAGGCTGAGGTTGTAGTTCTCGAGCGCTTCGAGGCGGACCTTGATGTTGCGCGCCTTCTTCGGCAGGGCAATCACGAAATGGTGGCACTGGCGGTCGCCGATCTTCGTGAATGCCGGATCGTTGTCCTCAGTGGCTTTTGTCATTCTGCGCAGCTCGCCGTTGCGGAGCTGTCCCTTGACCTTGGCGCAGCCGTTGCCGTCCTTCGCATAAAGCAGCACCGCAGCCATCAGGTCGCGCTGTTCGCCGTCCACCACCTGCTCCGGATGTCCTCCGAGAAGAATGACGCGGCCCGTGACATATGAAGGCTTGTAGGCGATGATGGAAGGAAGGTTGTGGAACTTGTAGGAAGGCCAGTCGTTGTAGGCCAGGACCTCTGTGCCAGGCACGTCCTGATACTGCTCGAAGTACGGACCGTTCCAGTGCTTCACGCTATCGACCTTGCGGTCTCCGCCGAAGTCGTAATACTTGAGCAGAGGGCTGTCCTCCGGCATGATATAATTCGGATATATCTTCGTGATGGTGGCAGCCTGGCCGGCTGCAGGCCATATGCCGAGATAGCCGGCGCCCTGGAAGCGGCTGCCATTGGTGGCGACGTATGCTCCCGCGCAGCTGCCGGTATAGCTTCCACCGTTGGCGAGGAAGGTCCTGATGGCATCCCTTCCGCGCATCTCAAGCGCCACTCCGTGGCTCTCGGCCAGACCGCCGTTGACATAGATCATCCTGAAGCGCGGCTCGCCGTCCGGATAGAGCAGACGTCCGTTGGTGTCGTCAGCCGTGCCGCAGACGATGCTGCGCTGGAGGTCCTGGCTCGGCAGGGTGTCGTTGCTGATGCGCATCCATTCGTAGGACATACCGAGCATCGTGACTGCCGGCATCGTCGGGAATCCGTTGATCTCGATGCCTGCGTCGATGAAGATATCCTTGAAATATGCCTTGTTCTGCACGTCGGTGCGGATGACAGCCGGTTCTTCGGCTGCGGTCAGTGTATTCTGTGTATTCTGCGCCTTGGCGCTGTCGTTCTGCGGAGCCTGTTTCGGTGAGCAGGCCGCTGCGCACGCCATCATAACCGCTGCTGCGGTCAGGGCAAGGCTTGGATGAAATGCTTTTACGGTCATTTTCGGCAATAATATGTACTTTATGCAAATTTACTCATTTTTTAAGATTTATGTACAGCCCCGGAAAAAATAGCGTGGCCCGGATGGCGGAGGCGCTGCCACCCAAATCGCTGGCTATCAGCGCATTCAAGCAATAGCCTTGAGTCATTTGGTGCAAGGCTGTTCGCATAAGCCACTGAATAACAGGTATTTGGATAGCAGGCGCAAAAACGGGGCTGCCGCTTCGGCCGGGCTTGATCACATTCCATCTTGCCATCCCGACAGGTACGGACAAAATCGCCCGTCCAGGCCCTTCCAGCTCCGTACCTCTCCCGGCTACCCGATCCCGACCTGCACCAGACAGCCCTCTGAGGCCTGTCGGCAGTTTCCGTCCCCGACAGGTACGGACAAAAATGCCCTCCCAGGGCCTTCCAGCTCCGTACCTCTTCCGGCTACCCGATCCCGACCAGCCCCAGACAGCCTTCTGAGGCCCATCGGCAGTTTCCATCACCAACAGGTTCGGACAAAAATGCCCTCCCAGGGCCTTCTGGCTCCGCACCTCTCCCGGCTACCCGATCCCGACCTGCCCCAGACAGCCCTCTGAGGCACATCGTCAGTTTCCATCCCCGACAGGTACGGACAAAATCGCCCTCCCAGGGCCTTCTGGCTCCGTACCTCATTGATGCCCCGGCTCGCATCCCGCCGCCGGGCTTGCGCCGGAGGAGGTTGGGACTCAGGCGAAAGTTGTCTCGAGCGGGGCTCCAGCCGCATGGCGGCGGCCCATCCAACTCCTCCCTTTTAGCCATAGTCTCCGCTGCGCTTCGACTATGTCTAACGGTCGTCGGGCAAAGGATGGCGCTAATCACCGCCATGCAGGCTTCCGCCGTTATCCGCTCTCGCAAATCGCCTTCGCTTCCAACCTCCTCCGGCTACCCGATCCCGACCTGCCCCAGACAGCCTTCTGAGGCACATCGGCAGTTTCCATCACCAACAGGTACGGACAAAAATGCCCTCCCAGGGCCTTCTGGCTCCGTACCTCATTGATGCCCCGGCTCGCATCCCGCCGTCGGACTTGCGCCGGAGGCAGTTGGGGCTCAGACGGGTGAATTCAGCCGGATTATGGCTGCGGGACTCAAGCGGGTAAATTCAGCATGGCTTGGGCTGAGGAATGCTCTGCCATATACTATCATCGACCCATCAGTTCATACGCCAATCCGCTTGTCAATCGCAAGCGCAAATCGCTAAATACTGATACTTAAGACTTTACAAAAAGACCCTCGCTGGATTTCGCAGGAGGGTCTTTTTGCATATATCTATGTACCAAGACATTGCCGATTACAGCACAAATCGGATACCACATGCTGAGCGGAAAAGTCCGTCCCAGAACCTTTTACGTTCCTGAACCGAATCTGGTCGAAAACTTGATTTCGGCCTTTGGGTGACGGACCACCCCGTCAGACCAGTCTCCGAGGCCGGTACCCGGCACCCAAGCCTCGATTTGCGACCTTGGGTTCCGGCATCCCCCTTCTGACGGTCCTTCAGGACACATCTCTGGCACCCATGCCTCGATTTGAGGCCCTGGGTGCTGCTAACCCCTCTCAAAATGGCATCAGAGGACGGACCTTGTCACCCAAACCTCAATCCCGCCGCCGGGCTTGCGCCGGAGGAGGTTGGGACTCAGGCGAAAATTGTCTCGAGCGGGGCGTCAACCGCATGGCGGCGGCCTTGTTATAAGGCAGGGCTCTGCCCCGCACCCCGCCGCTTCGGCCGCTACCCCATTAATGGGGCCCAAATGCGGCCTGCGCTAGCGCCTGATGGCGCTTTTTCCTTTTTGAGCGGAGTCCGCGCTACATCAATGTTGAAAATCACCTGGCGGCAGCAATGCCCTCTTGGGGTCGTCGGGCAAAGGATGGCGCTAATCACCGCCATGCAGGCTTCCGCCATTATCCGCTCTCGCAAATCGCCTTCGCTTCCAACCCCCTCCGGCAGCGATGTCCGGCGGGAGTACTGCAAATAATTCCGTTATTTTTGTATATTTGCGGATTAAACTTTATAAAGAAGTATGAAACTTGACAATTTCCTGCAACTTTTCGTAGTCAAGGAGAAGAGATTCTTCCCTCTTTTCATACAGGCTGCCGAAAATCTCGTGAAAGCCTCAGGCCTCCTCATGGAACTTGCCAGAGAAGAGAACCCTGACCATCGTGAAATCCTCTCACACCGCATCAAGGAATGCGAGACTACCGGTGATACCTATACCACCAGGATTTCCGATGAACTGCTGGTGGCATTCGTAACCCCTTTTGACCGCGATGACATACACGAACTCGCACAGGACATTGATACGGTGGTGGATATCATCCGCGACTCGGCCAAGAAGATTGCCATATACCAGCCTGCCGGAACTGATGAGAGAATCACCGAGATGGCCGGATACATAGATCAGGCAGCCCACGCCATACTTGCCATCACCAACAAGTTCGAGACCATACGCAAGGATGTCAGCGAGATTGACAAGCTCTGCAATGAACTGAAGGAGATAGAGCACATCGTTGACGAGATATACGCTTCATTCCTCAGCAAGTTGTTCAAGGAAGAGAAGGACGCCATCGAACTCATCAAGAAGAAGAGTATCGTACAGGCTCTCGAAGATGTGACTGACGCCGCAAAGGACTTTGCCGACACAGTACGCTGCATACTCGTAAAAATGGGATAAACAATGGTGACCGTTGTTATCATAGCTGCCGTCATTGCGCTGGTGTTCAGCTATATGAACGGCATGAACGACGCGGCCAACGCCATCGCCACGGTGGTCGCCACCAAGGCGCTCACCCCGAAGAGGGCCGTATGGTGGGCGGGGTTCTGGATATTCATATCCTGCTTCGTCTTCTTCATCATCCCTCCTTCTGTGGCTGAGACCATGGGCAAGGGCATCGTGGATGCCGGCAAAATCGATCACTTCGTGATCCTGGCGGCACTGACCGGCGCCGCTTTCTGGACCTTCGTCTGCACCAAGTTCGGCCTGCCTATCTCGGCATCACACGCCCTCATCGGCGGCCTCATCGGCCCGGTGTGGTTCGGCTTCGGCAGCGAATACCTCATCGCCAGCGGCATTGGCAACATACTGCTCTTCATCGTGCTCTCCCCTCTCATCGGCATGGTGCTGGGATTCTTCATGCACTGCTTCTTCATGAAGGTGCTGAAGAACTCCAATTACAAGAAATCCGAAAATGCCTTCCGCAGGCTTCAGCTCTTCTCATCGGCAGTGTTCTCATTCAGCTTCGGCCTCAACGACGGACAGAAGACCATGGGCATTGTAGCCATACTGCTTTCAGCGGCGCTGGCGCAGAATCCGGACAACGGCCTGCTCCAGCTGCTCTACAATGTGGATGAAGGACAGTTCGTGCCATACTGGCTGATGATAGTCTCATACCTGCTGATCTCCATGGGTACCATAATCGGCGGATGGAAGGTCATCAAGACCCTGGGCAGCGGCCTGACCAAGGTCACTCCTGTGACAGGCTTCTGCTCCGAACTTTCCGGCTCCCTGACCCTCATCACCACCGCATTCCTCGGCATCCCGGTATCCACTACCCACACCGTGACCGGTGCCATCATAGGCACGGGCCTCACGGACGGTGTCAAGAGCGTCAAGTGGATGACCGCCAAAAATATAGTCTGGGCCTGGGTGCTCACCATCCCGGCGACGATAGTCATCTCCGGACTTTTCTATAAACTGATAGCACTTTTCTTATGACAAAGCATTTCATAGTAGCCGGACACCGGTTCGCATTCACAATGGACGATGGCAAAGAGCTCTGGCAGCGCCTCACCAATTACGCACCGTTCGAGACGGAAGTCTTCGATGCGGAGACAGTCTTCTCTCTCGAATTTGTGGATTCGATGGAAAGGATGAACAAGGTGCCTGTGTATGTGGAGAAGGCCGAAGAGGAGGACCAGCCGCGCATAGAGATTTACCGCAGGGCGGATGAGGACGGCAAGGCTTGCGAAGAGGTGCAGTGGATCATCGAGATGGCCCCTGTGCAGAAGATGCCTATCTGCGCCAGACTGCTCGCCAGCGAGGATTTCAGCTGCGGCAAGCTGGCCGTGGCTTCAGACAGGATAGCCGATTTCGCCGTCAACAATGCGATGATGATACTCTACGCATTCACCACCGCCACCCGCGGCACTCTGGAGATGCATTCGTCAGTCATCAAGAACGGCGGCAAGGGCTATATGTTCCTCGGCAAGAGCGGCACCGGCAAGAGCACGCACAGCAACCTCTGGCTCAAGTACATTGACGGCAGTGTGCTGCTCAATGACGACAACCCGATACTCCGTGCTGACGAGGACGGCGTGATACGGGTCTATGGCTCACCGTGGAGCGGCAAGACACCTTGCTACAAGAATGACTGCGCCCCGGTGGGAGCCATCGTGCGCCTGAACCAGTTCAAGGAGAATATCATTACGCGCAGCTCGATAGTCGAGGCGTATGCGGCCGTTTACCCTTCCTGCTCCGGCTTCCGCGCCATACGCAGCATAGCGGACGGCATGCACAGCACCATAGAGAAGGTCGCCATCGGAGTGCCTTGCTTCACCCTCAACTGCCTGCCTGACGAAGAGGCGGCGCGCGTCTGCCACAAGGCCGTTACCGAAGCGGAATAAGAGATGATAGAGAAGAAGGTCATACCTAATGAGATCCTCCTCGCCGAGGTGAGAAGACTGCTGGACAACGATCAGGAGGTCATCATCATGGCCAAGGGCTCCAGCATGCTGCCTTATCTGCGCAGCGAGAGGGACAGCGTTGCCCTCCGCAAGAAGGATGACGTGGAAGTCGGGGATATCTGTCTGGCATACCTTCAGGAAGGACGCTACGTGCTGCACCGCGTATTCGCCCTGGACGGCGACAAGGTCACACTTATGGGTGACGGCAACATCCGCGGCACGGAGCACTGCACCAAGGCGGACATCTGCGGCACGGTGGTCCGCATCATCAAGGCCTCCGGCCGGGAATTCGAGCCGGGCAAGGGCCGCATCTGGAAGCGCCTGCTTCCGGTAAGAAGATACATTTTAGCTGTTTACAGAAGAATATTAAGACTGATATGAAAATAATAGAAGGATTCAAGATGCGTACTCTCGGCAAGGAGTACATCATCGTGGGCGAAGGCCTCGCACAGACCAATTTCAACAAGATGATCTCACTCAACGGCACCGCTGCATATCTGTGGGAAAGCGTTGAGGGCAAGGATTTCAATGCGGATGACCTCAAGGACCTCCTGCTCGAGAAGTACGAGGTGGAAGAGGAAGTGGCAGCCAGGGATGCAAAGGCCCTGCTCGAGAAATGGGTTGAAGCCGGCCTTGTAGCCGAATAATTCTTACTGATGAAGGATTTCAGAAGCTGCTGGAAGGGACTCTGCGGGATGTTCAAGCCTGTCAGATGGAGGGTGCTGGTGAGCATCCTCATAGGCCTTGTGCGCATTGCCGCCTCCCTGAGCTTCGTCTGGATATGCAAGAGGCTGGTGGATATCGCCACCGGCAATATCGTTGACGCCAGTCTCAGCGCCAATGCCGGCATAATGGTAGGCATAATGCTGGCGCAGCTGCTGACCGGCATTGCGGCCTCATACTGGGAGAGTCTGAGCATAGTCAAGACACAGAACGCAATGAGGTACGACACCTTCGCGCATGTCATCCGGAGCCGCTGGAACGGCCGCGAGGCATTCCACAGCGGTGATATGGTGAACAGGCTCGAGGAGGACATACGCGTGGTCGTGGACCTGCTCTGCTCAAGGCTGCCGGACGCCATAGTGACCCTCTGCCAGCTGCTGGCCGCCTCCATCTTCCTGCTTTCGATGGCACCGGGCCTGGCCTGGGTGCTGCTGATACTGATGTGTGCCGCCGTGGTGGGCAGCAGGATGTTTTTCCGCACCCTCCGCAGGCTGACAGACGCAATACGCGCCAAGGACAGTGAGATCCAGGGTCACATGCAGGAGAATCTGCAGAACAGGATACTGGTGCTGACTCTCATCGGCACCGAGAAGGTCCTGAGCAGGATGGGCTTGCTGCAGAAGGACGTGCTGGGCAATACCATCACCCGCCTCAACTACAATGCAGTCGCCCGCACTTTCATGAGTTTCGGATTCATGGCAGGCTACGGTGCGGCATTCCTCTGGGGCGTGTTCGGTATCAACAAGGGAATTGTGACCTACGGTATGATGACGGCATTCCTGCAACTGGTCGGTCAGGTGCAGAGGCCTATCGCGGATATTTCACGTCATATACCTGCATTCATTCACGCACTGACTTCGGTTGAGCGTCTTATGGAGCTGCAGGATCTCCCGCTTGAGAGCCAGTCCGAGAGGCTGGAGGTAGGCGAGGCTCCGGAGATTGAAGTGAAGGATCTCACATTCGCCTATGACGGGCAGGAGAAGCCTGTCTTCAAGGATTTCTCATATACTTTCAAGGGTGGCAGGATGACTGCCATCGCAGGCCTCACGGGAGCCGGCAAGAGCACGCTGACCAAGCTTGTGCTCGCGCTGCTGACTCCGCAGAAGGGCGAAATACTCCTCGCCGGCAAGCCTGTCTGCGCCGCCACACGATGCAATTTCATGTATGTGCCTCAGGGCAACAGCCTGATGAGCGGCACCATTCGCGAGAATCTGCTGCTGGCCAAGAGCGATGCCACCGAAGAGGAGCTGCGTGACGCCCTGCATTGCGCTGTGGCCGATTTTGTCTTTGATCTCGAAAAGGGTCTGGAGACGGTGTGCAGCGAGAAGGGCGGCGGCCTGAGCGAAGGTCAGGCGCAGCGTATCGCCATAGCGCGCAGCCTGCTGCAGAAGGGTGGCGTGCTGATTCTCGACGAGGCGACCTCGGCTGTGGATGCCGAGACCGAAAAGGCCCTTCTAGCCAATCTCACGGCCCGTTTCAGCGGCCGCAAGACCATTCTCTTCATCAGCCACCGCGAGGCTGTCACCTGCGCCGCTGACGAGATTCTCCGCATCGGCTAGCCAGCAAAGCGCTTAAATCGCTGATTACCAGCCATTAAAACATATGTCACCTGCGCGATTTTGCGCAGGTGACATACAGTGTTATTATTGATTGTCAGGCACTTGAGTGCCAGGGATAGGCTAAAGCATATCGCCGAAGTAGATGGCGTTGGTGAAGATGTGGGTGGTACCGTACCAGTATGAACGGAAGTTGAGGTCCTCGGCGATGAAGACTATGCTTCCCTTGCCGAACTTCATCACCGATACGACAGGTGTACCCTTGATGCGGTTGAGGTTTTCCTCGGTCACATAACCTGTGAGGTATGGATCCTCAGTGCTCCAGGAGAGTACTGTCTCGGCGCTTTCCGGAACAGTGTAGGTCCCGGCTCCGCCCTTGAATACAGGAATCTGCTGCTGGTCATAGCCCCAGAGGAGAGGGCTGGACAATTTGGCGTCAGCCTTGAGTACGAGACCCTGGACTCCCTTACCCTCATTGTTAATTATCTTCGGCTGGCCGATGTTCTCGGCAGCGTGAAGCGCATTGCCCTGAAGGATGAGCGTACCGCCGTTTTCAACCCATTTCGCGATATTGCCGTAGGCTATGGATGCAGCCTTCCTGGAAGGAACCGAACCGCAGAGTACAAGCACGTTGTAGTCTTCAATCTTGAAGTCCGCATTATTCAGCTTCTTGAAGTCCATCATATAATGCTGCAAATCGTAGCGGTGATCGAGGACGAACCAGTCTTCACCTATTTCACCCTGTGAACCCATATCCGTAGCGATGATGGTCTTCGGTGAACGCACGTCCCTGAGTTCCACGTCAGAGAGGGTGAAGCCCTTTCTCTTGTCGGACTTGAGAGCCTCAACTGTCACGGCGCACTTGGCAGCCTGTTCAGAGATGACAGCATACAGAGCGTCAGCGGCGAGCTCCTGGCCATCAGCAGGGATTACGATGGTACCTGCAGGGAAGGTCTTCTTGATTTTGCCCGCCTTGTACTTGTATTCGAAGCCCTGAGGAGCGACCTTCACTGCTACACCGGCCTTCTGGAGAGCGTTGAGCATATACGGGGTGTAATATTCAGCAAGGCTGAATGCATATCCGACGGTGCTCTGGCCACCTTCGACCTCACCCTGAGGGAATGTGTTGACGGTAATCTTCTCGCCGAGGGCAGGCGTTTCTGCCAGCAGTTCGCGCTTGAGGTTGTAGGCATATACCGGACCCCAGGTGGAAATATCATAGAAGCGGGTGTTGCCCTTGCCATATTCGGTGATATCGTCGAAGATGGTCTTGAGCTTCTTGTAATGCCTCTGCTCGAATGGCACGAACCAGGTGTCAGCCTTGTCCGCCACTGGATAGACGTCTATCTCGTGAAGGAGGAGATTATTGATGAAATGGTATGCAATGCCCTTGTTGGATGTGCTGAAACTGTAGCCCTTGTTGGCATCGGCAGCGGCCTCCTTGGCTGAATTGATGTAGAACTCTGTCTGATAGTCCCTGATCTCGTCACGGTTGGCATATGCGCCGTTGATTACGGCCATTGAAGCGACGCTCTGGTTGCGCACAGTCTCGATGAATTTTCTTATCTCGTTGCGCTTCTTGAATTCCCTCATGTGACCGTAGGTGCCTGACTGCTCGTGAAGAATGCAGACCGAACCCTGTACGTCTCCGTAGCAGGCTCCCTTGCCGATGAAGAAGTCATCATAACCCCTTCTTGTGAAGTAGGTGATGCCGCAGGAGTCGATGGCGTGCTCAGTGTATTTGGAGATCTCGAGAGTCAGGTCCTGATTCTTCTGAGGGATGCAGTAGTGGGTACGGTTAGCATCGCCCGGGCTGAAATAATATTCGCCGGATGATCCGCTGCCCTGCTCGTGGAGGTCGAGGACAACGTTAGGCATCCAGTATTCGTACATCTTCACCAGATTCTGACCTTCCGGCATCTGGGCTGTGAGCCAGTCGCGGTTGACGTCCATCCAATAGTGGTTGGAACGGCCTGAAGGCCACGGAAGGCTGTGCTCCTTGATGCTGTTGTTGAGGATGTCAGCATTGTAGCTGGAATATACATTGACATTTGTCGCGAAGCGGTTGAGACCGTCCGGGTTCTGGCCCGGGGTGAAGATGAGGATGGCATTGTCGAGGAGGTCCTTGACTGCCGGGTCCTCAGCTGCTGCGTAGAAATACATGAGAGGCACGATGGCGTTGATGCCAGAAGCCTCGTTGCCGTGGATGGAACCCATCACGTCAATGACGATAGGGAGCTTCTTCGCATCCATCGATGCTGCGGTCTTGGGATCGGTCAGCTTGAGGTGCTCCAGACGTATGTCCTCAAGTTTAGCCTGATTGGCCGGAGAGGTGATGTACACCTGGATGAAAGGACGGTTTTCGAAGGTCTTTCCGAAGGTCTTGAATGAGACGCGGTCTGAAGCCCTGTCAAGAGCCATGACATAGCGAAGGGCGTCCCCGTACTCCACAAACCTTTCACCGATGTTGTAACCGAGGAAAGACTGAGGGTCAGGGATGGCCTGATTGTAGCTCACGCCCTTGGCGGAATAGAAGTATTCAAGCGAACTGGCAGGCTTCACGTCCGCCTTAATGCCAGGCTGTGCGCTGGCCTGAAGGCCGGCGCACAGCATTGCGGCGATAAAGAAAAATTTCTTCATCTGGATATGTTGTTTTTAAATATTAGAGTCCGAATTCCTCTTTGTAGAATGCTGCGAGGGCTTCGTCGGTAACCTTGTTGAGTTCGATGATCTGCTTTGCGTTCACCTTGTTGGCCTTGCGCCAGCCTTCGAGGGCTGCCTTGTAAGGAGGGAGTATCTCAGCTTCCTTGGCGAGACACTTCTGCATTATACCTGTGCCCTGGAGGTTGAAGAGCTCTTCCCAGTTGAAGTACTTGGTAGGTCTCTTGTCTGAAGTATCGACTGCGAAGGAGTAAACCTTGTCGCGGAGGATCTTTGCATTGTTGGCCATTGTTGACTTCCTGTCAGCGTTAGGAGCAAGCTGTGCAGGGATGCCTTCAGCGCCGCCCTTTTCCCATACAGGGACGCAGACTGTAGCTGCAGGGTAGCCGATGATGGTCCACATGGTGGTGAGCTCAGGCTTCTCTGTAGGGAGGACGCCCTGGAAAATCATGCTGCTCAATGATGAGTAGCGTGTGATGAAGTCTTCGTCAACATACCAGCCATTGGTCTTAGGCTTGTTGAAATTGCCGCTCTTGAGGTCAACACCGAGGTAAGGGTTGCAGAATGAACGGGCGATATTGTTGAAGAAGTAGTCAACGTTTACCTTGCCGTCTGCGATGGCGTGACGGATCTGACGCTCAGCCTCCATATAGCGGATCTGGCCGTGACCTTCGAGGACAGGCCTGTTGGAGATGGAGTAGTTGCTGCGTACGATGTATCCGTCCGGAGCTACTTCAGGGTCATTGACGTCATACTTCTTGAAACCGTAGCTGTAGCACTCGAAATATGCGCAGTTGCCCTGTGCGTCGATTGCGCCGAGGTTGGTGGTAAGTCCTGTAGGCTGAGGGAGGGCCTTGAGATATGCCTCAACCTCGTCAACTGTAGCGCAGTTTGCAAGGAGAGCCTTCTGGATAGGACCGTTACCTGAGCTTGTCTTGCCTACGATAGGCTTGATATCTACATTGTAGGACATTGTATTCATGATGCAGAGACCCTTCTCGTTGGTACCGCCCCAGAGGGAACCAGGAGTCTTTGTCGCACCTGAACCTACAACACCGATGAAAGAGTACTTTGCACCCTTCACGTCCTTCTTGTTGAAGAAATACATCATATTCTGTCCGCCTGCATCACGGTTTTTCCACATAATTGGGCGGCCGTCTTCGGTAGCCTTGCCGGAAACGATGATACTTGTGCACGCATTAGATACGTACGAGATGCCCGCGCTGAGGAAAAGTGTCAGTGCGAGAGCTGCTTTAACGAGTCTTTTCATAATGGATTTATTGTTTTAAAGGATAATATTCCGTTAATATCCAACAAATGTACTAAAAAAATTGCCTCTCTTACCTATAGTTTCATTAAATTCGCAATATAGATTGAAGCAATATGAAGAAATTATTTACTGTTTTGTTCGCTCTCGCCCTGACGGCGGGATGCATCTGCGCCAGGGGGAAGGCCCGCCCTGAAGTCAGATTCAATCAGGAAGGTGAATTCAGGATCCTCCATCTCACAGACCTGCATTTCGTGGCCGACAGACCTGAAGAGTCCGAGAAGACCTTTGCAAGGATGGACTATATGGTGGAAACCGAGAAACCAGATTTCATCGCCATCACCGGCGATGTCATCTACGGCAAAAAGCCTTCGAAGGCTCTGCTGCAGAGCATACTCGACAAACTCGATTCATACAGGCTTCCTTTCTGCATAGTATATGGCAACCACGATCCGGAGCAGGACATGAGCCGCGCCGAGATGTCGCAGATGATAGCCTCGGCCAGATACAGCGTCAACACCCTCGACAGCAAGGGCGAGCTCGCCGACGTGCGCATCCCTGTCGGATCCACCGTCAACCCGGGCAGCGACCCGCTGGACCTGTATTTCTTCGACTCGCACCAATATTCGAAGAAGAAACAGGTGGGTGGCTACGCCTGGCTCACCCTCGACCAGATAATCTGGATGAGGGACCGGTGCAACGCGGCAACCGAGGCCAACGGCGGCAACCATGTGCCTTCATTCGCATTTTTCCATATTCCGCTCCCGGAGTTCTACGATGCCTGGAAGTTGACTGAAGATTCCCGCAAGAAGGCCGGACTTGGCCTGCGCGGCGAATACGGCGGCCACCCGAAGATCAATTCCGGAATGTTCACCGCAATGCTGGAGGCCGGCAACATCATCGGCATATTCTGCGGCCATGACCATGACAGCGACTACATCGTGCCTTACTACGGTATAGCCCTCGCATACGGACGCTACAGCGGCGACGGCACGGTATATAACCACCTCCCTCACGGCGCGAGGATCATTTCCGTCAAGGAAGGGGAACGCGCATTCACCACATGGATACGCGAAGACGGCGGCCGCACTCAGTACAAATGCACCTTCAAGGACGGCAAGATAGCCAAATAGCCCGAGCCGCTATGTCAGTCCAAAAAATTACATTATATTTGCAGACTACCATTTTCACAAAGAAATTATTACTTCAAATAACATTATGAAAAGAATTTTCAAATCGCTTTTGCTCGCAGCGGGTGTGATGCTGCTTGCATCATCCTGCAACAATGCAGCTAAGATGGCTGAAGCGGCCGACAAGATCAAGATCAAATGCAATCCTGAAGTGCTCGAGGCAGTGGGCGGCAAGATCAACGCTACAGTTGACGTCACCTTCCCTGAGGAATACTTCCTCCCTAAGGCTACTCTCGAAGTGACTCCTGTCATCATCTATGTAGGTGGCGAAGTTGCCGGCAAGCCATTCATGTATCAGGGTGAGAAGATCACTGACAACTACAAGTCAGTATCAAAGGACGGTGCAACCATCAGTGAGAAGATACAGTTCGATTTCGTTCCGGGTATGGAGAAATCAGAACTCGTTGCACGCGCAAAGGTTTACTACAAGGGCAATGAATACACCTACCCTGCTGACATCAAGATCGCTGACGGTGTGAACACCACCTATACTCTCGTTGATGCTTCAGGCGTCAGCAACCTCCCTATGATGGCTGACAACTACCAGGAGATCATCCCTCAGAAGGAAGAGGCTCAGATCCTTTACAAGATCGGACGCTCAGAGGTTCGTGATTCAGAGATCAAGAGCGATGACATCAAGAGATTCGTAGATGCCCTCAAGGCTCTCGAGAGCGATGCACGCCGCACCGTGAAGGGTACCGAGATCGTGGCTTACGCTTCACCTGACGGTTCATACAGCATCAACGACAAACTCTCATCTGACCGCGAGAAGTCAGCCAAGAAGGCATTCGACCAGGTTACAAAGAAGGTTGACGCCGGCAATGTCACCACCCGCAGCATCGCTGAGGACTGGGACGGCTTCCAGGAACTCGTGAAGAACTCCAACATTGAAGACAAGGAACTCATCCTCCGCGTGCTCTCAATGTACAGCGACCCTGAGGTTCGCGAACGCGAGATCAGAAACATGTCATCAGTTTACACTTCACTCGCTGACCAGGTTCTCCCTGAACTCCGCCGTGCACGTTTCATCACCAACGTTGAATACGCAAACTTCACCGCTGACGAGCTGACAACTCTCCTCGACAACAACAGCGAAGCTCTCGATGAGGAGGCTCTCCTGCGTGCCGCTACCCTCGTGAAGGACAACAAGGCAAAGCTTGCCGCTTACAAGAAGGCCATCACAAGATTTGACAGCGACCGTGCAAAGTACAACGCTGCCATCTGCGCTCTCCGCGACAACAATGACAAGGACGCCAAGGGTTACCTCGCAGCCATGAAGGACAAGGCATCCGATGCATACAAGAACATCATGGGTGTCATCGCTCTCCGTGCCAACAAGATTGACGAAGCTGCAAAGCTCTTCAACGAGGCCGGCGAGATCGCCAAGCCTAATGCAGCCATCGTTGACATGCTCACCGGCAAGTACGCTGATGCAGCTGCCAAGCTCAAGGACGCCAAGGGCTTCAACGCAGCCCTCGCTGACATCCTCAACAACAACCTCGACGGCGCTGCCAAGAAGATCACCTGCGACTGCCCTAAGTCATCTTACCTGAAGGCTATCATCGCTTCACGCAAGGGTGACGCTGCAGCAGCAAAGGCTGAACTTGAGAAGGTCAAGAAGAACGCCCAGCTCGCAGAGCGCGTAGCCAAGGACGTTGAGTTCGCGAAGATTCTCAGATAATGAGTCTTAAATCAACAATATCAGCAAAGAGCCAGTCTGTCAGGATTGGCTCTTTTGCGATATTGCTCCTGCTCATCTGCGCCTGCAATGGCGGCAGGAGCGGCAGCGGGGCCGCATTTCCCGCTGAGCGGGGCGGCTTGAAATACGCGTCCAACCTTGCCATCGTGCAGGAGGACGGCTACACGGCCGTGACCCTGCGCGACCCGTGGGACAGCACCCGTGTGCGCCGCAGCTACCTGCTGGTGGACAGGGACAAGGCCCTGCCCGACAATCTTCCCGAAGGCACCGTGATACGTGTGCCTGTGCAGCGCGCGGTCATTTATACCACCGTGCATGCGGCCATGGCTGACCAGCTGGGCTGCCTCGACCATGTGGTGGGTGTATGCGAGAAACAGTACATCACTTCCGAAGCGGTGCTCTCCCGCATCAGTGACGGACGCATCGCAGACCTGGGCCCTTCCACGGCCCCTGACATTGAGAAGATCATTGACCTCGGGGCTGATGTCATCATAGCATCACCCTTCGAGAACAGCGGCTACGGCGCCGCAGAAAAGACAGGCGTGCCCATAGTGGAGGCCGCCGACTATATGGAAGACCATCCGCTGGGACGCAGCGAATGGCTGCGCTTCTACGGCCTGCTCTTCGGCCGCAATGAAGAGGCCGTGGCGGCATTCAAGGCCACGGAGGAGCGTTACAACCATCTCAAGGCACTCGCCGCCGCTGCGGCTGAGCGCCCGACCGTCCTTCTGGAGAAGAAATACGGCCCTTCCTGGCCAGTGCCGTCGGGGGACTGCTACATTGGTGTCATTCACCGCGACGCGGGAGCGGACTACATATTCGCTGACATAAGCGGCAGGGGCAACGTGGCCCAGCTCTCCTATGAGACGGTCTATGACAAGGCGGCGGACTGCGATCTGTGGCTCTTCAAGTACAACGCAGCGAGCGATTACACATACGCCAGCCTCAAGCTTGAATACGAGCCGTACGCCAATTTCACGGCCTGGCACGACAGAAAGATCTACGCCTGCAACTCCGCATACTGCAGCTATTATGACGATATCACCTTCCACCCGGACTGGCTGCTGGAAGACCTGATACACATCTACCATCCGGAGCTTCTTCCGGACTATGAACCGAGATATTACAAGCCGCTCAGATAGCGATTATCCTGCGCTGCTGCGCATCGAAACGCAGTCCGTCCCGCGAGAAGAAACGCTCGAGGGAACCGTCCTCAAGCAGCTCCGAAGGACTGCCGCAGAGCATGGGCGATGACTTGTCCTGAAGCCAGAGATTGTCCGCGAAATCCAGTGCGGCATCCAGATCGTGCGTGGACAGCAGTATGCTGCGACCTTCTTCGTGGGCGATTCTGCGCAGCAGGGCCATCATCCCCACACGGCTTGTCACGTCCAGAAAAGCGGTGGGTTCATCAAGTATGACAAGCGGACATTCCTGGGCCAGGGCCTTGGCCACGAAGGCCTTCTGCCTCTCTCCGTCACTCAGGTCGGCCACGAATGAAGCGGCCTTGTGCGCTATGCCTACCGACTCCAGAGCCTTGTCCACCACCTCGTAGTCATGCGCGCCGAGGCGGCCGAAGAAACCGGTATGCGGATAGCGTCCCAGCGCCACCAGTTCGCGAACCGTGATGCCGCCGGCAGATGTCGGGTCCGTCAGCACCACGCCTACAGTGCGTGAGAATTCGGATTGGGAGTACTCTGCGAGGGCCTTTCCGCAGAGCGTAATCTCCCCTGAAAGTGGTGGGATCAAGCCGCAGAGCGTCCTGATGAGAGTGGATTTGCCGGCTCCGTTCAGGCCCAGCAGGCAGGTCAGCTCCCCTTCGCGCAGCTGCAGGTCCAGACCGGGATGCACCACCACCTCCCCCTTTTTCCCGAGGCGGTAGCCTATGCCCAGTGCGCAGGTCTCAAGTATGGCGGCATTTCCCATCAGTTGAAATATTGAATGTTTCTGCGGTTGACTATCACATATATTATCACCGGAGCTCCCACCAGAGGGGTCACGGCGCTCAGAGGCAGCACTCCGCCCTGTCCCGGCAGAACCGTGATGAGGTTGCACAGCAGGGCGATTCCCGCGCCGGAAAGTATGGTCAGCGGCAGCAGGGCCTTGTGGTTGGAGGAGCCGAGCAGCAGGCGCGCGATGTGCGGCACTGCAAGGCCGATGAAGGACACCGGTCCGCAGAATGCCGTGGTGGCCGCGGTCAGTATGCCCGTGCACAGCAGTATGAGAAGCCTCGCGCGGCGCACGTTGACGCCCAGGTTGGAGGCATAGGATTCACCCAGCAGCAGTGTGTTCAGCGGTTTGGTCAGCAGCAGCGCAAGGACAAGCCCCGCGAGCACCACTGCGGCATAGACCGGCAGCTTCTCTACCGATACTGCGCTGAAATCACCCATCCCCCACATCACGAACTGATGCACCTTGTCCGCCGATGCCCGGAAATTGAGTATGGAGATGAGCGAGGATGCCAGATAGCCCACCATTATGCCGACAATCAGCAGCATCACATTGTTGCGCAGCTTGCGGGAGAACCATATTATCACCACCAGTATCGCGGCTGCACCGACAAATGCCGCCAGTATGGAGGATATGTAGCTGGTGGATGCGAAGTATATCATCACTATGGCGACGCCCAGATTGGCGCCGTCGCTGATACCCAGTATGGACGGGCCTGCCAGAGGATTGTGGAAGAGAGTCTGCAGCATCAGTCCGGCGCAGGCCAGGGATGCTCCGGCCAGCAGCGCCGTCACGGCCTGCGGCAGGCGCGAATGCAGCACTATCTCCGACCAGGATGGACGGCCGTCGAAAGATCCGGCAAGTATGCCAAGCACGTCCCGGATCGGTATCCTGACCGCTCCGAATACCAGATTGGCGGCAAAAAGCAGAATGACCGCGATGGCGGTCACTGTGATTGCCGTAGTCCTGGTCCTTGCGCTCATAGCCGTAGTCTAAAGTGGCTTGTTCTTTTTCGCGAACTTGTATGTGATGTCCGTCAGGCTGCCGTCGGCCTCCACCATGTAGAGCCTCTGGTTGGTCTGCCCGCTGCTCAGGCCACCCTTCGCGGCGATGTACGGACCGATCTTGATATAGTCGAAGTGGCGTGTGTCCACGCCTTCCGCGAGCTTTGCCGCACCCGAATACCAGCCGCTCTTCAGCTTGAGGCCGCTGCGTATCCAGCCGGCAATCTCCTGGACTTCGAGAGGATGCGCATCGCCGCCCATCAGGCAGATGCAGGTGACCTCTCCTCTGTAACGGCCGAGAACAGAAAGAAGAGCCTCTTGCGTAAGAGGCTCTCCGATGTCTTGACGGAGATGAGGGCTGTGGCAACCTTCGCAGGTAAACGGACATCCGGTAAGGTTGACCGCAAGCGTCGTCTCGTCAGGTATTTCCTGGAATACTATATCGTAATTGTAATATTTCAGCATTATTTCAATCTCTGCTGGCTGGCATAGTAGCGCCTTGCAGCCTCTTTCTGTCTTGCCTGTGAGAAGCAGCTGATACGCTTCATGTATCCGATGATACGGGTGGCGTAGTCGATGTTCCTGCTGTGGCATTCAGGGCATTCCTGGAGGTAGCGCTTGTCTATGTGTCCGCAGTCGTTGCAGATGGTGTTAGGGATGTTGAAGGTGAAGTAGTTGCATCCTTCCTTGGCTGCCACCCTGATCAGCTGGCGGTACTGCTCCTTGCTGAGGTGCTCCTCAAGGTTCATGTGCAATGCCGAACCGCCGGTGAGATGCTCGATGTATTCGCGGCCATGGAGGCGGAACTTGTCGAGTATGTTGAGGGATTCGTCCTCAACTACATAGAAATAGCTGTTGTAGCATTCGCGAGGTACGACATAACCGTCTTCGCGGTCCCACTTGGCGTGCTTCACGCCCACATTCTCCGCAGGGATCATTTCGCAGTTGAACATCAGTTCCTTGCTGCGGTACTTCTTGTTGTATTTCTCGATGGTGCCGAGCACGTCCTGGACGAACTTGAGGTACTGAGGATTGTCATTGATCTGGATACCGAGGTATTCGGCAGCCTCCACGAGACCGTTGACACCTATGGTGAGGTACTGACGGCTGAGATTGATGAAGCCTGAATCGAAGAGAGGCAGCATGCCCTTCTCAGAGAAGGACTTCAGGTTCTCGTTGTATGCGGTCTGCACCTTGTGCATCAGGTCGATGACCTCTTCGAGATACTCGAGGTAAGGTATGCCCTGCCTGTCGGCGAACTGTATGCAGCGGTTGAGGTTGATGGTCAGCACGCTCTTCGAACCGGTGGAAACGCCGCCGGCGCCGAGGGTGTAGCTGAAGCCGTTGTCCTGGATCTCGTTGCGCAGACGGCAGCAGGAAGCGAGGGAGTCGGCATTGTCACTCATGTATGTGAAGAATGAATGACCTTCGGAATACATCTGGGCTGTCCAGTCAGCGTACTCAGGATCCTTGGCGTCGCCGTTCTCTGTCAGCAGAGCCATAGTCTCCACAGGGAAGGTGAGGATGGTCTTGGTGCGCTCCTTGTTGAACCACTTCATGAAGCGCTTCTGGAGCCAGTTGAGTGAATCCCAATGAGGGCGGCTGCCGTCAGGGAACCTGAACTCTCCGAAGATGCTCTCGAAGTAGTACTTGTCATAATATGATATGTTCCAGAACACAGCCTGGAAGTTGCGGGCTCCGGTAGGCTGGTTGATGGTATATACTATCTGCTCGAAGCAGTCTGTGATGACCTTGTCGATGCTGCGCTTCTTCTTGGAGAGATCCACCACCTCGTCTGCACGGAGGTAATAGTCCTCGCCGTACTCCATCTCGATGAAGTAGTTCATGTACATCAGGAACTCAGGAGTTGCGCAGGCGCCGCTCAACATGCTGGAAACGATGAATACCAGGTTGGCGAAGCCGCCGCAGAATGACTTGAGGTTGGTAGGCCTCGTGCTGTTGCCTCCTACAGGGATGGTACCCTGGAGGAGCCATGGGTACATGGTGATGCTGGCGCAGTAGTTCGCGAGGCTGGTCTCGTCATTCTTGTAGATAAAGTGCTTGTTGAGCAGGTCAAGATATTTGTCGGAAAGTTCCTTGCCGTACATCTCCTTGATGCGGTCGGTCAGCATCCTTCGGTTGAGGCGGATGAAGCTCTGCTTCGGGAGTTCGCCGATGAGGGTTGCGATGTTCTTCTTCTCGATGTTTGCGTTGGCGTCGTACTTGCTGCCGGTGGCAGGATTGGATGCTGAGCAGTAATCAATGAGGAAGTTGAGACGGTCGCGTACCTCGCGGTCTTCCGTATGTCTCTGGCGGTAGAGCATGTAATGCTTTGCCACAGCGTAGTACTTCTCGATCATCAGGGAGTTCTCCACCTGGTTCTGAATCTCCTCCACGGACATGCCGTTGGAGATGCTGACACGGCTCAGGATACTTGTGATGACCTCTTCGGTAGCATAGCTGTTTGTGGCCAGGAAGGCCTTGCGGATGGCGTTCTTGATCTTGTTAATGTCGAACGCAGCGCTTTTTCCGTCTCGTTTTACGATGTAAAGCTCGGAGTTTTCCATGTGTCTTGTTGCTAGTTTTTCCGGTTTTGGGTTAACAAAATTAATTGGGAATAGCTACCGAAAAGCAGGGGACTTTGGAGAAAATTTAACAAGTTATAAACATTCTTGCCCTCACTAATCTCCAGCGGCATTTTGGAAAAAAAGAAACTTTATTTACCTTTGCCATCGCTATCGAAAGCCCGGATGGCGGAATCGGTAGACGCGTTGGTCTCAAACACCAATGGCCGCAAGGCTGTGCCGGTTCGATCCCGGCTCCGGGTACAGACAAAAATCCATAAGTAGTTGATTACAACACTTATGGATTTTTTCTTTTCGTTCTATCCCACAAAATTGGACACATTTGGGCACAAAATGCCAAAAACAGGTGGTCTCAAACAAAGAAGAGACCCTTTTGAGGTCTCTTCTTATCTTGTTAAAACAACTGATCATCTGTCCTGTGGTATATTTTCTACTTAGAAACATGTTTGTGATGGCTGTCCGGAAACAGTAATGAGGCATCCCGGCAAAGCCGGAGTGCCTCATTGTTTTTTTGTGATTCACGAACCCGGAAGGGCCCTGAAAGGGATGTTACAGAACTTCGAATTCGCTGCTGCCGGCATTTGCGGAAGTGGCTGCGCGACGTACTGCGACATCATCGTATGCGAAGTATGCAGGCTGGCTGAAACCGTATCCGTTGTCCGAAGAGCCTGTCATATTGAATGTCACCCTGGCAACCTTGCCGAGAGATGAGAGATCCCACTTCGTCCATTCCTTGACAAGAGTCAGCTTGCCGTCGGCTGATATGGATGAACCTGCACAGAGATAGAATTCAGCGCTGTTGACGAACTCACCGTTTGCATTGTAACCCTTTGCAACGATTTTAATCCAGTCGTCAGCACCGATGGACGCTGTCATACCGTTGCCGCTGACACAGCACTTGAGGAGATAGGTGGTGTTGTTGATGTACATATGGTCAATGACACGGCTTATGCCATCGTGGAACTCGATGAAAGGAAGGGTTTCCTCAGTAAGACTGTATCCGGAATTGTCGGCATAACCATAGTGGATGCAGAAGTTGTCCGAACCGTTATGGCCACCCTTTGCGCGCTGAAGGCCTGTTACGCCCTCTTTGTAGACAGTAAGCTGCGAACCGTAGTCGCAGTATCTCTCAACGTCAGCGGAGACATAGTTGGAGACTGCGTGTCCGCCGGACCAGAATGCCCAGGCGCCCCAGCCTTCTGAGAGTCTCGAGAAGAGTTCGGTATTTCCCTTGTCGTACCAGCAATAAGCGTCGTTGATATCGTAAACACCCATTCCGCCGTCACCATAGAGAAGAAGACCGCCGTACTGCGGATCGTCGATCAGAGAGGACCAGTCATCTGCACATACATAATTGCCGTCACCCCTGTAGTCGGCATCCTCGAATGTAAGCACATCCATCATATCGCCTGAAGCAATGTCGGACGATACCATATAGGTCCTTCCGGCCTCAAGGACACGGCCGTTCGCGCGAGCCACCTTGACTACCGCAACGGATGCGTCATCGAAATAATAGCTGATTTCCATATTCCTGACCGTAGAAGGAAGAATGACGGCGGCAGCCCATACGCCCTGAGGTTCGGCACTGCCGAGAGCTTTCGGTTCGGAGAATACGATATCGACACTCTTCGACCCGCCTGTGATTTCACCGAAACATTTGTTTTCTGTGAAGAATTCAGCCGTGCCGGCAATCGCCGCATCTGCAGAAATGCTGACAGACTTCACTTTCGCGGTGATGTCGCCCGCAGAGCAGTAGGGATTGAGCCAGAGGTATGTGGTATAATGGCTGAGGGTGAATGAGCCTTTTGAGATGGTAGTGTAACCGAAGTCACCGCTTGCACCGAGGTTTTCACCGTCCTGCTCCGAAAGCACCCTGGCCTCTGTGGCGCTTTCTCCCGTCATATTGTAGATGACGGCGGTACCGTCGGTTGCAGAGCCTTTGCTGAACCTGAATTCGGCAACGGAAGCAGCTTCTGCAATCGCGGCACTCTTCTGCGTGCCGCAATATACATAGTCTCCGCCCGCCCAGGTGAACGGTATTGATGATGGGCCCGGAGTTCCGAATGCAGTACGTGTTCCCAGTGAACACTCGCCGATAAGGGTGAATCCGTTTCCTTCAGACTGTGGAATGGCGCTGTCGATGTCGTTGACCGAACAGCTGACCAGCAGCAAGGACAGAGCCGCTGCTGACAATAATGATTTTGTTTTCATAATTGATTATTTGGTTGGTTTGTGAATATCAGAAATACTCCCAGTTGGAACAGCCGCTGTTTCCGCTGGCGGCAATGACAGCATCCTCAAACAGGAGGACAACCCGGCTCTCAGGAGCCGAATAAACATTTTTCATATCTGAATCTATTTTTTGAATGGCCGTTGGAAGAGCGGCAAGTGTACCGTAAGTGGCGACACCGGCCGCATAGGGGCATGCGGAGGCAACCGGTACAGGAGATAATACCGGCAAAGGCAGTGGCTTCGACTCCATTGCCCTGCAGCGCACTGAGGCGCCGATTGTCTGATTGATTGATGTCCGTATCCTCATCATCTAAACCTGTCACCCGCAGGTTTGAATAATAAACCGCAGTGGCAGGTCTTCTGACTTGTCATCGGCAGACGCCTTCCCGGCCTTGGCGGCCAGTGGCAGGAATGTCTGACGAGTCCGTACGGACGCTTGACTTACAGCAGCGGGAACTGTTCAGGTCTTTCACCTGATTCCCTTTTAATCTCAAGTGAGGGCAGATCCCTCACACAGAGAACCATTGCGACGGTAAATGTCGCAAAAAAATATCAATCGTGCAAAAAAAAGAAAAATCAGTCGATCTTGAGGACGGCCATGAAAGCGGACTGAGGCACTTCGACCTGTCCGATCTGCCTCATCCTCTTCTTGCCCTGCTTCTGCTTCTCAAGAAGCTTGCGCTTACGGGTGATATCACCGCCGTAGCATTTCGCGGAGCCGACACTTGCAGACGCCATAATGGACCGCCTCGTCAGCAACGCCGTGCATATCGAACTCAAGGGCGAGTCCATGCGTAGGAAAAACAGAAAATAAAACTACCTTTGTGGAACTGAAACGCAGGCCTTCCGGGCCGGTATCCTATTGCGCGCTACGCCGGTACCCTTTGCTCCGCTACGAGCGTTACCCATTGAGCGCTAGCGGCACTTAACCCAATAGAGAAGAAAATAATCACTATATTTGTGAGAGAAGTAGGTCTATTTTCAAAGGCTGAATACTTGGACACAAGTTGGACACAAAACCCACTTCAAACAGTGTCATACTGGGGTGTATTACTGATTCAGTCTATTATACAGTAAGAAGCAGATTATCCAAATTGCCACCAATTGTAGTATTACGGCTCCGGGTACTCTTCTCTAAAAACACTGGGTCTTATGTTGTTTATGTGATTTTTTATCACTAAATTCGCCAACAACAAATCTATTAAGGCCTATGAAACAATTTCGATTCTTTATGGCATTCCTTCTTGGAATGCTGCTGATGCCGGCAATGGCATCAGCCCAGAAAACAACGGCAGCACCGGGTTATGTCACCGGTGTCGTCGTGGATCAGACAGGCGAACCCCTTCCGGGTGTCGCCATCATTGTCAAGGGTACAGGAGCGAATGCCGTGACATCAGCCGCAGGCGCATTCAGTGTCAAGGCGAAGCCACAGGACATTCTCCAGTTCATCTTCCTTGGCATGAAGGACAAGGAAGTTGTCGTAACCAGCGAATCATGGTACAATATCACCATGGAGCAGGACATTGACATTCTCGACGAAGTCATCGTCACCGGTTACGGTACCTTCAAGAAGTCCACATATACGGGTTCCGCATCAACCGTCAATACGGAAAAGCTCAAGGAACTCCCAGTAGTTTCAATGACACAGATGATGGAAGGTAACCTTCCGGGTGTACAGATCTTCACAACTTCAGGTCAGCCTGGTTCCGGAACCTCGACTCTCGTACGTGGCCGTGGATCAATCAACGCTTCCACAGAACCTCTCTACGTGCTGGACGGTATCCCTGTAAGCTCAGGCAACTACAGCGCGGACAGCAACAATGCCGGAGGTCTCGGCGTGCTCGCCACCATCAACCCTTCTGACATCGAAAGCATCACAGTCCTCAAGGACGCGGCTTCCGCTTCCCTCTACGGTGCACGCGGCGCCAACGGTGTCATCCTCATCAAGACCAAATCCGCACAGCAGGGCAAGACCGTTTACAACATCAAGGTCAGCGGCGGTATCTCCGATTTCGCCATGGATTACCGTCCTATCATGGGCGGCGAGGAAAGACGCGAACTCCTTTATGAAGGTTACGTGAACTACCAGCTTGACAAGGGTCTCGAGCTCAATGCCGCCAAGGCATGGGCCGACAGCCAGATCGACGCAGTTGCAGCAGTTCCTGCTGGAGGATACGTTGACTGGGCCAAGGAGATGTTCCACAAGGGATACCAGCAGAACTACGACTTCTCCGCAATGGGCGGAAATGACAACTCGAAGTTCACTGCCAGCTTCAACTATACTGACCAGGACGGTATGTCATTCGACTCCTTCCTGAAGCGCTACAGCGGAAGACTCGGTATAGAGAACGTGCACAAGAAACTCGATTTCGGAGCAAATGTCCTCCTCTCCCTCACTGAGAGCAAGGCCACTCCTGAAAGCGACTATTACTGCAGCCCTCTCTGGGCTTCCAGATTCGCCATCACTCCTTCAGACCCTATCTATCTCGAGGATGGCTCATACAACCATGCTTTTTCGCAGAACGGCAACTACAACCCTATAGAGGAGGCTGAGGTCAACAAGTACTCCACCCAGGCGGCCAGAGCTTTCGCTTCCGCCCACATAGGATACACCTTCATCCCGGGCCTCAAGCTTCAGACCACATACAACACCGATATGGCATACACCAAGGAATATCGTTTCTGGTCTCCTGCCAGCGGTGACGGCCGATCAACCAACGGTAACGGTTACAACGCATTCTATCAGAACTTCAACTGGGACAGCAACACAATGCTGAGCTACTACAAGGTTGTCGGAAAGCACACCTTCGATGCAGCGGCGGCGTTTGAGGCCATCAAGAAGAACTATGATTTCGTATATGCCCGTGCGGTTGAATACGGAAATGCCATCAACACCGACCTCAGCAACGGTTCCACACCTCGTGAAGCCAGCGGTTATTCAACCCACGAGACAATGGAATCCATCGTGGCGCGATTCAATTATGACTACGCCACCAAGTACCTCTTCAGCGCCAGCTTCCGCCGTGACGGTTCGTCACGACTCGCACCTGGCAACAAGTGGGATAACTTCTGGGCGGTTTCAGGTTCCTGGAAGATCATCAATGAGGATTTCATGGCAAATGTGAAGGACGTCCTCTCAGATCTCAAGATCAGGGCTTCCTACGGTGTCAACGGTAACCTCCCAAGCTCACTTTACGGCTTCTACGGCACATATTCTACAGCCGGTTCATACAACAACATGCCTACTCTCGTCGAGAACACCCTCGAAAACCCTAACCTCTCCTGGGAGCGCAACTACGCAACCAACATAGGTTTGGACTTCGGTCTCTTCAAGAGAGTGAACGTGACATTCGATGCATACAGAAGGCATACCACAGGCCTGCTGATGAGCATGACAGTCAACAATATCTCCGGCTTCGGTTCAGTTACCGGCAATATCGGTGAGATGGAAAACAAGGGCTTCGAATTTGAGATCAACAGCCGCAACATCGACAAGAAGGATTTCTACTGGACAACCGCCCTCAACCTTGCTCACAACAAGAACAAGATCCTCAAGCTCAATGACGTGGATGAATATACCGACGGCCGTTACATCAGAAGAGTCGGCGAATCCTTCGGTTCAATCTACCTCAGGGAATATGCCGGTGTGGATCCTGAAAACGGACTTCCTATGTACTACTCCAACGAGCCTCAGGAAGACGGTTCTCTCTCTAGGGAGAAGGTTTACGACCCTAACAACGCATACCGCATCATCTGCTGTGACATCTTCCCTTACCTCACAGGCTCACTGCAGAACACTTTCGGATACAAGGGACTCGCACTCTCATTCAACTTCACATTCTCACTCGGCGGTCACTCATATGACAATATGATGTACGGTCTCGAGGATGACGGTTACAGCGCATCCACCAACAAGAGCATCGCTTTGAGGAACAGATGGCAGAACCCTGGTGATGTCACAGACATCCCACGCTACATCTACGGACAGGAATACGGCGGATGGTGGAACTCTTCAAGAGGTGTGCACAGCACCGACCACATACGTCTGAAGAATCTCATCCTCAGCTACAGCCTGCCACAGAAGTGGATGGATGCCGTCCATATGCGCTCCACCAAGGTTTACCTCTCAGGTACAAACCTCCTCACTTTTGCGAAATACAAACTCTACGACCCTGAATTCCAGGGTGTGCACTACTTGAATATTCCACCATTGAAGACCATTTCCCTCGGTCTTGAAATCGGATTGTAATTTGGAGGATCATACTATGAAAAAAATAGCATTATTACTTTTTGCAGCCTTCATGGCAGCTTCATGCGAGGACTTCCTTGTAGAGTATCCTCATACTTCCATAACATCCGACACGGCTCTCAATACTGAAGGAGACATTCAGTATGCTGTCAACGGATTGTATGACCTGCTGTCCTCAACGGGATACTACAGCGGTGCCATCTTCTATTACGGTGACGTAAAGGGAGACGACGTTCAGAGCCTCTATCAGTCAGGACGTGACGTTTACTACTGCTATATGTTCTCTCACACCTCCAACGGACTTCACGCAGGTTCATTGTGGGGCCGTCCATGGTATGTAATCCGTCAGGCAAGCCATATCATCAACGCCATAGAATCAGGCAAGATCACCGGCTCGAAGGAAGTCCTGAACGATTATCTCGGACAGGCTTATGCCGTACGCGCACTCGCCCACTTCGATATGACAAGATGCTTCGGCTATCCATATTCCAAGGACAAGGGTGCAAGCTGGGGCGTTCCTATCGTGGACCGAGTTCTCCCTGTTGACGAAAACCCGATCAGAAATACCGTTGCCGAGTGCTACGATTTCATCATCGACCAGTTCAACAAGGCCATCCCTCTCCTTTCAACAGCAAAGAACAACGGCCGCATCAACCAGTATGCAGCCCGCGCGCTCCTGTCAAGGATATATCTGTACTGTGACAGGAATACGGATGCCTATAACACGGCAAGCAAGCTCATAGAAGAGCTCAAGGGCACTTCCTACAAGCTCGCAGGCAATGCAGAGTACATAGCTCAGTTCAACCTTAACAACACTTTCCGCGCAGAATCTCTCTTCGAGATCGCAAACAGCCAGAGTGACAACGGAAGCTGGGACGCCCTCTCATATCTCTACCACTGGTGGGGCTATGCAGACATGATCGTCACCCTCGATTTCGTCAATCTGCTCAAGCAGGATCCGAATGATGTCCGCCTGAAGCTCATCTCCAACGAGCGCGGACAGCAGTGGTGGCTCATGAAATACCCTGGCCCTGCACACAACCAGGCTGCCGTTTACAACAACTATCCTGTCATCAGAGTTTCCGAACTCTACCTCATCGCAGCAGAGGCTGCAGTGAAGGGTGGCGGAGACAAGACCAAGGGTCTGGAATACCTTAATGCAATCGTCAACAGGGCAAACCCTGCAAAGACCGTTTCTGCAAGCGAATTCAACCTTGACAGAGTACTTACGGAGCGAAGGAAGGAACTCGTCGGCGAAGGCCACAGATACTTCGACGCTCTGCGCAACGGATTGACAATTTACCGTGAAGGCGGCGTTCACCTCGTGGGTGCACCGACCGGCATCGACTGGAATTACGAGAAGTGCGTACTTCCTATCCCGGTGGATCAGTTCAAGCTCAATCCTGACATGCAGCAGAATCCGGGTTATTCCCGCGACTAGTACCTAAACTCAACAGGGCCACAGGGATGCTGTGGCCCTGTTATTTTAATATAACACTATGCGACGCCTTCATCTCCTCTTCCTCGCAATCGCACTGACAGTGTGCTCCTGCGCGGATCCATATGAGCCGAAACCGAGCCCATATACCCCGGGTGGCAGTGACAATACCCCAACTGCCGTCATAAAGGGCTTCACCCTTGACAATTCTCTTTTCTACAGGTATTCACCTGAATGTCAGGTGGCAGTCCACGTGTCCATAGAGGACGGCATGTCCTATGACGTCGTCATCCCTGAAACCGCAGGCTGGATTTCCACCTCAACCCTCCATAATGACAAATCAGGATATGTCAATTTCGACATATCCGCCAACACCACAGGAAAGGACCGCTCAGCCCTTGTCGAATTCAAATACGGTCCCGATTCCTCCAAAAAGATAACCATATCCCAATCCGCCGCGGCAAAGCAGGATTTCTTTGCCGAATGGGGACTGGAAGGGTCTGTTGTACAGACCGTCAGCAATGACAGACCATACAACTGGTACATTGACCAGGGTGATACGGGAACGTATTCCAGCGTGAACTGCGGACCATCTTCAGCCACGATGTGCGCAAAATGGTTCAATCCAGAATATCTGGCAGGTGCGGAAGCCGCACGCGAGGAATACAGTCCAACCGGAGGCTGGTGGTATGCGAAAGATATCGACGCATTCCTCACCGCCCACAAGATCAGCTACAGGAAGGTGCAGTTCGCAACTGCCGAGACACTGAAGAATGAGATCGCCAATGGCAATATAGCCATCCTCAACCCTGATATGTATTATTTCACTTACAATTCAAACAACACGCAGCGTGTCAACAAATACTATCAGTCCTCCGGCACCGGCAGCGGCCATTACCTTGTCGTGAAGGGTTTTGTCCAGACCGACAGCAAGCTGTACTTCGAAGTCTATGACCCGTGGTCCCTCGGCAAGACATATCTTGACATGACCCGCAAGGGTATGGACAGATACTATGCAGGCGAGGAAACCCTGAAGGCCTGCCAGGTATGGTATTCAACATTAGTAGTCATTCAAAAACCATCATAAATGAAACGTATTCTCCTCTCTATCCTTTCTGCAACAGTCCTCTCCGGCGCGCTTTCCGCCGAACCGCTGAGGTTTGCGGCTCATCCGGCTCTCTCACCGGATGGCAGTACGATATATTTTGCATATGACGGCGATATCTTCACTGTCCCGTCCACGGGCGGACTTGCCATGAGCTTCATTTCCCTGAAAGGTGAGGAGAACCACCCGGTTCCGTCACCGGACGGCAAGTATCTCGCCTTCTCATCCGATATAAACGGCAATCAGGATGTGTATGTCATACCCGTCAAGGGCGGACAGGCACGTCAGCTCACATATCACGAAGCGGGCGACTTCCCGGTAAGCTGGTCAGCAGACTCCAGGTACATCTACTTCGAGTCACGCCGTGCCAGCGCCACCCGCACCACATTCAAGGTATCGGTGGACGGCGGAACTCCGATAAAATTGTTTGACGGATACTTCACAACCGTCGTCAACCTCGTTGAGAATCCAAAGACGGGAGAGTATTATTTCAACGAATCTGCGGAAAGCATCAATTTCCCGACAAGAAAGAGATATGTGGGCGACCACAACCCTGATATAAAGGCATGGAATCCAAAGGGCAGAAAGTATCGCGAACTGACGGACTACGAAGGCAAGGACACCTGGCCTATGGTTGACCGCAACGGCAAGCTCTACTATGTCACCGACCAATTCAACAAGGAATCCAACATCGTAAGATACAATGCCTCCGGCAAGCCGGAGCAACTGACGCAATTCAACAAGTCAGTACAATATCCAAGCATTGCTGCGGATGGTTCGGCAATTGTTTACCTGCTCGAATATCAGATCCACTACCTCAACCTGAAAACCGGAAAGGATGCGGTGCCTGACATCACCGTAGCCTGCGGTGACAACAACGTGCGCCGTTCCTTCGAGAAGCAGAAACCGACTGCTGCGGCTGTCTCACCAGACGGCAAGAAGATGGCTTTCGTCATACGCGGCCTCCTCTACGTCTCCGACGCAAAGGGCAAATATCTCCAGCTGCTCGGAACCCCTTCCGACGAACGTGTCAAGGAAGTGGAATGGGCCGGCGACAACAAGACTGTCTATTATACCAGGACCAACCGCGGATATGTCGGCCTGTACAAGATCGACGCTTCCGATGCCGGTTCCGAGAAGGCAATCTACCAGCCTTCCTGCAACATCAGGACACTCACAATGTCCCACAAGGGCGACAAGCTCGCATTTGTGGACGGTACGGACAAGGTTTCCGTCTGCAATACTGCAAATGACGAGGTCACAAAGCTCGCAAACGCCGAATTCTGGTCATTCCGTGGTTCGGACATGACATTCTCATGGGATGACAGTTGCCTGGCCTTCACCGCCATGGACCGCTTCGAGCCTGATATTTACGTATATTCATTCAAGGATGACAAACTGACCAACCTCACCCATTCGGCATCCACCGAAATGGACATGGTATTCTCACCTGACGGCCGATACATGTACTTCGCAGGCGTTCTCACCTCGTCGTCATTCCCTAAGGGGAACAGCCTGCAGCTCTATAAGCTTCCTCTCAGGAAATATGACAGCAAATTCGCTTCCGACGAATATGACAAACTCTTCACAAAGGAGAAGGAAAAGAAGGATTCATTAGTCAGGATCGATTACGACAACATCCTTGACAGAGCCGTGAAAGTGGAGCGCAACGGCAACCAGTCAGGACTTTTCATCTTCGAATCCAAGGGCAAGACACTGCTCTTCTACAGCTCTTACGGAGATGCCGGAATTCAGGTCATGGCACTTGATATCAATGACCCTGAAGCTAAACCGAAGCCTGTCAAAGTCCTTAGCGGAGGAAGTTTCTTCTGCTCCAAGACAGACCTCTATCATATAGGCAGGTCAGGTATCAACAAGGTCGATCCGAACTCCTTGACGGCCACCCCGATCAATGTGACAGCTGACGTCAACAAGTCCCTCTCGGACGAATTCAGCCAGATGTTCCACGAGGTCTGGGCTGTGCTCGACCAGAATTTCTATGATGTCAAATTCCACGGCACAGACTGGAATGCGGTCCACGATTATTATTCATCTCTGCTTCCGTATGTACGCAACCGCTCGCAGCTGCGCACCCTCATTTCCGACATGCTCGGAGAACTCAACTCATCGCATCTCGGCTTCAGCAGCGAAGGTAGCGAGGAGAAGACCGAGACCAGGATGCGTTCCATCCTCACCGGAGTGAACTTTGAAAATGATTCACCTTACAAGGTGGCTTCCATTCTGCCGGACTCCCCTGCGGACAAGGTCGGTATCGACATACGCAAGGGTGACGTACTTGTTGCCGTAGATGGCATCAAGGTGGACAAGAAGGCCAACCGCGAGATGTATTTCTCAACTCCTCTCAACAGGAAGGAAGTCAGACTGACCTTCGAGCGCGGCGGCAAGGAATATTCCGTCAAGCTGCATACCGCTCCTTTCCAGGCAATCAAGGCACTCTGCTACAAGCAGTGGGAACAGGACTGCAAGGCACGAGTGGAGGAAAAGGGAAAGGGACGCATCGCCTACGTGCACATGAAGGCCATGGGAACCTCTGATCTCGATGAATTCCTGAAAGCCATGCATACCTATGCCGTCAACAAGGACGCCCTGATTCTCGACCTGCGTTACAACAACGGCGGCAATGTACACCAGGAGGTGATAGACTTCCTGCGTCATCAGCAGCATTTCCAATGGAGCTACCGTGACTTCCCGAAGACGACACATCCTAACGTCCTGCCTGCCAACAAGCCTGTTGTCGTTCTGGTGAACGAACACAGCCTCAGCGACGCGGAAGTGACTTCCAATGGTATAAAGACCCTTGGAATAGCCAAGATTGTGGGTACTGAAACATACAGATGGATCATCTTCACATCAGCTGCAAGCATGATTGACGGTTCTTCATGCCGCCTGCCTGCATGGGGCTGCTACAACAATCAGGGAGAAGACCTCGAATCAATCGGAGTCAAGCCTGACATATATGTGAAGAATACCTTCAAGGACAGGGTATCAAATGCTGACCCTCAGCTTGATGCCGCAATCAAGGAAGTTCTGGAGCAGCTCGGCAGATAAGCCGGTATCTATCTTCCTCCTATTACGGGCCAGCCATCTTTTGTCCAGGTGACTGGCTCTATCAGGGTATGGCGACCGAGATCGTGGCGGCCGTTGCGATAGGCGTGATATACTATCCACCAGTCTCCGAAATGATCCTGGAAGATTGTACCATGACCCTTTGACCACCATGGCTCGTCCGCAGAGTATGTATGGACGAGCGGATTATATGGGGAAAGTTCCCAAGGACCTTCGACAGAACTGCTGCGGTGCACGACAGCCATATGGCTTGTCGCAGGACCGCTTGTCCCGCCCTCGGCGGAGACAAGGTAGAACCACTCGCCACGCTTGAATATCTTGGGGCTTTCAAGGCAGCGGCATTCAATGACCCAATCCTTCGGAATCGGCCATGCATCGTAGGCATGCTTCAGCTGGCCTTCAACGGAAAGACCGTCAGGGGCAAGCGGAACCGACCTTCCATTGTTCGCGTAGAGAATCTGCTTTCCATTGCCGTCAGAGGCATAGCCCGGGTCGATCGCCCGCACTCCGAGGTCTATCGGTTCGCTCCAAGGGCCCTCCATACTGTCGGCATAGACCACATATAATTGGAAACTTGCAGGGAAATAGATATAGTACTTTCCGTTGATCTTCTGGAGATCCGGAGCCCAGACCTGCCCCACTTCCCTGTTCAAGGCATTGCCGATCTGCTCCCAGTGGACCATGTCCGTAGAATGATAGATTGGAAGTCCGGGCACGGCTCTCTGAGACGTGAAAGTCATATAATAGTCCTTGCCGTCAACCAGAATCGTCGGATCGGGAAAGTCGCCGTCAAAGAGAACGTAGGGCCATTCGGTATTCGCCCGAAGCGCCGACCGGCCATTGTTTCCAGGCACCGACCTGCCGGGTCCGCAGGAAACAATAAGCATAATAGTGAAAAGGTAAAGAGCTAATCTGTATTTCATATCAAAAATGTTATCTCAGGACAACTGCAAGCTTATTCCCAGCTTGCCTTGATAGTGTAAGGAACGCCCTTGATACCGGCATTGAGGCCTTCGTATGCATAGTATTTGCAGCCCTTGGTATCCGTAAGCTTGGATGTAGGAAGGGTTGCACAATATACGCTGACATACCATTCTCCCTCCTCGATTGAGTCAAGTTCGAGTGTTTTGGTGGAACCTTTCTGTGTGAGGCAGAAATCAGCCTCGCTCCTCCAGGCGAAGTCGCCCTTGCGCATGGAAAGATGAAGGTCATAATCAGCGAGCTCGCTGGCGATCTCAAGCTTGAAATTCTTCGCGCCTGCAGGGATTGACACTTTGAAATGATGATACTGACCGTCTCCGATACCGGCAAGTGTGGTTGAAGATGGGTTTGTCTGCTTTCTTGTAGTGCCATTGGAAAGGTTTGCCTTGGACTTGGCTTCGCCGTTGCCATCTATGGCGTAAAGCAGGATGGATGCCATCAGATCGCGCCTCTCGCCTTCATCAATACCTTCAGGGTGTGATCCGAGAGGGATGACGCGGCCGGTAGTAGCGTTTTTCTTGTACGCCCAGGCGCATCCCTGCTGGTGGATGACAGGCTTGCCGTTGGCCGGACGGGCCGGGTCGGTATAATCATAGCGGCAGAGGATTTCCGCGCCCGGTATCAGATCGTCGTCGGACATAAAGCATCCGCCATTGTGATAGACATGCTCCACATGGAGATCTCCGCCGAAATCATAATAATCCAGAAGAGGTGAATCCGGCTCGATGAAAATATCAGTGTAGGAATCCTGGAGGCTGCAATTTGTGCAGATGCCGGGATAGATGCCGAGATAAACACTGTAGAGGGCGCTGTGGGTGCCGGTGCAGGCAAGATAAGCTCCTGCGCAGGAACCGACATAGCTGCCGCCGTTGGCAACGTATGTCTTGAAGCGGCTGCGGGCTGTTTCACCCAGAGCGGAGCCATGGTTGCGGGCATTGCCGCCGTTGACATATACGCAGCGGAAACGCGGCTTTCCGTCAGGATAGAGCAGCACTCCGTTCGGATCATCGTCATATCCGCCGAAGATATTGCGGGTCATCGTGGTATCTGTTGAACTGTTGCTGGAGCTGGATGCGATATATTCGAGCGAAAGGCCGGTATAAGGGCAGGCAGGCAGTGTCGTGCGTGATGAAACGCCCACCGAACCGTCCATGAAGACATCGCCGTAATATCCCCTTGCAAGGACTTCCTTCGGCTCTCCGTTTTCCGGAATCTTGAGCTTTTCCATGATGCTAATCTGCGACCTTACTGTCTTGACGGCAGAGTTCTGGGCGGTCAGGAAGCTCCTGACAGCACCTTTCTCATCAAATATCCTAACGGAGAATCCTTTGTCAAAAGACCCTGCGGGAACCACGATATTGGCGACCTTGGGACTCGTATTCAGAAGTGACACCACTTTGTCAAAGTTCACCCTGATGACATTGCTGCCGCCGCTGATGGTCACAGTCTGTTCGTCCGTTCCCTGCTTGCCGTCGAGCTTGAGCGCGCAGTCGCCCCAGAGCGGCTTGCCGTCCAGGTTGATAATTTCGAGGCCGGCCACCTTCCCGGACCCGCAGAGGTTGATCTGCAGTATGCCGCAGAGATTCTTGAAATGCAAACCGTCATTCAAAGACGGAAGCACGGCCACTGCCGGTGACGCTCCGCTGGAGAAGCTGCCGTTTACGAATGTCTGCTCCTGCGGCAAGGAAAATTTCAGGGATCCGTCCTCCACCTTGCAGCTTTCTGAATATGGGTATAATGCATAATATGGCGCCGGACCGGACACCGTTCCCTTGAAATCGGCATTGTCCGTCCCTGCTCCATCTACAATGTCGAAGCGGTCATTGGATGTGGAGGAAAGCAGTGAGAAGGCATCGCCTTTGCTCCAGAGTACTTTTCCGTCATCGTTCAACGAAGTTCTGGACAAGTCCGCCGGCAATTCCAGGGAAGCCTTTAATGTAATAGCTTCCTTCTGTTCAACTGGAATAAGTTCTTCTCCCTCGAATGCGCAGGAAGAAATGAAAAGGACTGCCGTCAGGGACGTTAAGAGATTGTGTCGCATATCTGTCAATTTGAATTTTTTTCAAAGATATGATTTTTTCAACGATATCCTGCCAGGGACAGTCTATTTCTTATATTCGTGTATTATGTGTAACTTTACATTTTCAAAATATTGCACATAGAGATGAAAACAGGCATAAAGTTACACCTCTGCCTCCTGGCGGCTTCCGGAATAGCCCTGACAATGTCCGGATGCAAAGAAAAAAAAGAAGACGGAAAAACCCGATCCTACGACGTACTCGTCCTTGAACAGACATCCCGTGAACTCAGTACGACTTACTCAGCCACTATCCGCGGAAAACAGGACATAGACATACGTCCGAAAGTCAGCGGTTACATCACTGACATTTTCGTGAAGGAAGGCTCCTACGTGAGCAAGGGTAAAGCCATGTTCATCATCGACCAGGACCAGTATCAGGCCGCTCTCCAGACAGCCATCGCCAACGTAAATGTCGCAAAGGCCGCTGTGGATGCAGCATCCCTGACCCTCGAAAGCAAGGAAAAGCTGTTCAACCAGAACATCATATCCAACTACGAATACCAGCTGGCCAGAACCACGCTTGAAAAGGAGAAGGCACAGCTCGCCCTTGCAAAGGCCAACGAGACCAATGCCCGGAACAACCTCGCATACACCGTGGTCAAGAGTCCTGCTGACGGTGTCGTGGGAACCCTGCCGTTCAGGGTGGGAACCCTTGTCGGCCCGAATGACGCCACCCCTCTTACAAGCGTTTCGGACAACTCCGAGATGTATGTATATTTTTCCATGACCGAGAGCCAGGTACTCTCCCTCACAAGGCAGTTCGGCTCACTCGAGAACGCCCTGCAGAACCTTCCGTCCATTGAACTGGAACTCAATGACGGAACCATATTCCCGGAGCAGGGCCGCATCGAGGCCATCAGCGGCATCATTGACCCGAACACAGGCGCCATTACCGTCAGAGCCAAATTTCCCAACAGGAGCCGTCTCCTCCTTTCCGGAGGCTCCGGCAATGTCATCATGCCATACCATCACTCCGACTGCATAGTCATCCCGCAGTCCGCAACCTACGAGATACAGGACAAGGTCTTCGTATTCACCGTTGAGAACGGTGCGGCCAAGTCCACAATGATCGACGTCTTCCCTATAAGCAACGGCAAGGAATACGTGGTCGAATCAGGCATTGCACCCGGTGACACCATTGTCGCCGAAGGCGTGGGCCTGCTCAGGGACGGATCATCCATCGAGATCAAGAATATCATTTCGGGAGACGCACAATGAACATCAGAACATTCATCGACAGGCCGGTCCTTTCATCGGTAATATCGATCTTCATCGTTTTGGGCGGCATCATAGGACTTGTCTCACTTCCTATCGAACGCTATCCGAACATCGCCCCTCCGACGGTGATGGTTTCGACCAACTATACCGGAGCGAGTGCCGAGACCGTACAGAAATGCGTAATCGTCCCTCTTGAGGAGGCCATCAACGGCGTGGAGAACATGACCTACATGGAATCCACGGCCACCAACAGCGGCAGCGCCAGCATCAGAATCTATTTCAAGCAGGGGACCAATGTGGACATGGCGGCAGTCAACGTCCAGAACTGTGTCTCCAGAGCCACCAGACAGCTGCCTTCCGAAGTGACCGAGATCGGTGTCACCGTCAAGAAGCGTCAGACCAACGTGCTGGAGCAGATTGCGCTCTACAGCCCGAACGGCACATACGACAGAGTATTCATAGCCAATTATATCAAGATCAACCTCGTTCCGGCCATCTCAAGAATCCCGGGCGTAGGTGACATTGACGTACGTGGAGGCGACTACGGTATGCGCATCTGGCTGAAGCCTGACGTGATGGCCCAGTACAAGCTCATACCTTCCGACATCACGGCAGCCCTCAACGAGCAGAATATCGAGGCCGCCACCGGTTCATTCGGCGAGAACGCCGATATGACGTTCGAATACGCCCTCCGATACAAGGGCCGTCTCGAAAAGCCGGAAGAATTTGAAAACATCGTCATCAAAGCCCTTCCCAACGGCGAAATCCTCCGCCTGAAGGACGTGGCAAGAGTGGAACTCGGCACTCAGTCCTACCAGTTCATAGGTCAGGTCAACCAGAGTCCAGGAGCCAACTTCTCAATATACCAGACACCTGGAACCAATGCCACGGAAGTCATAAAGCAGATCGACAAGATCATGGCCAAGGCAGCCGAGGACTTCCCTGCGGACATCACCTACACCGTGCTGTCAAATGCCAACGACTTCCTCTACGCTTCCATCAAAAAAGTGGTCCGCACCCTCATCGAGGCCATCCTGCTGGTGATTCTCATCGTATTCGTGTTCCTGCAGTCATTCAGGTCCACCATCATACCGCTCATCAGCACACTGGTGTCCGTCATAGGTACATTCATGCTGCTCTATTTCGCAGGATTCAGCATCAACCTCCTCACACTGTTCGCGCTGGTGCTCTCCATCGGTGTCGTCGTGGACGACTCCATCATCGTGGTGGAGGCGGTGCACGCCAAATTTGACAGCGGCTATACCAACGGCCGCAAGGCTGCCACCGACGCCATGCACGATGTCACCGCGGCGCTCATCACCAGTACGCTCGTTTTCATGGCCGTGTTCCTTCCGGTATCGCTGATCGGCGGCACATCGGGCACATTCTATACTCAGTTCGGTCTCACGATGGCATTCTCCGTAGGATTGTCTGCCATCAACGCCCTGACGCTCAGCCCTGCGCTCTGCGCAATACTGCTCAAGCCGAAAAATGAGGAAAATGAAAAGCAGGGCTTCGGCAAACGTTTCAGCACCGCCTTCGAAAGCGGTTTCAATGCCGTCAAGGAAAAGTATATCAGCGGTGCAGCCTTCTTCATCCGGCACAAATGGGTGGCGCCGGCTCTGATTGTCGTCAGCATAGGCCTGTTGGCCTACAATCTGATAACCACCAAGACCGGTCTCGTGCCGCAGGAGGATATGGGCGTCGTCAGAATCGATGTCACAACCCCTGCCGGAAGCTCGCTGGCATACACCAAGGGCGTAATGGACCGCATCGAAGAGGATGTCATCAAGAAGATTCCTGAATGCAGGGACTATGACAATACCGCCGGATTCGGCGTCATCGCAGGACAGGGCGCGTCCCACGGCTCTTTCACACTGCGTCTCAAGGACTGGTCCGAACGTCATGGCAAGAGCCACAGCGTGAATGCCATTATGGACAGGGTCAAGGAACAGACACTCTCCATCAACAATGCCAGCATCTTCACCTCCACACAGGCGATGATCCCTGGATACGGAGCCACCAACGGCTTCCAGCTGTTCGTCCAGGACACCAAGGGAGGCAGCGTGGAAGACTTGTTCCAGATCACTTCGGCATTCCTCAACAATCTCAAGGAAAGACCTGAGATAGGATCAGCCAACACCTCTTTCAATCCTAACTTCCCTCAGTACCGCATCGACCTTGACGCTGCGAAATGCAAACGCGCCGGAATCTCCCCGAAAGAGGTGCTGAGTGTGCTGAACGGATATTTCGGAGGTACAATATCCACCAAATTCAACCGCTTCACCAAGCTTTACAATGTCATTGTCCAGGCAGAACCGGAGTCACGTGTGGATATGCAGTCACTCAACAACGTATTCGTCAGGATAGGCTCTGATATGGCTCCTGTCACACAGTTTGTCACCCTGACCAAGATATATGCACCTGAAAGCCTCTCGCGCTTCAATATGTTCCCGAGCATTGCTGTCAACGGCCGCGCCGCCGAAGGATATTCTTCCGGCGATGCCATCAATGCCATCAGCGAAGTCGCCGCTGAAACCCTGCCGATAGGCTACTCTTATGAATTCGGCGGCATCACCAGGGAGGAAGCAGCCAACACCAACAACACAGTCATCATATTCGCCATCTGCTTCGTCCTGATATACCTCATACTGAGCGCCCTGTACGAGAGCTACCTGCTGCCTCTGGCCGTACTGCTCGCAGTACCTACCGGTCTGCTCGGAAGCTTCCTGCTGATCAGGGCTATGGGACTTGAAAACAATATCTACCTGCAGACCGGTCTCATCATGCTCATAGGACTTGTGTCGAAGACCGCAATCCTCATCACCGAATATGCCGTCACCAAGAGGCGTCAGGGCTATACCATAGCACACTCCGCCATTGCAGCCGTGAAGGAGAGATTCCGCCCTATCATCATGACCGTGATGACGATGATCATAGGTCTGTTCCCTCTCCTGGTGTCATCCGGAGTGGGAGCGATTGGCAACAACACCATCGGAGCCGGTGTCATCGGAGGTATGACACTTGGAACCATAGGACTGCTGTTCCTCACTCCTTGCCTGTACGTGGTACTCGAGTGGCTGGAAGAAAAGATCAAACCTTTAAGGACAGAGGAGACAGAATGAAAACAAGACTCGCCATATTTGCAGCCGCTGCAGCCCTGACTCTCGGAGGATGCTCCGTTTACAGGGAATATTCACGTCCGGAAAACATAGACACCGACGGCCTGTACGGCTTCGCCGTCACGGACACGACATCCGTCGCCGAACTCGGATGGAGAGATTTCTTCAAGGACACAACGCTCCAGCACCTGATCGAATGCGCCCTCGACAATAACCGCAATCTCGCCATTGCTGCTCAGAAAGTAGTCGAGGCTGAAGCATCGCTGAGCGTTGCCCGTCTTTCGATGCTCCCCACCGCATCATTCAACCCTACATTCTCCCTGACCGGAAACACACTGAACCTTCCTGTCAACGCCTCCTGGGAAATCGACCTCCGTGGCAGCCTGACCAATGCCAGACGCAGCGCCATGGCCGGATACGAGCAGAGCCTCGTGTACAGGCAGAGCGTTGAGACCGAGCTGATCGCATCCATCGCCAGAGCATATTACACCCTGGAGATGCTGGACAGCAAACTCGCCATATCACGGCAGACTGCCGCAAGCTGGAAGGAGAACGTACGCATAATGAAGGCAATGAAGGAGGCCGGCATGACAAACGAAGCCTCCGTGGCACAGACCGAGGCCAACAGCTGCTCCATAGAAGCGTCACTCTTCGACCTGGAATACCAGATACAGCAGATGGAAAACACCATCTGCCTGCTCGCCGGACTCAAGCCGCAGCACATCGAACGCGGGACATTTGACAAATCCGCCATCGCAATGGACACCGCTACCGGAATACCGGCGCAGCTGCTCTCAAGACGTCCGGATGTGATGAGCGCCGAACTTGAGCTGCGCAAGGCATTCTACAACACCGCAGCCGCAAGATCCAGCTTCTATCCCCAGCTGACTCTCAACGGAATGGCGGGACTGCCCGTACTGAGCGATTTCATCGTCAGCCTCGGCGCATCCCTCGCCCAGCCGATATTCAACGCAGGCCGCAACAGGGCGAATCTCAAGATAGCGAAGGCCCGTCAGGAGGAGGCGCTGCTGGCATTCGAGCAGACTCTTCTCGAAGCCGGTGCGGAAGTCAACGATGCCATAGGCAAATGCCGCGCTGCGGAAAGCAAGACAGATATACGCATACGCCAGATTGAAAACCTGAGAAGCGCGGTCAACAGTACCGAACTGCTGATGCACAACAGCGGAGCCACCTATCTGGAAGTTCTCACCGCGCAGCAATCCCTCCTTTCCGCAAGACTGCTTCAGATATCCGACCAGTATGACACTCTCGACGGAATGATATCCCTCTACAAAGCTCTTGGAGGCGGAGCACGATAGAGAATGTCCGTGATTAAGTATATTTTTATACCTTTGCATTTATGGACTTGGATCAGATAAAACAGCGTTTCGGAATTATCGGCAACGACCCGGAACTGGACCGCGCCATCAGCATAGCACAGCAGGTGGCCGGCACCGACCTCTCGGTACTTGTGACCGGAGAGAGCGGAGTCGGCAAGGAGGTCATACCCAAGATTATCCATAACAACAGCCCGCGCAAGCACGAAGTATATATCGCGGTCAACTGCGGAGCCATCCCGGAGGGCACCATAGACTCCGAACTGTTCGGCCATGAGAAGGGTTCCTTCACCGGCGCCACCGAAGCCCGCAAGGGCTATTTCGAGGAGGCTGACGGCGGCACCCTCTTCCTTGACGAGGTGGCTGAGCTGCCTATGTCCACCCAGGTGAGACTGCTCCGCGTGCTGCAGAGCGGTGAATTCCTCAAAGTAGGCTCTTCAAAGGTGCAGAAGACCGACGTGCGCGTCATTGCGGCCACCAACGTCAACCTGACAAAGGCCATTCAGCAGGGCCGCTTCCGCGAAGACCTGTATTACCGCCTCAACACCGTGCCTATCACCATCCCCGCGCTCAGGGCAAGGAAGGGGGACATACATCAGCTCTTCCGCAAATTCGCCCTGGACTTCGCGGACCGCTACATGATGCCGGCCGTAAAGCTGACTCCCGAAGCGCGCGAGGTACTCGAGAATTACCGCTGGCCGGGCAACATCCGCCAGCTCAAGAGCGTTGCGGAGCAGATTTCCATACTTGAGCACAACAGGGAGATTTCTGCGGACACGCTGCGCAGATACCTGCCGAACAACGGTGCGGAATCCCTGCCCGTCAGGATATCCGACAGCCAGACCAATGCTGACTACCAGGCTGACCGCGACCTGATATTCAAGATACTCTTCCAGCTGAGGCAGGAAGTCGATGCCCTGAAGTCAGGAATGATCAAGCCGGAGGACCTGGACCACGAAAGCATAGTTCCGACCAACCAGATCATCATCAGGCCGGAGGACGTGCGCACATCCCCGAGTACGGAATGGCCCGCGGAAAAGGAAAGCCTCTCCATATACGAAAGAAGTTCGGACATGATACGCCTCGCCCTGGAACGCCACAAGGGCAACCGCAAGGAAGCCGCAGCCGAGCTCGGCATATCCGAAAGGACGCTGTATCGCAAAATCAAAGAACTTGGATTATGAGAAAGATGAAATCATATCTGCTGACCGTCATCCTGACAGCCGCGGTGGCACTGCTTGCCGGCGGCTGCGGAATCTATTCCTTCAGCGGAACATCCATACAGCCTGACGTCAAGTCCATCTGCATAGAGCCGGTGGAAAACAAGGCCATGAAGGTCAACCCGAGCCTCGCCAACAGCCTCTTCGAGTCCATGTGCGACAAATACAAGAAACTCACAAAGCTCGAGCAGGTGGAGGATGAAGGTGACCTGTATGTACTGGCCACCATAGAGTCATATCAGGTATCGGCCGCTGCCGTGACAGCCAACGAAGTTGCTGCGCTCAACAGGCTCACCGTGACCGTCAAGGTGAAATTCACCAACGAAAAGCATCCGGAGGACAACTTCGAGAAGAGTTTCGCGGCATACGAGGACTACGATTCGACGAACTCCCTTGACGCCGTCGAAGCCGGCCTCTGCGACACCATAATAGAAAAACTGGTGGAAGATATCTTCAATGCCACCGTCGCCAACTGGTAAGCCTATGGACGTCAAGACACTCACCCTTCAGGAACTGGAGCATCTGCTCGAAGAGTACCCCTGGTTCACCCTCGCACGCAAGGAATACGTGCGCCGTCAGGGTATAATGGGTGAAGACGCCCTGCGCCGTGCAGCTGCCGAAGCCGGCATATATCTGCTCTCCAGGGAAGAATTCTACCGTCAGATCAACGGACGTCGCAAATTCGTGTCAAAGTCCTCAGGCACAAGCGTCAGCAAGCCGAAAATCGAAGAACCGGCAGCAGTTCAGCCGAAGGTTCAGGCCGAAGTTCAGAGCCAGCCGGCAGCCGGGAAGCAGAGATATTACGTTGTCAACGGTGACTATTTTGACAAGGAGGATTACAAACAGCTTGAGGATGAGGGTCTTGCATTCGACACTTCGGCTCTCGCCTTCAATCCTGTGGTATCGGCGATATCCGCCCTGCAGAGCAATACGGTAAGCGAAAAGCCTGTCCGCGAAGGGGCTCCGGAGGCCGAAGACGGCACTTTCTGCACCGAAACATTGGCGAAAATTTATACCGAACAGGAGTTTTATCAAAGAGCGATAGATATTTACGAAAAACTAATTTTGTTATATCCCAAAAAAAGTGCTTACTTTGCGACTCTTATTGAACAGATAAAAAATATAAAACAACAATAACATGCAAGCAGCATACATCACAATTTCGATCATTATAGTTATCGCAAGCATCCTTCTCACCCTCGTGGTTCTCGTTCAGAATTCCAAAGGCGGCGGACTTGCAGCAAATTTTGCAGCAGGCAACCAGACATTCGGCGTACGCCAGACAGCTGACTTCCTTGAGAAGATCACATGGGGCCTTGCAATAACCATTCTGGTCCTCTGCGTTGTCGCCACTTTCGTAACTCCACGAAAGGTGAGCCACAAGTCTTCTGTCAAGAGCCAGATTGAAAAGACAGAGGCAAATCAGGGCAACCCTGAAATTCCAGCAGGCACATTCGCACCAGCTGAGGCTGAGGCCCCTGCAGAGGCAACAGAGAACGCTGACTAACACTTTTTCTAAAGTTTAAGGTTTGAGGACAGCCCCCGTGGCTGTCCTTTTTTTATAATTATTTTTAAAATTTTACTACTTTGTGATACAAGGTAGTGTTTTTTTTATATATCTTTGCACCAACAAATAATTTATCACAACAAGAACTATGAAAAAGATAGTGGAAGCCGGGGTCGGTGGAAGAAGCTTTTCCTTTGAGGAAGACGCCTGCAACAGGCTCCAGGCTTATATTGATGAGTTCCGCCGCAGAGTGGATATGGGCAATATGACTTCCGAAGTAATGGATGACGTAGAGTCCCGCATAGGCGAACTCCTTTCTGCAAAAGTATATACAAGCAAGGAAGTGATCACCCTGCCTATGGTGGAGGACATCATCTCACAGCTCGGAATGCCGGACCAGAACGGCGATGAAGCCCGGGAGGAAACAAAGGAGGAAAACAACATGAACAGCGCAGCAAACAAAAAATTCTATCGCGACAGCGACAACAAATTCATCGGCGGAGTCTGCAGCGGACTCGCCATTTATTTCAATATCGACACGATGCTCATCCGCATCATCTTCCTTGTGCTCCTGCTGGCTGGAACAGCCGGATTCTGGGCTTACCTGATTCTGTGGTTCGTTGCTCCGCTTGCAAAGACATCAGCTCAGAAGTGTGAACTCCGCGGTCTTCCTGTCACAGCCGAAAACATGGCCAAGTACCCGTCTAGCAAATAATTGTTATGGAGAATATTTCCGAAAACATCCGCACTCAGATGCGCAAGGGACTGCTGGAGTACTGCATACTCCGTATCCTGAGCAAGGGCGAGGCTTATGCCTCTTCGATCATCGAAGGTCTCCGGACCGCCGATATGATCGTGGTCGAAGGCACCCTCTACCCCCTGCTGATACGCCTCAAGAATCAGGGCGTGCTCACATACCGCTGGGAGGAATCGACACAGGGACCTCCGCGCAAGTACTATATGATTACGGAAAAGGGCGAAGGTCTCCTGCAGGAGATGGATTCGGCCTGGAACGAACTTGTGGAATCCATCAATAAGCTGAAGTAATGAACAAGGTTGAGAAAGTAAGCATAGGCGGCTATGCATTTTCCCTCGAGGAAGATGCATTCAAGGCGATTTCGGAGTATCTCGATGCCCTGTCAGGCCAGTATGCCGGCTCCGAGGACAAGGACGAGATCATCGAGGCTTTCGAGGACAGGATAGCTGAACTCCTGCTTGAGAAGAATGCGCAGGGAAGCACCGTGACGCTGGAGGACATAAAAAGCATAGAAGAGAGGCTGGGCATGCCGGAAAAGACCCCCGACACCGCCGGAAAGGATGTCGAAACCGTCACTGCTGAACTGAAGAAGGACAGGAAATACTTCTTCCGCTCAAGGCAGGACAAGCTTCTGGGCGGCGTGTGCGGCGGTCTGGCGGCATATTACAACATGGACGTATTCCTGATGAGGCTCATCTGGGTGGTGGCATTCATTATCGGCGCCACAGCCGGGGACAGCCACTACGAGTGGCTGGAATGGCTCGGCTTCCTCGCGCCTGTCACCATCGTGGCCTATCTCCTGCTCTGGATACGCACCCCGTACGCCGACGGCAAGCATGAGAGAATGATGGAGACCCGACGCTTCTCATCAAGGGAAAATGTCTCCACTGCCGGCAAGATGATCGGCAATGTGCTGAGGATAACCATCGGCGTCATCATGTCGATGACAGGCATAGCCGGAATAATCGTGGGCGCCCTGCTCATCGCAGGTTGGAGCATGAATGGTTCGATACTGCCGCCGGAGATGATAGAGTCCATCACTGAGGTCTGCAACGGAGCAATCTTCAGAATGCCTGCGGCCCTGACCATCACACTCTGCTGCCTTGTATATTTCCTGCCATTCCTGATTCTGCTCTACGAAGGTATCAAGGTCAGCTTCAATTTCAATTCTCCGTCCTGGCACCCGGGCATCATCGCAATTCTGGTATGGTTTGTGGTACTTCTGTTCCTGGCCGTGGTGGCCGGTCTGTCATTCATTCCAAGTATAAACATTTAATAATAAAGATATCATGAGAAGATTCATCCTTTCATTGGTGGCCGTACTCGGCGTCGCATTCGGCGCAAGCGCCACAAATGTCACAAAGAACTACAAAGTCAGCGGCTTCCAGTCTATCTCAGCAAGCCACGCCTTCAACATCGAAGTGGCAAAGGGCAGCAATTACGCTGTCAAGCTTGACATACCTGAGTCATACGTGGAATACCTCATCGTGGAGAAACGCGGAGCCACCCTCGTCATAGGCCTCAAGAACACCCTCCCGAAGAGGATCCAGAACCTCAAGGAAAGCTGCAAGGCATTCATTACCATGCCGGAGCTCAACGGCATCTACCTCAGCGGTGCCAGCAAGATCAACGTCATTGACCCGTTCTCCATCAGCATGGGCAAGATGGAAGTGGAGCTCAGCGGTGCCAGCAGCATCCTCAACCTCAACGTAGAAGCACCAGAGATTGAAATAGAAGTGAGCGGAGCCTCCAGAGGCGACATGCTCGCCAAGGCCGGCAAGATAGAAGCCGATGTCAGCGGTGCATCCAAGCTCACCCTGACAGGCAACGCAGGCGAACTGGATGCTGAAGTATCCGGAGCCTCCGGCGTGAATGCCAAGAATCTGGAAGCAGACACTGTGGAAGTGGACTGCAGTGGTGCATCCAAGGCCGTAGTATATGCCGAAAAATTACTGAAGGTAGATCTCTCCGGCGCATCCAGATGCGAGTATTACGGCCCTGAAGAACTCCGCCTCAAGGTCGATGACATCTCAGGCGCCTCCCGCCTCTCAAGAGCGAAATAACAGTTAGTCAGTAAGTAAATAATTAGTTCCTCAGCCCCTGTTCCGCCATGTCCGGGACAGGGGCTGGTGTCACTTAATCCAGTTTGAGGACGGCCATGAAGGCTGACTGAGGCACTTCAACCTGGCCGATCTGTCTCATTCTCTTCTTGCCCTGCTTCTGCTTCTCGAGCAATTTGCGCTTACGGGTGATATCGCCGCCGTAGCACTTGGCCGTCACGTCCTTGCGCACCTGGCGCACGGTCTCGCGGGCGATGATCTTGGCTCCGATGGCGGCCTGGATGGCAATGTCGAACTGCTGGCGCGGAATCAGTTCCTTGAGCTTCTCGCATATCTTGCGGCCGAAATCGTAGGCGTGGTCCTGATGGATCAGTGTGGAGAGAGCATCGGCAGGCTCGCCGTTGAGCAGTATGTCCAGCTTGACCAGCTTCGCCGGCTGGAATCCCTTGACGTGGTAATCGAAGGAAGCGTAGCCCTTGGAGATGGATTTCAGCTTGTCGTAGAAGTCGAAGACAATCTCGGACAGAGGCATCTCATAATTGAGCTCGACGCGGTCCGCAGTCAGATAATGCTCACCCTTGAGTATGCCGCGCTTGTCGAGGCAGAGCTTCATTATTGGGCCGTAGAACTCTGACTTGGAGATGATCTGGGCGGTGATGTACGGCTCTTCGATGTGGTCAATGAGTGTCGGTGCCGGAAGGCCGGAAGGATTGTGCACGTCAAGGCATTCGCCCTGAGTCGTATATACCTTGTAGGAAACGTTAGGCACGGTGGTAACCACGTCCATGTCGAACTCCCTGAAGAGGCGCTCCTGCACTATCTCCATATGGAGCAGGCCCAGGAAGCCGCAGCGGAAGCCGAATCCCAGAGCGAGAGAGCTTTCCGGCTCGAAGACCAGGGACGCGTCATTGAGCTGGAACTTCTCCAGCGAAGCGCGCAGGTCCTCATACTGGTCAGCCGTCACCGGGAACATGCCGGCATAGAGCATAGGCTTGACATCCTCGAAGCCGGCGATGGCATTGGCGCAGCTGTTGCCCACGTGGGTGATGGTATCTCCCACCTTCACCTCGACCGCCGTCTTGATGCCGGATATGATATAGCCCACCGAGCCGCAAGGTATCTCCTTGCGCGGGCACATCTTCATCTTGAGCACTCCGACCTCTTCGGCTTCGTATTCCTTGCCTGTATTGACGAACTTCACCTTGTCGCCCACCTTGACGGAACCGTTCTCCACCTTGAAGTAGGCTATGATGCCGCGGAATGAATTGAATACCGAGTCGAAGATCAATGCCTGGAGCGGAGCCTCCGGATCGCCCTGCGGAGCCGGAATGCGGTCCACAATGGCATCCAATATCGCAGGCACGCCCTCACCTGTACGGGCGGAGGCCAGAAGCACGTCATCCGGGTCGCAGCCCAGGAGATCCACCACCTGGTCGCGCACCACATCCACCATCGCCGCATCCATGTCTATCTTGTTGAGCACCGGGATGATTTCCAGATTGTGCTCTATCGCCAGATAGAGATTGGATATGGTCTGCGCCTGAATGCCCTGGGTGGCGTCCACCACCAGCAGGGCGCCCTCGCAGGAAGCGATGGCGCGGGACACCTCGTATGAGAAATCCACGTGGCCCGGAGTATCGATGAGGTTGAGGATGAACGTCTCCCCGCCCTTCTTGTACTCCATCTGTATGGCGTGGCTCTTGATGGTGATGCCCTTCTCCTTCTCGAGGTCCATCGAGTCGAGGACCTGATTCTCCATCTCACGCTGGTCCAGGGTATTTGTCACCTCGAGCATGCGGTCGGCAAGAGTGCTCTTGCCGTGGTCAATATGGGCTATGATGCAGAAATTGCGGATATTCTTCATTGTGCTTCGCTTTTTGGCGAAGGCAAAGATAATGATTATATTTGTTTTTTAATTCCAACACTACAATGTCAACACAATACACTCTCCCTCAGATTGCTTCACAGGTCCGCAGGGATATCGTGCGCATGGTCACCAAGGCCGCTTCAGGCCATCCGGGCGGATCCATGAGCAGCACCGATATCATGACCTGGCTCTTTTTCAAAGAGATGAACGTAACTCCCGAAACCTGGAAACGCAGCGGTGAGAATCTGGACATGTTCTTCCTCTCGGCAGGACACATGACTCCTGTTCTCTACAGCGTAATGGCCCGCAGGGGCTATTTCCCGGTTGATGAACTCAACACGTTCCGCCTTTTCGGAACACGTCTTCAGGGCCACCCTTGCATCGAGAAGGGCCTGCCGGGCATCAACCAGGCAGCCGGTTCCCTCGGACAGGGTCTCTCCGTAGCAGCCGGTGCAGCAGCCGGCAAGAAGATCGCAGGCGACAGGAACTTCGTTTTCTGCCTCGTTGGTGACGGCGAAAGCGAGGAAGGTCAGGTCTGGGAGGCCGCTCTTATCGCAGCTCACCACAAGCTCGACAATCTCATCGCCATCACAGACTGGAACGGTCAGCAGATCGATGGCAACACCGATTCAGTCGCAGGTCTGGGTGACCTCGAGGCCAAGTGGAAGGCTTTCGGCTGGGATGTCATCAAGGCTGACGGACATGACTTCGCATCCATCGAGCAGGCATTTGCCGCAGCGAAGGCCGCTGCAGGCAACGGCAAACCTAAGATGCTCCTGATGAAGACCGAGATGGGCCACGGAGTGGACTTCATGGCCGGCACACACAAGTGGCACGGCAAGAACCCTTCACCGGAACAGTGCGAAGAGGCTATGAAACAACTTGAAGAAACTATGGGGGACTTTTAATATGAAAGAATATATCGATACAGGCAAGAAGGACACCCGTTCCGGTTTCGGAGCAGGTCTGGCAGAACTCGGACGCACCAACCCTAAGGTCGTGGCTCTGACAGCCGACCTCAAGGATTCCCTGAAGATGGGCGATTTCGCAAACGAGAACCCTGAACGTTTCTTCGAATGCGGCATCGCAGAGGCCAATATGATAGGCATGGCGGCAGGTCTGGCCATAGAAGGCTACATACCTTTCGCCGGCACATTCGCGAATTTCGCGACAGCACGCGTATATGACCAGATACGTCAGAGCGTGTGCTACTCAAAGACCAACGTCAAGATAGCCGCATCCCACGCGGGCATCACCCTCGGCGAGGACGGCGCCACACACCAGACCCTCGAGGACCTCGGCATGATGCGCATGCTCCCTAACATGGTCGTGCTCAGCCCTTGCGACTACAACCAGACCAAGGCTGCGACCATCGCCGCCGCTGAATATGACGGTCCGGTATATCTGCGTTTCGGCCGCCCTTCAGTGCCTAATTTCACTCCTGCGGACCAGAAATTCGAGATCGGCAAGGCCATACAGCTCGAAGAGGGCAAGGACGTGACCATACTCGCGACCGGCCACCTCGTATGGGAGGCCATACAGGCTGCAGCCGAGCTCGAGAAGAAGGGCGTCAGCGTGGATCTGTTCAACATCACCACCATCAAGCCACTCGACGAGAAGGCAATCCTCGCATCGGCAGCCAAGACAGGCAAGGTGGTATGCGCAGAGGAGCATTTCATCGCCGGCGGCCTCGGAGAGGCAGTCTCAGGCCTGCTCGCACGCAACAACCCTGTCCCTATGCGATTCGTTGCCATCAACGATACCTTCGGACAGAGCGGAAAACCGGCACAACTTATGCAGGCTTACGGACTTGATGCCGCCCACATCGTGGAAGCGGCACTCTCGTTCTAAAAAATGGATGACAGCCGGATCATAGAGCTCTACAAGCAGGGCGAGAAGAGGCAGGCCTTCAATCTGATGGTCCGCAAATACTCGGAGCGCCTCTACTGCATCATACGCAACATCGTGCACACGCACGATGAGACGGATGATGTGCTTCAGAACACCTGGATCAAGGTCTGGGGTGCGCTGGACACATTCCGCGAGGATGCGAAGCTCTATACATGGCTGTACCGCATAGCTACCAACGAGGCCTTGTCCGCCCTCAAGAAGGACAGGTTCAAGGCCTTCGTTTCCATGAGCGACTACTCCAGGGAGATCGAAGGATCCCTCATGTATGACGAGAGCTTCAACGGCGACAAACTGCAGCTCGCACTGCAGAAGGCCATAGCCAAGCTGCCGCCGAAGCAGAAGGCCGTTTTCACCCTCAGGTACTTCGACGAACTTCCCTATGAGGAGATAGCCGGCATACTCGGCAGTTCGGAGTCCTCTCTCAAGACCTCTTTCCACTATGCCAGGGAGAAGGTCCTCAAGGAAATGGAAAAAAATGTAGATATTTGATTTTTAACTTTATTCATCTTGCACAGTCTAAATGGTTGTAATGAAAAAAGTAGGTGATATTTTGTCTGATTCACATCTCCGTGAAGAACCCTTCAAATTGCCGGGAGGTTATGTTGGAGAGTTGGAGAATCGTGTATCCGAACAAATTGGTAGTAAGGCAACAGGCGGTTCGGCTTGGTCGGTAGCCAAGCCGGCCGTGCTGTTGGCTTTCATGTTCGTGCTGATATTCGGCATAGGCTACGCCACCCTGTCCCTGACGGATACCCTCAACAAGGGCGTCAGCCACCAGGAGACTGCGGAGCTGCCTTCAACTTTTGAGCTTGATGATGACACATCCGATGACATCATCGAATATCTCGCACAGACCCTCACTCTTGAGGATATCAGCTCCTACGCAGCTGAAGATACAGCCAATCAGGACAATTGAAATCAATGAAGAAGATTTTTGCATTTGCGGCGGCGCTCATAATGATGGGCACGGCATGTCTGGCTCAGGACAGGAAGGATGACAATCATAAGAAGACCTGGGAGGCCATCAAGGCTGAGAAGGTGGGCTTCATAACAGACAAACTGGACCTCTCCGTAGAGGAAGCGCAGGTGTTCTGGCCGGTGTATAATGCCTATATGAAGGAATTGTCAGCCGCCAACAGGGATGTCAGACATTGTATGTGGTCCCTCAAGCCCAAGAAGGACGAAACCGTCTCAGACAAGGAGATGGTGGAAAGGATCAACGCCTATGTCAATGCCAAGAAGGATGCCGATGAGGTGTTCGCCAGATACAGCAAGGAATTCCTGAAGGTCCTCTCTCCGGAAAAGGTGGGCAAACTCTACCTTGCTGAAGAGCAGTTCAACCGCAGTATGGTCAACAAACTCGTGGACAAGAAGGTCGAGAAGAAGGTGGAGAAGAAAACCGGTGTCAAAAGCACTGCTGACCGCCAGGACCAGGGTTAGAATTTCAGATAGAAATCGCGGGTCAGAGCCTTGTACTGCTCTGTATAATCAGGCCCGTCAGACATAATGAGCTCCTCGATGAGGGGCTCTTTTTTTGTGCGTGAGAGCTCCATCATGAAGCGTTTCGGCGCAGCTGAGGCCTTGGTGCTGACATGACATATCCTGACGGGGAACAGGCCCGATGCCAGGGCTTCGCCCACAAATGCCTGAGCCTCATCCGCCGGATAGATTACGGCCAGCGAGCCGTGGGGCGAAAGGCACTGCAGGGCAGCTGCGATGATGTCGCGGTGCGTAAGGCTGTCGGTATGCCGCGCCGCTGCACGGCGGTCGTCCGGAGCCTTGAGCGAGTTGATGAAAAACGGAGGGTTGGAGATGATCATATCAACTTCCCCGGTCCAGTCCTGAAGCCTGCAGAGCTGGGCGGACAGCCTGTCATGCCAGGGAGATGAGGCGAAATTGAGCGTCGCCTCCTCGACCGACGGACTGTCTATGTCAATGCCTGTAATCTGCGCTTGCGGGCACCTCTGTGCCATCATAAGAGCTATGACACCTGTGCCGGTGCCGGCATCCAGTACACGGGCAGCTCCGGCGGGGGCGCCGGCCCAGGCACCGAGCAACACGGCGTCAGTCCCTACCTTCTGGGCGGAACGTTCGTTGATGACACTGAATTGTTTGAAATCAAATGAAGCGGCCATCCTTCATCTCCAGAGCGCGGTCTGAAAGCTCCGCCAGCTCACGGTCGTGAGTCACTATGATAATCGTGATGCCATGCTTGTCGCGCAGGTCGAAGAAGAGCTGATGCAGCTCTGTCTTGGTCTTGCTGTCGAGATTGCCCGAAGGCTCATCGGCGAAAAGCACAGAAGGGTCGTTGATCAGGGCCCTGGCCACGGCAACACGCTGCTGCTCGCCTCCGCTGAGCTGCGACGGCTTGTGGGTCAGGCGTTCACCCAGCCCAAGCTCGCGCAGCAGCTGCTCCGCCTTTGTGGCCGCCTCACGGCGGGATTTGTGCGCTATCAGCGCAGGTATCATCACGTTTTCGAGAGCGGTGAATTCAGGCAGCAGGTTGTGCGCCTGGAAGACGAAGCCTATGCGGCGGTTGCGGAATTCCGACATTTCCCTGTCGGAGAGGGAATAGATATCGACTCCGTCGATGAGGACCTTGCCCGCATCCGGAGATGAGAGGGAGCCGAGGATCTGGAGGAGAGTCGATTTGCCGGCGCCGCTGGCTCCGACTATGCTGACAACCTCCGCATCGGCGGCCTCAAAACAAATATCCTTCAGGACCTTGAGGGTCCCGAAGGATTTGTCTATGTGCTGGGCGGATATCACTATTCGTCCTCGTCTGCGTTTTCTGCTGCGTATGCCTTGAGGAGCTTGTCCTGAACGTCAGCAGGTACCTGCTGGTACTCGAGGAATTCCTGTGTGAAGGTAGCGCGGCCTGAAGTGAGGGAGCTCAGAGTTGTAGAGTAACGGTAGAGCTCTGCGAGTGGAACGCGTGCCTTGAGTACCTGGAAGCCCTTGACGGTATCCATTCCTTCCATGATACCGCGGCGGTTCTGGAGGTCGCTCATCACATCGCCCACGCAGTCACCAGGAACTGTGATCTCAACCATATAAACCGGCTCCATGATCTTCGGACCTGCATTCTTGAACGCATCCTTGAAGGCGTTGCGGCCGGCGATAATGAAGGCGATTTCCTTTGAATCCACCGGGTGCATCTTACCGTCATATACGAATACGCGGATGTCACGTGCGTATGAACCTGTGAGAGGGCCTTCCTCCATCTTCTGTACGAGACCCTTCTTGATGGCAGGCATGAATGATGCGTCGATTGCACCACCGACAACGCAGTTGTAGAACTCCCATTTGCCACCCCAAGGCAGTGTGAATTCTTCCTTGGACTTCACGTTCATCACCTGTTCCTTGCCGTCGATCTTGAACTTGGCTGTTGTATCCACGCCCTCTACGATAGGCTCGATAAGCAGGGTGACTTCACCGAACTGGCCTGCACCGCCTGACTGCTTCTTGTGACGGTAGGTTGCGTTTGCGACCTTGGTGATGGTCTCGCGGTAAGGAATCTTAGGAGCGAAGAACTCAACCTCGATCTTGTAGTCGTTGTTGATCTTCCACTTGAGGATGTTGATATGCTGCTCACCCTGGCAGTTGATGATGGTCTGCTTGAGTTCCTTTGAGTAATCCACGATGTATGTAGGATCCTCTGCGCTGAGGCGCTGGAGTGCTTCGCCAAGCTTCTCCTCATCCTTTTCGTCCTTTGCCTTGATGGCTGCACGGTACTTGGACTGAGGGAATACGACAGGTTCTGTAACCTGGTCGTAGCCCGGAGCGTTGAGTGTCTGGTCAGTCTTGACTGACTTGAGCTTCACGGTACATCCGAGGTCACCGGCTACGAGCTCTGTAACCTTTTCCTTCTTCTTTCCGGCAACTGCATAGAGGGTTGTGATACGCTCCTTGTCACCGGTAACAGGGTTAACGAGGTCCATGCCTTCGGTAAGCTTTCCGTTCATTACCTTGAAGTATGATACGTCACCGAGGTGCTGCTCCACTGCGGTCTTGTAGAAGAAGATTGAAGCAGGGCCATCAGGATTCTCCTTAGGAGCCGGAGCCACGTTGATGATGAATTCCATGATACGCTTTACGCCGATGTCCTTCTTTGCGGAGAGGCAGAAGATAGGATAGATGTCGCCGTTTGCGAAACCGCGGTTGAGACCGTCATTCATCTCATCCCAGCTGAGTTCGCCTGTCTCGAAGAATTTCTCCATGAGCTCTTCGCTTGCAGTAGCTGCGATCTCGACGAGTTCGCTGCGGTACTGCTGAGCCTTGTCCATCTGGTCTGCAGGGATGTCGAACTCCTGACGTGTACCATTGTCATCGGTGAACTTGTACATCTTCATTGTCTTCACGTCGATGAAGCTGTCGAAATCAGGACCCGGGTTGACAGGGTACTGGATAACTACCGGCTTGCGGTCGAATGACTGGTGAAGTGAATCGATGGTGTTGTTCCAGTCCGCCTTCTCAGCGTCAAGCTGGCTGACTGCGATAACCATAGGGAATTTATATTTTTCAACATAGCGTCCGTGGATTTCAGTTCCAACCTCGACACCTGCCTGTGAGTTGACAAGCATTACACCTGCATCGCATACCTTGAATGCGGAGATGAGGCCTCCGATGAAATCGTCGGCTCCCGGAGCGTCGATGAAGTTGAACTTGTGGTCCATGTACTCTGCGTAAAGCGGAGTGGCATAGATGGAACGCTGGTTGAGCTGCTCAACTTCTGTGAAGTCTGATACGGTTGACTTAGCCTCGACAGTACCGCGACGGTCGATAACCTTGCCTTCGTAAAGCATTGCTTCTGCGAGGGTGGTCTTACCGCTGCGGGTACCGCCAAGCAGGACGATGTTACGGATGCTTTGTGTAGAGTAATTTTTCATTGCAGTTATTTTGTTTGTTAATTATTGTCTGTCAGGCCATCTCAGATGGCATTTTGCAAATTTAAGAATTTGTTTTCACAAATCAAATACGTGAAGAACTCAAAAAGGCTTCAGAAAAGCAGCTTTTCCTCAGGAGGGAGAAGCGTATAACTTCTGCGGTGGTGCGGTGTGATCCCGTAGCGCCGTATCGCTTCCCTGTGCTCTGCGGTCGGATAGGCCATGTTCCGGTCCCAGCCGTACTGGGGATATTCCTTCGCCAGATTGCGCATATATTCGTCACGATGCGTCTTGGCGAGTACGGATGCGGCGGCGATGGCGGCCACGCAGGCGTCACCGTGCACCACGCAGTGATGCGGTACGCGCGTGCCGTCAGGCCGTCTGTAGCCCATGAACCTGTTGCCATCGACCATTATCATCTGTGGGGAGACCTCCAGCCCGTCCAGAGCGCGGTGCATGCCGGTTATCGACGCATTGAGTATATTGATCCTGTCTATCTCCTCCGCCGGGACAGCCACCACTTTCCACGCCACGGCCTCGCGCTCTATGATTTCGCGCAGGGCGTTGCGGTCCGCCTCCGTCATCTGTTTGCTGTCGTTCAGGCGTTCATCGTAAAATCCTTCCGGCAGTATGACGGCTGCGGCAAAGACAGGACCCGCAAGGCATCCGCGGCCCGCTTCGTCACATCCGGCGATGACCACGCCTTCCGCGGAGAGCAATTCCTGCGAATGTGCCCTTGACTTGCGGAGATCCGGTTCTATCTCATTCAATGCTATCACGTCATTGATGCCGGCTTTCTTCCATTCCTTCAGAGGAAGCTGGTTCCTGCCGCAGACAACCTTCAGCACTTTGCGGTGCTTGCGGCAGAGCGACGCCACCCCGTCAATCAGTTTGCCGCAGAGGCTCTGGCCGTCCAGGCGGCCTTCGGCGGTGACCACAAGGTCTGCTTCGCGTATGCGGTCCTCGAGTCCGACCATCTCTCCGAAAAGCTTCCAGCCCGGCGTGAGCTCCGCCCCATAGACCGAATGCATCATCGCACCGACTCCTCCGGCGGCTCCGCCACCGGGAAATACCGTGTCCAGCCCCATCTCGGCGGCATATCGGGCCATACGTTCCTCAAGCCTTCCGAGCATCTCCTCATCGGCACCCTTCTGCGGTCCATAGACCATCGTGGCACCATTCGGGCCGAGGAGCGGATTGTCCACGTCGCATGCGACGAGAATGTCAATGCCCGCGAGCCTTTCCGGAGGGCAGGCCTCCGGAATGCCGGCACCGCCGTCGTTGGTGGCGCTGCCGCCTATGCCCATGATTATTCTCCTGACACCTTTGTCCGCAGCGGCGGCGAGCATCAGACCGAGCCCGAAGGTGGTGGTGAGCTCAGGATTGCGCTCCTCGCGGGAAAGCATTGCCAGACCGCACACACTGGCCATTTCAATGAATGCCGCGTCATCGAACAGCAGCATCGGGGCCTCAACGGGACGGCGCAGGGCATCGCAGGTGGGCACCATCACAGTGGTGACCTTTCCGCCCAAAGCCCTTTTCAGCACGTCCATCGAGCCGTCCCCGCCGTCTGCGAGAGGCAGCTTTTCGATTATCAGCTTCGCGGTATCCCGGCCGAACACTGCGCGGCTGCGGAACGCCTTTTCGATGGCATCTGCAACCTGGGCGGCCGAAGCGCTGCCCTTGAATTTGTCCGGCACTATGAGAATCTTCCTTTTCATCTGCACAAAGTTCGCATTTTTTCGGAAATACTGGTTTTTATGGTAACTTTGCATTGAATTTTTGAAAGATAATATTATGAACCAGTTCGATATCAAAGGTCCTTACAATCCCAATCCTCCGAAGCCGAAGCCAAAGGCTCCGATACTTGATCTGAACAATGATCTGCTTAAGGATGTGGGCAAAATCATCTGCGTCGCTTCAGGCAAGGGCGGCGTGGGCAAATCAACAGTTGCCGTCAATCTTGCAGTGACTCTGGCACGCCAGGGCTACCGCGTCGGTCTGGCTGACGCAGACGTTTACGGCCCGTCAGTACCTAAAATGACCGGCACCGAAGGCGTGATGCCCGAGATCGAGGTTTACGGTCCGGACGGAAACAGGCTCACCGCCAATGAGGAGATCACCAACGAATGCAAGGAGATCTTCATCCCTGTCGAGAAATACGGCGTCAAGTGGATGTCCATCGGATATTTCGCCCGTCCCGAGCAGGCGCTTATCTGGCGCGGCCCGATGGCCTGCACTGCTCTCAAGCAGATGATCCAGCAGGTGCGCTGGGGCGAACTCGACTTCCTGCTCATCGACATGCCTCCGGGAACAGGCGACATCCATATCTCCCTGGTCAACGATATTCCTCTCGACGGAGCAGTCATCGTCAGCACACCTCAGGCTGTGGCTCTCGCCGACGTGGAGAAGGGCGTGAACATGTTCCGCAACCCTCAGATCAACAAGCCTATCTACGGCCTCGTTGAAAATATGGCGTGGTTCACACCGGAAGAGCTCCCCGACAACAAGTACTACATCTTCGGCAAGGACGGCTGCAAGGCCATGGCCGAGAAATACGGTCTCAAGGTCCTCGGCCAGATACCTCTCGTGCAGAGCGTGCGCGAAGGCGGTGACGAAGGCAAGCCTGCCGCCATCAAGGACGGCCCTGTCTACAGCGCCCTCCTGCAGGTTGCCGGCGAACTCGCCGACAGCGAATAAAACCTCTGATAACATCTTACAGGTCCCCGCTACATCTCTGTGGCGGGGATTTTGCTTCTCTTTCAGAACGAAACTTCGTTCGACGGCCACAGGCTTATGAAGTTTTACCTTGCGCAGAAGTGAAACCTGAATATTTGTATCATGAAAAAACATTACGCCACATTCCTGATCATATTATCCTTTATTTTGGGAGATAATGCAGAGATACATGCCCAGCAAGACATTTCGAATATTACATGTTTCCCAACCGAGAGGAGTTTGGATTATGGGAATATAGATAATTTCTTTACTGAACTAAAAGAATGGTCAAAGCTTTACAGGAACGGGGTTGTGGTCAACGAAGATTATAACGCTATCTTTGTTAAACATTTCAAAGAGGAGTATATGGCAAAGGAGCAACCTTCCAGGTTCATATCATTGCCAATGACTGTTGAAGTTACAAGGTATGACTGTGACCTGAAGCCATATGCCGATAAAATATTAGGCAAAAAAGTTTTACCTGTAGCTATTACTTCTTTCACGCCTGTGCTTGATTCTGATGAAGAAGTTGTCTATATTTCTGAAAAAGCGGAGAAGCTCCTTAGTGATTTCTTGGAGGAGCCTGTGCATAAAGTCATCAAGACAGACGGTACATCCTTTAAGGACTATAGAAAAGTAAGCGAAAAGGATTGGATGGAATTGAGGAAACGCATTGCGCTGATTGAGGAGTATGTCCCAACCTCTATTTCTCATTGGGATGAGTTCTGGTATTTCCTGTCGTATCCCCAGATCACCTCGTTTATTGTTGGGAATGATGGATACATTATCGAAATTGGCCGTATGACATATTACGGTAACATCTATTTTGTCCCTTGGGATGGAGAGCCGGAAGTGATAAATACGTGGATAAGTTAAAAGGAAGCCCGGAAACTGAATATGTAGATATGGGTTCCGGAGGCAGGCCTCTGAGATGCCTGCCGGGCATGTGCCCGACACCCAAGCCCCGATTTGGGCCCTTGGGTGCCAGCCTCCCGCTACAGAAGCCCATAACATGGGGGTTGACAGAACCCATTTTGTGAGTTATATTTGTGCTTTGGTAAGTGGAGGGAGATAAGTATTATGGAGAATACCGACATATGCCTGGCCAAGGGTTACTATCACTTGTGTTCATTTGGATCTGAGGGACACAATTTCATCAAGTCACAGAACGATTATCATGCCGCCTTCAACATCGTTGGCGTCTGCGCCGCAGATTTCTACGATGAAGTCGCCGTTCTGTCATTTTCCATCGAGGACTCTCACCCACATTTGCTGCTGTATGGCACAAGGCTGGCATGCGAACAGTTCGCCCGCAGATACGAGAAGACATATATGAGGCATGTCGTGTCAAGCAGAGGTGATTCAGATGGTGTATCCCTCAATCTTGAGGCAATACCCGTCACGGACAATGAACACCTGATGAGGGTCGGGGCCTACACTGTCATTCAGCCGACAAAGGACGGCAAGAAAGTTATGCCGTATGATTATCCCTATGGCACAGGTTCAATGTACTTCAGGCCTCGAAGACATATCCCTATCTGGATGATATCAGACAACGGGGAAGTTCTCAAGGCGCACAAGATCGCTGAATTGAGCAGGAAGAAAAAGGACAGGCTGCTGTTTTGCAAGACCTGTTCCGTACCCGACGACTGGTTGTTCTGCCAAGGTTTTCTGCTGCCGACCAATTATATCGCCGTGGATATGTTCGAAGCCATATACAAGACCCACAACTGCTTCCGGGCATTCTGCTCAATGAGCAAAAAACAATGGCAGGAGATGATGTCCAGGATAGCTGAGTACCGCGGTGTGACCTTGGAAGATTTTGAGGCTAGAATGCTCTGCAGCCAATGTAGCCGGGAACTGTTCGGCACAGCAGACATCCGCAGGCTCAACAGCAAGCAGCGTCTGATGCTGGCTCAGAAACTGCGTCGGGAGTACCACCTGTCTTTCCGGCAGTTGTCCACATTGGTAAGACTTCCGGAGATGGAGATAAAAAGTTATTGTTGAGTCTGGGTATCGGCTATGTGCCTTGGAGAGACCTTTGGCGATGGTCTCGAGCACCCAAGCCTTCATTTCGGCCTTTGGGTCCCGAACATCCAGCTTCGGGTACTGTCTGAAGCAGATGCCGGGCACCCAAAAATTAGGAGAAAAATGTGCAGGAGATTTTTCTTTTGGGTCACAACATTCGTGACAGTCATTGTTTTCTGGAATCTGGAAAACTATTTCGATCCGTTTGATGATGCGCTGACGATGGATGATGAATTCACGCCGCGCGGGGAGAAGCGCTGGAGCTGGCGACGCTTCGAGCGCAAGCGCAACGGCATAGCGAAGGTGCTGCTGGCAGCGGGCAGCTATGGCGAAGTGCCGGCGATAGCCGCATTCGCTGAGGTGGAGAACAAGATGGTGCTGAGGCAGCTGCTGCGCGAGACTCCGCTGGAGAAGCTGGATTACGACATCATTCACAGGGACTCTCCGGATGCGCGTGGCATAGACGTGGGGCTGATTTACCGCAAGAGCCGCTTCAAGCCGCTGGACGTGCGCTCCATCAGGGTCTCGGAGGAATTTGCGACCCGCGACATACTCTATGTGAAGGGAGTTATCCTGGGAGAAAAGTCCGCTCCAGGGCTATCGGGCGGCGGTCTCCCGGAGATGTCTGCAGCAGGCCGTGACACCATCCACATCTTCGTCAATCACTGGCCGTCCAAGCGCGGTGGAGCGGAGCTTTCCGATGCAAGGCGCGAGGCGGCCCGGAGCATGCTGGAGGCGTCCTGCGATTCGATACGGAGCTGTGACAGCGCGGCCTTCATCCTGGCCATGGGGGATTTCAACGACACTCCTGACAACGTGCATCTGCCGCTGCATAACCTCTCCGAGCCATTTGCCGCGCGCGGCGAAGGGACAATAAAGTACCGCGGCAACTGGGAGCTTATAGACCAATGCTTCGTCAGTGACACGGCGCGCTGCCGCTTCAGCATCTTCAAGCCGGCCTTCCTGCTGGAGCAGGACCGCGCCTATACAGGCGAAAAGCCGCGCCGCACCTACGTGGGCCCGAAATACAACGGCGGTCTGAGCGACCACCTGCCCATAGCCGTCACACTCAAGTGATAGAGCTGAAATGGGTGCCGGATGCTCCTATCATATATCACTCTGACGCACATAGCCGGTAACCATTAACATTTTCGACATTATTATGCAGGATTTGATGGATATTGCCGTTATTTGTATTGAAAAATCATTCTTCGCACAATTATCATGAACATGAAAAAGATTGCTTTGATGTTCGCCGCATTTATGGCAATGGTAGGAACTGCGGCGGCACAGGATCATTATTTTGAATTCGCCGGAGGGGCATCCATGGCACCGTTCTCCTGCACAGGAAACGCAGGGACGGCACACGGCACAGCCACGGGTGGCAATGTGAACATACGCTACACCTGCTTCTTCTCGGAACACTGGGGTGCCTTTGCAAAAATAGGCAGCTGTTATGCCGGCGCCGCCGATCGCGAATATTTCGGAGCGCTCAATCAGGCTGACGGCGGGAAATATCTCTACAGATTCAACAGGGGTAACTATGACTCCGGCTTCGAGGGTGCCCTGACAATCGGTGCGGCATACCGTATGGAGATCGGTCAGTTCAGCATCATCCCTTCGGCCGGAATCGGCGTCGGGAGCCTTTCCGCTGCGAATTTCAGTTTCGAGCGCAGGAGCCGTGACGGCAGTACCGGACCGGAGTATTTTTCCTACAGGCCTGTGGGAAAAGATGTATCGGAAGACTATCTGATCGACCGGTATCCGACTTATGAATATCCTTCCCCGTTCATAATCTCCGCTGACCTCCAATTGACATACGGCATAAACAATACGGTTTATTTCTTCGTGCAGCCGGGCTTTTTGTGGTCTCCGGCAAAAGTCAGCCTGGAATGCGAATACACCCGGTCGATGCAGAAGTATGCTCCAATCAACTGGGTTGAAGCCCTGTCCTATGCTGACGCGGCGGACCTGTGGGAGAAGGATTTGAATTCCATGACCACAAGTACGGACAGATGGAGCCTCGCACCGGTGTTCAACATCAACGCCGGCATCGGTATCAATATCGGACGTCTCATTGAAAAGATAAGATAAGCACCATGAAAAAGACCATATTCCTGATAATGACAGCCGCTGTGGCCCTGATGGCTGCAGCCTGCAACAAAGATTATTCTTACGACAGCGGTTACTACGATGACAGATACTATGAGACTTCCAAGGATGTCCTCACGCTCAGGAACTTCTCTTCAGATACGACAGTATGGTTCATCCCGGAGCTGGAATGCGCGGAGAACCTGCCTTCCGAACTCTCAGAGTGGCAGAAAATCGCCGTCACCCAGCTGCTGCCGCATTCTTCCGGCATTCTGACATTCGACAGCAACGACAGTTACGTCACTCCTATCGAGACCTACGGACCGGATGACAAGCTTTCCATATACGTCTTCAAGAAGAATATCTGGGACAACTATCTCTGGTCGGACATCGTCAAGGACCGCATGTGGTGCGGACACTGCACGCTCTCAGTCGAAGAAGCCCTCGCCCTCCACGGCATTGTGACATACCCGATGCGATAGCCGGATACTCTTCATCTTTCAGAAAAAAATTGCTAAACTTGCAATTTATTTTCTGAATATGAGACAATACCTGGACCTTCTGCGGTACATACGCGAAAACGGCACGGTCAAATCGGACCGCACCGGTGTCGGCACGCAGAGTATCTTCGGATACCAGATGCGCTTCAACCTGGCCGAAGGCTTCCCGCTGCTGACCACCAAGAAAGTGCATCTCAAGTCCATCATCTACGAGCTTCTCTGGTTCATAGCCGGGGACACCAACATCAAGTATCTGCACGACCACAACGTGACCATCTGGGACGAGTGGGCTGATGCCGACGGCAACCTGGGACCTGTTTACGGCCACCAGTGGCGCAGCTGGCCGACCCCTGACGGAGGTACCATAGACCAGCTGGCGAATGTTGTGGAGCAGCTGAAGCACAATCCTGACAGCCGCCGCCACATCGTGTCGGCCTGGAATCCGGGAGAGGTGGACCGCATGGCCCTGCCGCCATGCCACGCGATGTTCCAGTTCTACGTGGCGGACAACAGACTCTCCTGCCAGCTCTACCAGCGCAGCGCGGACTGCTTCCTCGGCGTGCCTTTCAACATCGCCTCCTATGCCCTCCTGACCATGATGATAGCTCAGGCCTGCGGCTACGAGCCCGGGGATTTCGTGCACACACTCGGCGACGCGCACATCTACCTCAACCACATGGACCAGGTGCAGGAGCAGCTCTCACGCGAGCCCAGAGCCCTGCCGAAGATGATACTCAACCCGGAGAAGAAGGATATCTTCTCCTTCGAATATGAAGACTTCACACTTGAAGGCTACGACCCGTGGCCGACAATCAAAGCACCGATAGCAGTATGAAAGAGCTCAACATGATACTTGCCGCAGCCGAGAACAACGCCATAGGGCGCAAGGGCGGCATACCGTGGCACATCGCCGAAGACTTCAAATACTTCAAGCGCACCACCCTCGGCCATACCGTGATAATGGGCTACATGACCTGGGTGTCACTGGGCAGCAGACCGCTGCCGGGCAGACAGAACTATGTGATCAGCCTCGAACCGCTGCCGGAGCCGCAGCACGACAACGTGCGCTTCTTCGCATCCCTTGAGGACGCCGTTGAAGCCGCCGGAGAGGGCGCATTCATCATTGGCGGAGGCTACACATACCGCCAGGCCCTCCCTATGGCCACCCGCGTATATCTCACCCGCATCCACACGGTAGTGGAGGACGCTGACACATTCTTCCCTGAACTTGACCCGGCCGAATGGACCCTTGTATCCACAGGCGGCATCATGCACGATGACGAGTGCAACCTTGACTTCGAATTTTTAGTATATGAAAGACAATAGCAAATTCTCCTCTTTCGGAGTAATCGTGGCTATGGCCGGATCGGCCGTGGGCCTTGGCAATATCTGGCGCTTCCCTTACCTGGTGGGTGAGAACGGCGGCGCTGCATTCATCCTGATATACCTGGCCATCGTGCTGCTTATCAGCCTGCCTATCTTCCTTTCCGAATTCGTGATTGGAAAACGCAGCCAGTCCAACCCCGTGGGTGCGTTCCGCAAACTCGCCCCGGGCAGCAAATGGCATTGGGTGGGCATTCTCGGCGTTGCCGCCGCATTCGTTCTGATGTCCTTCTATTGCGTAGTGGGCGGATGGAGCACCAACTACCTGGTGAGGTCCCTGGGCTTCCAGTTCAGCAGCGCAAATTCACCTGACTTCGCAGGCATATTCTCGAACTGTGTGGAGACCACCTGGCCTCCGATCATCTACATGGTCATCTTCATGATCATGACCGCGGTCATACTTCTGGGTGGCGTCAAGAGCGGTATCGAGAAGTTCTGCAAGGTGATGATGCCTACGCTATTCTTCCTGGTGCTGTTCATCGCCATCTACGCGATGTGCCTCCCGGGAGCCGGAGAAGGTATCAGGTACCTGTTCAGGCCTGATTTCTCCAAAATCACCGGAAACACGCTCATAGCCGCACTGGGACAGGCCTTCTTCTCGCTGTCGCTCGGAATGGGATGCATGGTCACCTACGCATCCTATGCCTCCCCTGACGAGAACGCCACCAGATGCTCAGTCATCACGGCGATCTCAGATACCAGTTTCGCCATCATTGCAGGCTGCGCCGTAATGCCGGCAGTATTCGCCTTCGGCGGCAATCCTGAATCCGGTCCGGGTCTCGTCTTCCTGACCCTCCCTCAGATATTCGAGAAAATGCCTTTGGGCAGCATCGTGGCCATACTCTTCTTCCTGGCTCTGCTGCTGGCAGCCCTGACTTCGGCGATTTCGCTTGTTGAGGTGATGCTGGCCTATCTCATCCAGGAATTCAAGATGAAAAGAGGCGTTGCCCTCGCACTCGTGTTCGCGCTGATATGCGTTGTCGGTTCACTATGCTCGCTCTCGCAGGGCGCAGTACCGGGACTCAAGGTATTCGGCATGGACTTCCTGAGCTTCATGGACTACACTTCCGCCAACATAATGATGACCATAGGCGCCCTGCTGACAGTCATATTCATAGGATGGAAACTCGGCAAGGGCATATTCCGCGAGGAACTCACCAACCATGGCACGCTGAATATACCGGAATGGTTCGTCAATATGGAGTTCTTCATCATCAAGTATGTGGTGCCGGTTGTCATCATCCTGATAATGGTTGCTTCATTGTAAGAAAAAATTGAAAACCATATGAGAGGGTCGCCTGACGGCGGCCCTCTTTCTTTATATCTTTGCGAAATAATTATTACTTTTGTAAGTTATTCAA
>JAKSJG010000029.1 GCA_024398365.1 Bacteroidales bacterium | reverse complement strand
ATGAACATTGTTAACTCTTGTTGTGAGTCAACCTTTTTCAGTTAAAGACAGGCTGAGTCCTCGGCTGCGCTTTGCTGCACAAAAACGACGAATATGTGCACGGATTGGCACTCGAGACTCGTTTGCTGCACAAAAACTGGCTTTTTGTGCACACTGGCGGCAGAGGCTGGGCCATATGTGTTATTTTTTGTAACTTTCTGGTATGAAGACAAAACTTTACTTTGATATGGACGGAACTCTGGTGGACTTCTTGTCCGGAGTGTCCAGGGTTGACAGCTCCATTGTGGCCGAATATGAGGGGCATTATGATGATATCCCCGGGGTGTTCTCGAAAATGGATCCCATGCCGGGAGCAATTGATGCAGTAAGAGCCCTTGCCGGGAAATATGACTGCTGGATATTGACCACAGCGCCCTGGAAGAATCCTTCCGCATGGGGCGACAAGATCACCTGGGTGACGAAACATTTTGATGATATCTTTCATAAGAAGGTCATAATGACGCATGCAAAAGATCTTCTGAATGACGGCTCGTCGTTATTGATTGATGACAGGACCGCTCATGGTGCGGACTCTTTCGGAGAACGCCTGATTTTGTTCCGCTCCGAGTCATTCCCGGACTGGGAAGCCGTAAAAAAATATCTGAGCAAGTAATCCCTTCAATCACCTTTTGCTGGGAAAGAGACTGCTGACTATGGACTCTTCGAGCCGGAGGATTCTGATGATCTGTTTGTTGGAGGCATTGTACTGATGGTGCATCGTTGCAGCCAGTTCAAGCTTCGATTTTTTGTCAAGGGTGCTTGGTGAACTGGTGCCGTATTTTGATATACTTATCCTCTGTACCGCCTTGAAAAGTTCATCGTCAGTATAATAGATTTTGTCCCCGATACCCTGCGCGATTGCAACTAATGATTCCAGGTCCTTGGATATTTTCGCGAAATAGTGTCTGGCATTTCTGAAAAAGCGTTCACCGGCGCTGATGTCACAGAAAGCCAAGGGAGAAACGATATCGTCAACCATAGTCAGGCCGCTGACATTGTCAAATTTGCGGCTGTGGATGATATCAACAATCTGTCTTATGGTAATGTGACGCGTGCTTTCGTAATAGCGCATTTTTGCGTCCGGGGAGAAATACAGGTTGCTTGTACCCCAGGGATAGCTGAAGGGAGTGTCGTAAGGGCAGACAACATATCCGTTGCGGTTGTCGTAGGCTATCACATTGCGCAGATTTTCCAGCGAGTCCACGGGGCGTATGTCCGGCTCCCATCTGCTCAGGCTGGTGCTCCTGCCTTTCGCGTCCAGATATCGTGACAGCAGTTTCCGGTACAGATCAAAAAAAGCGGCGGCCTCTTCCGACCTGCCTGACAAAATGATGTGCAAGTGATTGGACATCAGCTGGAAGGCTAATATACGAAGATGAGGGAACTGCACGGCGCAGATGCACATGATGATCATTCCTGCCCGGAAATCCTCATCATTTGTAAAAATAATCTCAAAATCTTCTGGAGTGCTCAGATGGTGAAAGGGTCTGAGCTGGTTGAACAGCGTTTCGCAGATGTTCTCCTGATTGTTGAAGGAAAGGGCTGAATTGTCCTTTTGATAAAGTTCGTTGCGTTTCATCGTCCACTTATTATCAATCGCCACTTGGCAACTGCCGCAAATCTAATAAAAAGAAAGTATCTTCTGGCATTGCTGCACAAAATTCGCGAAAATGTGCAGCGATTGTCGCCGAAGCGTCGTTTCCTGCACAAAAACCGACTTTTTGTGCACGGCTGAGTCCTTGGCTGCACTTTGCTGCACAAAAACGACGATTTTGTGCAGCAAAGCAATGATGGTCGCCCGGGTCGCATGATGCTGCCTTTCCGGGAAGTTCTGAGCAAAAGATATCTCAGCAAAAGGCGCCCTTAGCGGAATATCTCGTGCAGGACGTCGAGGGATTTGACGTTGAGGTCGCAGCCGAAGCGGTAGGAGAGGTAGTCGAGCATGCGGCGGGCGAAGGAGAGGCGGCGTGAGGAGCTCAGCGGTATGGCGAGCGCTTCGTTGAGGCCTGTCGAGAGCATGAGGTGCAGCAGGCGGGAGTCCTCCGCGCTGAAGAGCTGTTTCTCGTCCACGAAGCGTCTGTCCTCGGCATCCCAGCTTCCGCAAGCCGGGATGAACTGCGCGGAGACGATATCGAAGACGGGGCGTTCCCCGGACCAGTTGTCATTGGGGCGGAAGCCCGACTTGATGCAGTAGCCGGCCATCCACCAGAGGTGGAAATTGGCTGCGGAGCCCTGCAGCGAATCCAGCGCCACTATCATTTCGGCGAGCCAGGACCAGAGTCCGGGGTCGCCGTCATCATTTTTCAGGCTGCGGTAGAGCACTTCGCTGATGAACAGCGCCGTGGTGCTCTTGCTGATGTCCGTGCGCAGGCCGTCCAGCTGCAGGACAGGCGTGCATTCGCGCAGGTACAGCAGGGAGCTTTTCGGAGAGGCGAAGGTCACCATGTCGATGACTGCCAGGCTGTGGAATGTGGCTGTCGAGACGCCGCGGCCCTTGCCGAGTCCGCGCACGAACACGCCCTGCCTTCCCGCAACTGAATCGATCACGTGAAGCACCGCCCCCGAGTCCCCCTGACGGGTGAGATGGAGGACTATCGCTTGAGATTTTGTGACAGATGGCATACCAGCTGGTCCATTGCCTTGCCGCGGTGCGAAATGCCGTTCTTTTCCTCTATGGAGATTTCCGCGAGGGTCTTGTCATAGCCTTCGGCGATGAATATCGGGTCGTATCCGAAAGCTTCGGTCCTGGCCGGCGCGAAGTTGATATGTCCCTCGCAGGTGCCCTCGAATGTGGTCAGCTGCCCTTCCGCGTCGATGTATGACACCACGCAGCGGAAACGCGCCGTGCGCTTGTCCGCAGGCACGCCTTCCATCCTGGCGAGCACCTTCTCGATGTTGCGCACAGGGCTCTTCGGCTCGCCCGCATAGCGTGCGGAATATACACCCGGCTCGCCGCCGAGGGCGTCGATCTCCAGTCCTGTGTCATCTGAGAAGCACGGCTTGTGGAAAAGGTCCCACACGAACCTGGCCTTCTCCACTGAATTCTCGTAGATGGTCTCGTGGGTTTCCGGTATGTCTTCGGTGAATCCGAGGTCTTCCGGAAGCAGTATGTTGAAGTCTGGTCCGAAAATTGCCCGGGCCTCGACCAGTTTGTTTCTGTTGGCAGAAGCGAAGATGATATCCATAGTATAAAATTGTTTATATTTGCAAAAGTATGAATAAAATAGCAAAAAGATTCGGCCTATCATTCCTGGTCGCTCTTGTCTGCGCTTCCGGCATGGATGCCCAGACCAATGATTTCAATCTCGGCAAGAACCTGGACATCCAGCATGCCATACTCAAGCACCTTGCGTCCTCATACGTGGATACGGTTGATTTTGACAAGATTATGCCAAGGGGCATAGAGGCGATGCTGCAGTCCCTGGACCCATATACCACCTACATCACCGAAGATGATGAGGAGAATTTCGAACTGATGACCACCGGCGCATACGGCGGCATAGGCGCGCTCATCAAGAAGCGTCCTGAAGGCGGCGTGATGATATTCGAGCCTTATCCCAACTCCCCTGCCGTCAAGGCCGGGCTGCAGCCGGGCGATACCATCTGGTTCATCAACGGACAGAGCGTCATAGGTGAGACCTCAGAGCAGAGCTCCGCCAAGATGAAGGGCCAGCCGGGTACTGACGTCACTTTCCGCATCACCAAGGGCCGTACAGGCGACTCGCTTGACGTGACCGTCACCCGCGAGCGCATACACGTCTCCGACATTGCATACAGCGGCATCATCCGCGACTCCATCGGCGTCATCCGCGTCACCGGATTTACCGACAAGGTCAGCGATGAATTCCGCGCCAGCCTGATCGACCTCAAGAAAAAGGGCATCAAGAGGCTTGTCATCGACCTCCGCGACAACGGCGGCGGCATCATGGACGAGGCCATAGAGATGCTCTCCCTCTTCGTTCCGAAGGGCACTCTCGTCGTATCCTCCAAGGGCCGCGACCCTCATATGAACAAGGAATATTTCACCAGGAAGGAGCCGGTTGACACCCTCCTGCCGATAATGGTGATGGTCAACAGCATGTCCGCCTCCGCTTCCGAGATTTTCGCGGGAGCGATGCAGGACCTCGACCGCGGCACCATCGCCGGCAAGCGCACCTTCGGCAAGGGACTCATACAGTCCGTACTCCAGACCCCGTATGACGGCAATGTCAAGCTGACCACGGGCAAATATTACACACCGAGCGGCCGCTGCGTGCAGGCTCTCGATTACAGCCACCGCAATGAGGACGGTAGCGTCGGTGCGGTGCCTGATTCCCTCAAGAAGGAGTTCAAGACCAGGCTCGGCCGCAGCGTGTATGACGGCGGCGGTGTCACCCCTGACATCGAGTCATCCGCGAAGCTCTACAGCCGTCCGGCGTATTCACTCGTTTACAATGACATCTTGGGCGAATATTCCATCAAGTATTACAAGACTCACGAGAGCATTCCGGCTCCTGAGGATTTCCACCTCACGGACGCCGAATATGAAGATTTCATCAAATTTGCCGAAGGCAAGGACTTCGACTGCCGCGGTTCAGTATCCGCAGTCCTCGACCAGTTCGAGGACGCCGCGAAGAATGACGGACTCTATGACCAGTACAAGGCTGAGATTGACGCCCTCAGGGCAAAGTCCAACATCGACAAGCGCACCATGCTGCAGCTCAAGAAGGACGAGATCATCCCTCTGCTCGAAGAAGAGATTGCCGTCAAGTATTATTATCAGCAGGGTGGCGAGGCCGTTCTGATGCGGGTGGACACCCAGCTCTTCGATGCTATTGACAAATGGAAATGATAAAGCATACCTATTCGGCACCGCTGACAGGTGTCGCGCTGCTTGAACCGGGCTCCATGCTTGCCTCCTCCTATCAGGACGGAGGCAATGTCTTTGATATGACCGGACCCGGTGGCGATATATTTGACTTGAAACCGATACAATGATTGCGATGAGAAGAACACTGTCCATCACGGCCCTGCTGCTCGCAATCGTGTGCGGCTGCCAGAACGGGCCAGAGTCTGAGATGAAGGGCCTGACTTCAAGAAGGTCCTCCGCCATCACGGTGACTGGTCGTCTTGCCTCAAATGAAAGCCGGACATCCCTCGCTTCCGACGGAGGCACGGTCCTGTGGAGCGAGGGCGACAATATCGGTGTGTTCACCGACCTTGTGAAGAACGTCAACCTGACGCTGGAGTCTTCATGCGCAGGTTCCACAGAAGGCGTGTTCAAGGGCTCGGCAACGGGTACGCCTAAGTATGCATATTTCCCTTATGATGCCGATGCGGCTGTCACGGCCAGCACGGTGTCCCTTTTCCTGCCGGACACCCAGATTCAGCGGGGCGGCGCTCCTGACATGAGCCTGGACGTCAAGGTCGGCTCCCTCGCCAGCGATGACCGGAATGCAGGTTTCGTATTTGATTTCACACAGAAGATGGTGCTTCTGCACTTCACTCTGACTCCGGATGCCTCCCTGGAGGGGGACAGGCTCAGGAGCATATCGCTTGCAGTGGCCGGCAGATCTCTGGCGGGCGCCTACACCCTCAGTCTGGCGGATCCTTCCGCTGCCCTGGCATTCGCGCAGGGCGCATCTTCGAAGCTCAGCCTGAAGTTCGACGGCGAGCCTCAGCTCGGCGCCGGCACCACGGTGGAAGGCTGGATGTTCGTCAACGCCGATGTTGCCTCCGGTGACAAGCTGGATGTCAGGGTCAATACTGACAGGCACTGCGTGAAGATAGACCTGACTTCCTCCAAGACCTTCCAGATGGGCTACAGATATGGAATGCCTCTCGAAATCGCCGCTCTCGTCGCTGACGGCAGGGCGGTGGTCGGCGAGCCATCAGGCGATATCAGCGGGCTGACGGAGCTCGGAGTCTATGACTGCGGCACCGCCTCATATCTCTGCAAGTACGAGGAAGGCGTCAACCAGTACGCCGTAGCCACGCTCTCCGACAGCTACGAGTTCCGCGTGCAGAACTATGCGCAGGGCTATTCAGTGGCCATGCAGTGGCCTTCCACGGCCGCCGCGGGCAGCAATGTGCAGCTGACAGTGGTCTCCTACGGCAAGGATGAGATTGCCGCCGGCACCTTCACCGTGAAGGTGGTCAAGGTTGAGGGCCAGAAGCTCTGGCTGCTTGACGAAGCGAATTCAATGGGTTATATCGTAACAAAGGAGTAATGTCATGAAAAGGATATTTGCATCGATGATGGCTTTCTGCATGGCACTGTGCTCCTATGCGGATACCGTATCACAGAACAGGGCGGCCGAAACGGCGCGCAACTTCTTCGCATCCGGCAATACCAGGTCATCAGGCGCGTTGCTGACCCTCGCCTGGGACGGACGCGATGCCTTGACCAGAGCCGATGAGGAGCCTGCGTTCTATGTGTACAACAATGCTTCCGGCGGTTTCGTGATCATCAGCGGCGAGGACGCCGCGCGTCCCGTGCTCGGATTTTCGGAAACGGGAAACTTCAAGGTCGAAGGCATGCCTGCGCAAATCCGCGGCTGGTTTGATTTCTACAAGGCACAGATCGCCTCGCTGCGCAAGGGGAATGCTCCGGGCACTGCCAAGGCTGATGAACTGTGGAACAATGTCTCCCGTGGGGACGTTAGGCGCGCGGCCCAGGTCACGCTCAGCACTCCGGCCTGGGGTCAGGACGGACCTTTCAACAATTTGCTTCCGAAGGTGGACAACCAGCAGTCAGTGACCGGCTGCGTCTGCACCGCCGCCTGCGAGGTGATGTACCACCACAAGTGGCCTTCCCAGGGTCACGGCACCCTGCCTGACTATAAATACGAGACCGACAGGGGGAACGTCCGCACCCAGACGGGACATGCTCTCACCGCCATCTACGACTGGAGCAAGATGGCGAAGAACTACAATATGAGTTATACCTCTTCAGCCGCCAGCCAGGTGGCGCAGCTGATGTTCGATGTGGGAGTGATGATCAAGTCGGAATTCAACGGCATGGATGGCAAAAACACTTTCGGAACAGCGGCTTATGATCAGGACGTCATCCCGGCCCTGGTCCGTTACATGGATTACGATTCTTCCGCAGTGCTTCTCTACCGCGAGCAGTACAGCGACAGCCGCTGGGCGGCGATGATGCGTGCCGAGATTGATGCCGGAAGACCTATGATATACGGAGGTGAAGGTGATGACGGAGGCCACTGCTTCGTGGTTGACGGCTACAAGGCAAATGATTATTTCTATGTCAACTGGGGCTGGGACGGCATCAGTAACGGCTGGTTTGCCATCTCATCCTTCATCGTGGATGGATATGATTTCAGATACAATCAGGACTGTATCTTCGGCTTGAAGAAAAACGAGGGCGGTACGGCCAGGTCCATGATGTATCATTATGTTGACAGCGGCACTGCCGGTCTCGTCCTCAAGTCCGGAACAATCGGCACCGTTTCCTTCCTGATGGGTGTCAATGGAGTGTACAATTTCGGTGCATATACCATGAACACCGATTATGCATTCATCCTTGCTGACAGGAACGGCAATATCAAGGAACTGGTATCAGCGACTGATGGCGGTGAAGTGTATCCGGAATACGGCTTCTCCGCCGAAGAGATCTGCAGGCTCTCCCCGAATGCCGCCAAGAACCTTCAGATAGGTGACAACATCATCTACTGCTTCAGGAATGCCAAGGGTCAGTGGGAGAAAATTCCCATGTATGAAACCTGCAAGGGCGTGGATGCCTACGCCGTATATCACGTGCCTTTCATCGAAGTCAACGCCACCGCGACATACAATGCGGGTGATCTGCTGCCTCTCAGGCTCATCAACATCAACAAGGCTCCGTCTTCCACCAAGTGGTATTTTGACGGCACCCTTGTCAAGGACAGCGACGTGATTCTGAAGGCCGGCGAGCACACCATCAAGTGCGTGGCCAAATTCTCCGACCGCAGCGAGACCCTGATCCAGAAGATCACTGTCAGATAAAGGCGAAGATTTGCAGCTCCCTCTGCAGAAGTATCTCAGTTTGTGACTCACACCGGATGCCCTCCGGGGCCCTTGCGGCAAGGGGTAATGTTTGTCAGCGGCTCCCAGGAGGCTCTGACAAACGCCATCCGCCGGTATATGCCCTCCAGCCAGGGGTCCGTGTTTGTCAGGAACCACTTTAGTCCCACTGTTGTTCTCGTCCGGACGCTCGGACAACCAGCAGGGCATTTTTGCTTGAGTGTTCTGAAGTGTCATGTTATATAGCCAAAAATTCGTATATTTATGGTCAAATGGTTTTACAATATACGATGAAAACAGATTTCAACAGTCCTGGTCAAGGCACGCTGCTTTCCTACAGGACACCTGAGAGCGAAATATTTGAACTCGGGTCACAGATTTCCCTGTGTGCAGGCTCACAGAACGGCACTATCGAGAGCTGGACACATTCTACTGACGGTTTTAATAACGGAGACTTCGACTAAAACAGGAGGAAATGACAATGAGAAAACTTTTATCATCAATCCTGCTGCTCTCCCTGCTTGTCATGGGCGCCTGCCAGGATGACATCAAACCTGAAATCAATAATGGAACTGACGGCCATCCTGTCTTCCACGTTTCAATAGCGGATGAGGATGTACGTACCGGCTTCACCGATTCATTCCAGATGGAGTGGGCCGCCGGCGATCAGATCTCAATCAAGTGTGGCGATGCCACGGCCATTTATGCCGCGAAGGCGGCTGGCACAAGCGCTGATTTCGAGTATGTCAGCGGAGACATGCTGCCGGAAGAAGGCTCTTTTGAAGCGTATTATCCGGCATCGCTGGCAGAAAAGGCCGTTCTTCCGGCCGAACAGATATACGTCGAAAACAATATCGCCGCATCCCCGATGCGCGCAGTCTCAAGTGACACCAATCTCACATTCAAGCATCTGTGCGGAATTCTCGAACTCATCCTTTCCACTTCTGACTCAGGCTTCAAAGTCGGCGGCATAGCGCTCGAGAGCACGGAAGGCATGAGCGGCGGATTCACCCTGAATGGGGACGCCGCACGTATCAGCTCCGATGCCGGGAACGTGAACATGGAGATCGCGGATTCGCTCGCGCTCGGCAGCACTGCTGCGAAGATTTATCTCGCCGTACCGGAAGGCACTTATGCTACCGGCACGAAGTTCATCGTCAAGACCAACAAGGGCTGGCGCGTGTTCAGCTCCAACAAGGCCCTGACCTTCACCCGCGCCTGCATCACCCCTGCCACCCTTACTGTCGCAGAGTCCGCAATCTACAAGTTCAGGACGAGCACCGACGCCGGCAAGACCTGGACTTACAATACGAAGATCACAGCAGCCACCTCCGCTGTCCCTGATGCCGGCATTAAGTCGAACTGCATTGTTGAGATGCTGGCGGACTTCAGCCAGACCGCACAGTGGCCGATAACCAACAAGAAGTTCACCTTTGACGGACTGGGCCATACCATCACAGTATCATCGCTGGAAAATGACAGATCAATCAATCCGACATCAGACTCCGACATTACTTTTAAAAACGTCACTTTCAAGGGCCCGGGCACATCATCATCCAACAATCTGATGAGAGTGGAGAACGGCAACACAGTGACTTTGGACTGCTGCATTGTCAAGGATTTCAATTATTCGAAGAACGGCGGCGCCCTCTGGCTCCAGGGGACGCTCAATGTGATAGGCAACTCAAGAATCGAGAATTGCTGTGCAACAGGTACATACGGCGGTGGCGCAATTTTCAGTGAGAACGGCAACGTCACGATTGGTGATGATGTGACAATATCCGGCTGCAGCTCCTCATACCACGCAGGAGCGATTTATATGTACGGAAAGGGCAATCTTACCGTGGGGAGCGCCACCATCGAGAATTGTAAGGCATCCGGCTACGGTGGGGCAATTGTCTGCGGCAACGCCTCAAACGGTGTAGGCTCAACTATCGCCATAACAGGCGCGACAATATCCGGCTGCAGCGCGAAGGATGGCGGTTTCCTGTCCGCTACCTGCGGAACCAGCACTTTTGACGGTGTGACGATATCCGGCTGTACCAATACGGGCAATGGCGGATCAGTCTATATGACCGGTGGAACGGTTGAATTAAAAAACAGTGTTATCAACGGCGGCAATTCTTATGTCACCACAGCAGGCACGTTGAATATCACCAACAGTACATATACATATACCGGTACCGGCTATGCGCTGTCCGTGGAAGGCACAAGCAGTACTGCAAACAAGGGTACCATATCGGTCAACGGGAACTCTGTCATCAAAGCGACAAGCGGATCGGGTGCATTTGCAAAATATGGCAAATTCAATTTGACAAACAGTACTCTTATTGCCAATGGATCTTATGGCGCATATATTAACACATGTGGAATAGCAACATTTACTGACGCGAACGTCGTGAATAAGAAAGATTCCGGCAATGTCTTCTATTCCGGCACGGGCAATGCCAATTCGAGTTTGACGGTTAACAGCGGATACTATTCCGGATCCACTATTACAGGTTGGTATACGACAGGTTCGAACAATCGAATTGTTATTAAGAGCGGGTATTTCTCCAATAATAATTTTAATGCCGCCACTCAGTACGACGGTACCTCCCTTCAGGCCATCACTCCTGTGACCCGGGAGATAGACGGTACTGACTACTCATTTCCTTGGCATGCCGCAAGCACTCCGGCCGGCTCCGGTTTCAACAATCCTGAAGAAATCACATTTTAATTAATTGCTGTCAACTATGAAACGAATCTGCGCTTTGCTTACTGCCATTGCAGCAATGGTTTCCTGCACACAAACCGAACTGGCTCCGGAAATCACGGAGGCGGTCAGCAGTTTTACCGTATCGCTTGCTACACCGCAACCTGATACCAGAACCTGTCTTGACGGTAATTTGTTCAAATGGACTAAAGGCGATGAGCTGCTTGTATCCACCACCGGTAAGGTGGCTGGCAGCGCACCTGCGCCATACAGTATATACACTACAACGGATGACAAATCCGAGTCCGCCACATTTTACTCTTCAGCCCCGGTCGGTGCGCTTGCGTCCGGTGAAAAGTACATCGTGATGTACTCAGGAACGACTGACGTCGGTACCGCAGCCTTCCTCGGCCAGAGGTTCGATGCCAATACCGGCTACTCATATCTATTTGCCAGCGTACCTTCAAAGCAGACATATTCCCCGGACGGCCTGGCCCCTTACACAATGCCTATGTATGCTGTCACCGAGAGCCTCGACAATGTGAAGATGACAAGCCTTGCCACTGTCCTGCGTCTGAAGCTCTACGGAACTGAAGGCGAAAAAGTGAAGAGCATCAAGATCACCTCCACCAACGGCTACTATATCGCCGGTACCTACGCGCTGGGCAAGACAGCCGCTTCAGCAAGCGGCAAGACCTATGATCAGGACCCGCTTGCCGTTTTCAATGGCGGGAACTATTATTTCGGAATGTGGAACGAGCGCAGCACGAAGTCAAACTGGGGTTCGATGGACGTCACTCTCGACTGCGGGGAAGAAGGCGTGACACTCTCTGCAGATCCGACTGACCCGACCGTCTTCAATATGGTCATTGCGCACAAGAACGGAGCATACCCGGAAATAAGCGTAAGCATACAGAAAGTCGGGGACAGCGATTATTCCAATCCTGTAAAGCTCAATATCCCGGCCAACTGGACTCACAACAAGATCTACACAACGACAAAGGCCATCGGCTCATTCACCTGGCAGACTCCTACCAAGACCATCGCCTGCTGGGGTGACAGCTTCACGCATTACCACGGAGGCCAGCTTTACACCGACTATCTGCGTTCATTCCTCGGCGGGGGCTGGACTCTGTATGATGGCGGCGTAGGCGGAGACAAGTCTTATGACATCATGATGAGGCAGGGCTCCATCCGCTGGAAATTCGCAGATAACTATGCTCTCAGCTATGGCTCAACCGCTACGATCAGCAAGAAGATTACATTGGAGAACAAGTCCAATCTGCTTCCAAAGACAACCCATTGGTACCGTTGGGATATAGATTCCGTTGAATTCCTTCTGCCGAGATTGATCAATCCTTGCGTCATCAACGGTGTGGAATGTTCATTGTCAGCTGAAGACGGCAATGTAAGCAACGGCCTGGTGAAGGTCACGCCTATGGAATCCTGCAGCGATGTCAGCGGAGACTGGATAACGCCTTACGGAGCCACGGTGACGAAGAATGCCGACGTGAATATCTTCTATATCGGCAGGAACGGAGGATACAATGATTACCTTCAGCTCATCTCCCAGGTCCGCGCAATGGTCGATTTCGCCGGCGGCGAATCGAAGCCATACATTGTCCTGGGCTTCCACGAGCCGATTTCGAAGCTCAGCAACAGTTTCCTGCACTGTACTGACGCTCAGTTCCAGAACGAGATGAAGGCCAAATTCGGAGATCACTATCTCAACCTGAACAAAGAGATTCGCAGCAGAGCTGACGAGCTGTTTAAATATTTGGGAATGACCGCCACCGCTGATGACACATCATATCTGAACAACGGCAATATCCCGTACTCGTTCTACAGCGAAGACGGCTTCCATCCACGCCCTGTCGGCTACAAGGTGATAGCGATGCTCATCCATGACAAGATGGTGAAGCTCGGCTACCTCCAGGACTCCTACATCCTGTCCACCGGCAGCCAGCTTTGATCATTCCTAGAAAGATTATGATTCAGGGCGACCCCATCCGGGCCGCCCTGGCTGTTTGTCCAGCAGGAGCCGGCTCTCTCAACAGGAGTATCTTGGTTTGTGACTTACATCGGATGCCCTCTGGGGCCCTTGTAGCAAGGGGTAATGTATGTCAGCGACTCCCAGGAGGCTCTGACAAACGCCGACCTCCGTTATATGCCCTCCGGCCAAGGGACCGTGTTTGTCAGGAACCACTTTAGTTCCGTTTGTTTACTGGAAAAGATAGACTTTGTCGCTGCGGCGCAGTTTCTCGGGTACAAGTATGGAGCAGACATCTCCCTTGGCGGCTTCCGCCACGGGCTTGTCCTCCATGCGTATTTCCTTGACGTCGGCTTCGATGACGCCTGTGGTCGGGCCGGTGATGAGCAGGTGGTCGCCGGGCTTGAATGAGCCTGTCTCCACGGTGATCTCGGCCACGCCCAGCTTCTCGAACCAGTTGGTGATCTTGCCGACGTAGGTCTTGGTGCAGCTGGCGCGGTTGCCGTAGGCATCGCTCCATTCGCCGAGGCGTGCGCCCTGATAATAACCGTCCCAGAAACCTCTGTTGAAGACTGTCTCCAGCCTTGACTTGAGCGAGGCGGCGAGTTCCGGAGTATATTGCCCGGCCATCACGGCATCTGCGGCATCGCGGTAGGCACGGGTCACGGTCTTGACGTATTCGCTGCTGCGCGCGCGGCCCTCGATCTTGAAGACGGTCACGCCCGCGTCGATGATCTTGTCCATGAACTCGATGGTGCAAAGATCCTTCGGCGACATGATGTATTTGTTGTCAATCTGCAGCTTGCTTCCTGTCTCCAGGTCCGTCACCTCGTAGGCGCGGCGGCATACCTGGTAGCAGCTTCCGCGGTTGGCGGAGGCATTGTATTCGTGCAGGGAGAGGTAGCATTTGCCGGAGATGGCCATGCAGAGCGCACCGTGGCAGAACATCTCGATCTGCAGCGGACGGCCTGAAGGGCCCTTGATGCCCTGCTCGTCTATGATGCGGCTGATCTCCTTGACCTGGGTCAGCTTGAGCTCGCGCGCCAGCACTATCACGTCGGCGAACTGAGCGTAGAAGCGCAGGCTCTCCACGTTGGAGATGCTCAGCTGCGTGGAAATATGCACCTCTATGCCTATCTCGCGGCAGTACGCTATGGCTGCCATGTCGGAGGCGATGACGGCGGTGATGCCGGCTGCCTTCGCGGCCTGCAGGGTCTCGCGCATAGGCTCGAGATCCTCGTTGTACAGCACGATGTTGAGGGTCAGGTAGGACTTGATGCCGGCCTCGCGGCAGATGCGGCATACCTCAGCGAGGTCCTCCGGAGCGAAATTGTTCGCCGAATGCGAACGCATGTTCAGTTTGCCCACTCCGAAATATACCGAATTGGCACCGCCCTGGATGGCGGCGTGCAGGCATTCGAAATTACCCGCAGGGGCCATTATCTCAAGGCTATTTTTCACGATGTATGAGTTGTTCGGCGAATGCCGTCATTGTTGCTGTCTGTTCTTCGTCGAATCCGGCGTCCTCAAGGGCCTTGAGGGCCTTGGCGTGGCACTCCAGTATGGCTTCCTCAGCGCTTTCGCGCACGCCGAGGTCAATGTACATCTGCCTTACCGCCTCGATCTTGCGTTCGCGCTCATCATCTCCGAGGGCGAGCAGGGCGTTGAGTTCATCCTTGCGGTCCGCGGTCTTGGCGCGGTGGGTGCATTCCACCAGCAGCCAGCTCTTCTTGTTGTTGGCGATGTCACCGCCTATAGGCTTGCCGAATATCTTCTGATCCCCGAATGTGTCCAGATAGTCATCCGCGATCTGGAATGCCAGTCCGGTCTGATAACCGAACTCATACAGTCCCTTGACTTTCTCTTCGCCGGCTCCCGCCAGGACTGCTCCCATTGCTGCGGAGCAGGCGAGCAGCACGCCTGTTTTCTGGCCTACCATATCCATGTACTCATCCATCGTGATGAATGCCTGGTCCTCGTAGTCCATATCCTTCTGCTGGCCTTCGCATACGCCCATCGCGGTGTCCGTGAAGAGCTTGAGCGCAGCCTGCAGCTTATCCTTCGGGCAGAGCGCCAGATATCTGTATGCGAGTATGGACATGGCGTCTCCGGAGAGTATGGCGGTGTTGTCGCCCCACTTGGCGTGCACGGTAGGCTGGTTGCGTCGCGTGTCGGACTTGTCCATGATGTCGTCGTGGACGAGGGTGAACTCATGGAATATCTCCAGCGCCAGGGCAGGATAGACTATATCGTCAGTGATATTGTCGCTGAACAGGTTGAAGGATGTCAGGCAGAGCAGCGGGCGCAGGTGCTTTCCGCCTATGCCGAACATATATTCGATGGGTTCGTACAGAGTCTCAGGCTCTTTCTTGAAATTGAGGGTCATCAGACTCTTGTTGAGGATATTTGAAAGTATATTTCGGGGGAACATTTTTAATCTTTGATTTTTATACTGCAAAGATATACCAAATTTGGAAATTTTTTTTTGTAACTTTAACCTTTCGATTTACAAATCTTTAACTACAGCTGTATGAAATCATACTATCTGAACCCTTCTGCAGAGGTGACGGAAATCAATTCCGAAAAAGTCCTCTGCGCAAGCGGCTCAAACGAGGATTTCGGCAGAAAGCCGGGGTCTTATGACTTCCTCGAGCCGTTCGACAACACATTTAAAGCATTCTAGTCATGAGAATCACACGTTTCTTTCCACTGCTCGCGGCATTGGCTCTGACAGCAGTTTCCTGCAATGTGGAGGAACCGCTTTTCTCTACATTGCAGAAGGGATTTACCGCTTCTATTGAAGCGCAGTCCGGTCTTTCCAGGACTTCCCTTTCGGGAACGTCCGTCCTTTGGTCCGAAGGAGACACGATTCTGGTATGCAAGGTTTCATCCCTCGGCGATGCCGTCAAGATCGGCATCAATCCCGCCGATGCGGGCAAGCCTTCCGGATGGTTCTATGATCCGGCCTGCGAAGAGTATTATAATTCGGAGTGCTATGCTCTCTATCCGGCTTCCATGGCCGGCGAACCTTCCGGCTCTTCCCTGACGGTCGAACTTCCGGCCGAACAGAAGTACAGCGAGCTGTCCTTCGACACCAATGCCAATCCTGCCGTAGCATTCGGCAAGGGTGACGGCAAGCTCGCATTCAAGAATCTCTGCGGCCTGATATCCGTTGCAGTGAAGACCAATGAGGCCATCTCCGAGGTGAAGATCACTTCTTCCGCTGAGGAGGCGCTCTGGGGCAAGGGCACAGTCGATATGACCGATGCCTCCAAGCCTGTCCTGGTAATGGACAAGAATATCACAGAAGCCCAGAAGAGCCTTGTGCTCAAGGTTCATCAGGACGGCCAGGACGGCCAGATACTGACTGTCGGCGGTGCCGCATCCGCTGACGGCGGCAGCATTGCGGGCGATGATGTGAAAGTGCAGGAATTCTACTTCGTGGTCCCTGTCGGAACGCTCGGTCAGGGCTTCACCGTCACCGCCACCACCGTGACCGGCAAATATATGCAGAAATACGCCATCGCCAAGAGCGCGAACGCCATCGAGCGCTCCATCTGCACCGTGATGCCGGATTTCGAATTCGTGGACGAGTCAGAGGTTGTCATCCGCACCGACGTGCCGAACAAGGCATTCTACAAGGATGTGTTCGCCGATGCCGGAGCATCGCTCTCCAAATACAAGACAATGCCTGTCGTGGATTATCTCGGCCTTTCATACGAGTATTTCTATACGGAAAGCTATTCTGACAGCCAGATCGCTGCAGATATCGACACCCAGGCCGGAGTCTTCATCGGCAATGAGAATGACCAGAACGGCGTTCTGCTGTGGCCTGACGGCGAACCGCGTTTCCGCATGCTCTATGAGAACGGCGGTTATTCCGGTACACACGGCCGCGGTCTCTGGGCACAGGGCCGTGACAATATCCGCAAGTTCTTCTACAACGGCGGCAGCTACGTCGGATCCTGCGCAGGTGCATTCTTCGCATCCCGCGGCATCATCGACAACGGCTATACGACCACATCTGCTTATCTCGGTCTCTGGCCGGGCTATGTCAACAATACATCTATCTATGACATCTATCCGGACTATATCATTCCTGATGACAGTCCGCTCCTCAAGTACTACGACTTCGGCGGCAACAAGCGCGTTGAGGGCGTGATGCACTGGAACGGCCCTTATTTCGCGGAATATGATATGGTCCCTGGCACGGAGGTGCTCTGCATCAACGATTATCCGGCATACAGATATCATATGAAGCCTTCCGTAATCGCATACAAGCCTTCCATCTGGTCAGGCCGCGTCATCCCTTCCGGAGGACATCCAGAGCAGGTCAAGGACGGCGAGCGCCGCGACCTTATGGCCGCTTATGTCAAATATGCGTTTGACGGCGTGGGCATCGCCAAGGCCAAAGGCATCCTTCACAACGGCGAAGTCCGCAGGATGACCAAGTCCACCTCTGACGACGACCCTGCTTATACCAAGATCGGCGACAAGCAGTGCCACCACTTCGTGTTCGCGCTTCCTGAAGGCGCGCGCAATATCTGCGTGAGACTCGAGTCTCTCGAAAAGTTCAACCTCAGCCTCCGCATGGCCGAGGGCACCTTCGCATTCAAGGAGGACGCCCAGTACAAGGTCGAGAACACGGAGCTTGTCAAGGAACTCAAGTTCGACAAGCTTCCGAAGGGCACCTGGTACATCGGCGTGCAGTGCGAGGATGCACCTGACTGCAAGCTGGCCGACTACGGCGGCGGCAAGTACAGCGGCTACATCTACAGCGGCAACATTGCCGTGCTCAACGGAGCTCCATATACGATTAGTGTAACTTGGAACTGATAAGGAGGAAATGATATGAAAAAGATATTATTCGCACTTTCTGCAATTGCATTATTTGCATTTTCCTCCTGCACCAGGGAGGAGGCGCAGCTGCAGGACAATGACACCATCATCGCTGTGATAGATGCCGCCACTACGAGAACCGCCATCGCGGCTGCAGGCGACCACTATGACATCAACTGGGTGGAAAACGACCAGATCACAGTCTCCAACGGCACAGCGACCGCAATCTACAAGACAGTTACCGGCGGTACCACCGTCGGCGAATTCAAGAAGACCACATGGGGTACGTTTTCCGGTGATTCATTCACAGGATACTATCCTTCCGAACTCATCGACGGCTTCCTGCCATACCGTCAGGAATATGCCGCCGGCGACGTTTTCAAGGTCCCGATGATCTCCGATCCTTCCTCAGATGCCAAGACTCTGCTTTTCAAGCCGGTCACTGGTATTCTGAAGATCAATCTCACCACTGCTGCAAACAACGTTGTCGTCAAGGATATCGTCGTCAAGGCGGACCAGGGCTTCAGCGGCAGTTTCTCTCTGGTTGACGGTGCGGCCATTGTCAACGGCACTGACGGCACTATGCTCGACTGCGGTACCGGTGTGGCCATTTCCTCAACTCCAACTCCGTTCTACATCGCCGCTCCTGCAAATACATACAGCAACCTTGAAATAACCGTAGTATCGAAAAACGGCATGGTTTCCGTGGCAAAGCTGCAGGAAGGCACAACCTACACGGTCCGCAGGGGTGAGATACGCGAAATCGACATTCCTGCCAACACATTCGCCAAGGGTACCGAAGGCGGAGTGGCGACGCTCTGCTACGGCTCCGAGTTCAACGAATATGTGAAGCAGCTCGTGACCCCGAAGAAATTCTCCAATGCCAATGACTCCGTCATCACAAAGATTTCATTCCTCACCAACGACTACACGGTCGGCCAGGTCAAGGTCAGCGACGCCCATTCCGATTATCCTATCTACGCCACGCTCGAAGGTACGTTACTGAAAGTCACGACCCCGGCTTCAAGCATAAAGACAGGAAAGCACGGCGCATACCTCTTCAGCGGCATGACCAAGCTCAAGGTGATTGAAAACCTCAACGTGATCGACTTCAGCGAGAACGAGGACTTCTCATATATGTTCAACAACTGCTATGCGCTCGAGTCCATCGACCTGAGTAACTTCGTGACTGACAAATCGATGACTTTCGCCTACATGTTCTGCTACTGCCAGATGCTCAGGAAACTCGACTTATCGACATTCCGGACAGGAAACGCCCTCTCGCTCGCCTTCATGTTCCAGCACTGCGAATCGCTCACGGCGCTTGACGTCAAGCATTTCGACGTATCCAACTGCCGCAGTCTGGACAACACCTTCGATGACTGCTGGGTCCTCAAGTCGCTTGACCTTTCCACCTGGAATACCGACAAGGTGAGGGACACCCGCTCGATGTTCAACCGCTGCAAGGCTATCAAGGAACTGGACATCAGCCATATGACATTCCCGAGCACAACCAGGATGAATTATATGTTCTATCAGATGGAGAAACTTGAGGTGCTGCATATCGAAGGTATGGACTTCTCGCGCTGGACCGATGCTGCAAATCAGATTTATATGTTCAACTATATCCCTAACCTCAAGGAAATCTATTTCGGCGAGAAGTGTTACAACGAACCGACTTACAGACCGGAATATATCTTCTGCGCCAATACTCAGGCAAAGGGTACGCGTACGGCCTCCAGATCCGAGGCGCTTACGATACACTGTACCCAGCAGGGTGCTGACTGGCTGTCCCAGACCAATCTCCGCTGGATCAACAGCGGTTATAATGGCAAGGCCGCCATTCCTGTTACATTCCTTGATTGCAAGACTGGTGCGGAACTCTCCGTAACATGGGCAGCAAACTAATAACAACCTTATTCAATATTATGAAAAACAATTATCAGACTCCGTTCGCAGAGATCTCTATCCTCGGATCAGAGAACATCATCTGCGCAAGCGGCACAAACGGGTCCAATGAGGACTTCGGCAAGGGCGCTGGATTCACCCCTGACCTCTTTGAATCCCTGAAACCATTTTAATCCGGAGGGAAAGCCATGAAGAAATCATTAGTTATCATTGCAGCCGCTGCAACAATGCTCGCCGGCTGCCAGATTTCCGAGGAAAACGGACACAAGAGCGGAAAGGTATATTCCGCAACGATTGAAGGTCAGACCCGTACATCCCTCGCCGCTTCCGGCGACGTGCTCAAGGTCAACTGGAATCCTAACGACAAGATCGCCGTCACTGACGGCACCAACACCGCCATCTACAGAACTGATGACGCAGGTGTGACAAAGGCGAATTTCTACTATGAAAGCGGTACCGATCCGGTTGAACTCCCTACCGCATACTATCCTGCCGGCATTATGAACGGCCTGCCATCAATATATGATTATGATGCCGCCCAGGTTGAAATCCCTATGCTCGGCACAATCCTCGATGATGAGATCTTCTTCAAGAACCTCTGCGGTCTGTTGAAGGTCAATGTCACCACAACAGCTGCCGATGCAAAGGCCAAGACCATCAGCGTCACTGCAGACAAGCCGCTCTCAGGCGCATTCACAGTTGCCGGCGATGCAGCTGTGGTTGCCAATGGCGCAGGTGTCACCGTCAACTGCGGTGAAGGTGTTGCCATCGGTTCAACTCCTGTTACTTTCTACTTCAGTGTTCCTGCAGGCACATATTCAGACCTCTCATTCACTCTCGTTACAGTTGACGGCAAGACCCAGACCCTCAAGGCAAAGTCAGCCATCACTGTTGAGCGCTCTAAGTACTATGAGGCTGATTTTGCATTCGACAAACTCGAGGCAGTTACACTCGGTGGTACTGCAATCCTTCCGGAAGGTCCTGACTTCAACGTCCTTGTCAAGCAGCTGATTGACCCTGAAGCTTCCACCACCACCCCTGAGGATTTGATTATCAAGAAGATTGTCTTCGATACCAACAGCGCAGCATCCGTAGGTCAGGAGATTCAGGCCGTCGGTTCTGAAAAGCCAATCTACCTCTCTCTCGACCAGGCTTCAGGTATCGTCACCATCAGCTCTCCTGCAGAGAAGCTCCGCATCGTCGGCAGTGGTGCCTATATGTTCAGCGATTTCGGCGCTCTTGAGGAGATTGTCAATCTGAAGTGCCTCGACACCGAAGAATGTAACTCAATGGAGAGGATGTTCTCCATGCTCGAAAGCGATACCACATATCTTACAAAGGTGGATCTCAGCAGCTTCAACACAAAGAGCGTTGTCACATTCCGCTCGATGTTCAATACATCCGGGATCAAGGAACTCGACCTCAAGCATTTCAGCACAGCTGCAGCCGAAAATGAGTCATATATGTTCTCAAATGCAATGACTGAGAAGATCGACCTTTCAGGTTGGACCAATGAACTTTGCGAAGACTTCCAGTATATGTTCAACAATACGCCGTGCGTCAAGGAGATCAAGCTTGACAACTTCAAGACTGACAATGCCAGCACAATGCTCTATATGTTCGCATCCTCAACCGTGGAAGCTCTTGACCTTACTTCCTTCAATACCGAGAATGTCGTCTCATTCGGCAATATGTTCTACCACTGCTACAATGTCCAGTATATCAAGGGTACCGAAAAATGGGACACCAGCTCATCAACATTGTTCAGAAGTATGTTCAACCGCTGCGACTCCTGCACGGAGATTGACTGCTCGAACTTCGACGTATCATCATCAACCAACTGCCAGTATATGTTCTACAAGTGCGTAGGCCTCCAGAAGCTTGTCATTCCGTTCGACTTGTCAAACCTCAAGGCATCTACGATCGCGTACTTTATGCCTAAGAGCGAGAGCCTCCGCGAACTCCATATCGGTGAGAACTTCATCCCGTCCAACGCTCCGTTCATCCCTGATGGATTCACAATGTATTATGCCGATACGGATCTCGAATATACCGGCAGCCAGAGCCCTACCGGCATCGCAGTTTACTGCTCTCAGGATGTGGCTGAATATTTTGTTACCACAGACTTCCAGTATCCTTGCAACGGCTGGAAATATCAGGGCACTATCCACAACCCTGTTCCTGTGAAGTTCTATGACTGCAACACAGGCCAGCAGATGAACATCACCATACCGCCAAATGCTGTGGAAGCATACAGACTCTAATATTCCTTGAATATTCCCGAACCCTGCCGCCAACCCTGACGGCAGGGTTTTTTAATAGGCTATATCCATGTTGGCCCGTAAAGCGGAGACAGGATATGCGTTGACCGAAACCATAGCCGGACGGCGGGCTAAAGCCCTGCTGCTCGGGCCGCAGGCATCAATATGCCTGCTGTGCTGCTCGGGTACGCAGACATGCCATGTCTGCTGTGAACCCCCTCACGACCTCGCGACCTCGGCATGCAAGTAGAAGGCGCCTTCAGGCGCTAGCGAAGACCGCAGTGGGGCCCCATTAATGGGGTAGCGGTCGTAGCGGCGGGGTTCGGGGCAGAGCCCCGTGATACTTTTCGGCAATGCATACCTGCGCAGCTAGGGACAACTGGGATATAGCCCCCTTTTTTAAAGTGATGCTGCTTTTATAATGAAATAATTGCTAATTTTGGCGGATATGAGAGGCTTGAGGTCTGAATATTCCGCTCCGCTTGCGGAGATTGTGACGCTCGCCGGCGAAGGGTCGCTGGCGGCTTCGCCGCTGCCTAATGTCTTACCTGATATTGGATTCGGAGATGGGCAGATCTGGTAAAATAATGCTGGTGGCGCTGCTGGCATCGCTGATGCTGCAGAGCTGTGTGCGGGAGGACAGCCTCCTGCAGGAGGACGTCGCCGCGCGGCGCTCCGCCTTGGTACGCCTGACCGTATGCGCGGACAGGGCGGTAGCCGACCCCACCAGGATTGCCTCCGGCGAGGACGGCAGGCTGCAGTGGGAGGGCGACGAGTCCATAGGCATCATCTTCGCCAAACAGGCATCTTCCACCACCAACTACAGATACATACAGGAGCTCAAGTCCGTTCCGGGCAGGCCTGGAGTCTTCTCCGGCAACATAGATCCGGGCAAATACAAGCTCAGCGACATAGTCGGGATGGTATGCCCTTTCAGCGAGGAATCCTGGGGCAAATGCCACAGCTCCAAAGGCAAGCGCATCGTGATGCGGGTCGGGGCGATGGACGGACTCCAGCCGCATTCCGGCGAGCCGCAATGGGATGACGTGCCGTTCTTCGCGGAAATCTCGTCCTCTGACCTGGTCAAGGACGGCGACGGCTATGTCATAGGAGACAAGACCTTCCGCTGCGGCGCGGCCCTGATAGGGGTGACCGTTTACGGCCGCCACCCGGACGGTTCGGTGGGCGAGAAGCTCCAGAGCGTCAGACTCAACGCCTCGACCTCCGTATGCTGCGTCGGCACTTCCGAATGGAACATCAGCTCCGACAGCTTCGCCTTCAACGGCATTTCAGACAAGGCATACATTGCAGTCAGGCTCGGAGAACCCAAGGCCATGGGCCTGCAGGCGTCTTCCGGCGCCACGGTCTATATGCCTTCTCTGCCACGCGGCGAGACCGGAGGCAAGGTCAAATTCACCAAAGTGAAAGTCGTGACCGACAAGGCCGTCTATACCAAGAGCATTTCTCAGACACCCGATCTTATGGCCGGCAGCATTCTGCCTGTCAGCATGGACCTGGCTACCTTCGAAAGGGTGGCGATACCGTATTCCACCCTGAAATATGAGAATGTCAGCCTGCGCCGCGGAGCTGTGAATTCATTTGTGTACAACTATTACGAGCCATTCAGCGACCGCCCGATAGAGGTATTCTACTATATCCCGTCCAAGGGAGACATCACCACGATGCCGATACTCTTCTCGATGCACGGCAACGGCCGCGGAGGTCAGGGCGCGTGCAGCAACTGGTCCTCCACAGCCGAGTCCAAGGGCGTGATAGTGGTGGCTCCTTGCTTCTCGGCGGAACTCTATCCGAATGCCGATTACCATCTCGGGGGCATCTCGTACAGCACGTCGTCCTATATGCCGCGACCTTTCGAGCAGCGCACCTACAACATCATCGAGGAACTCTTCGACATGATAAAGGACAAGACCGGCAACACTTCAGCATGCTACGACCTCAGCGGTCATTCGGCAGGTTCGCAGTTCACCCACAGGATGCTGCTCAACATGCCTGACTGCCGCGTAGGCCGCGCCGTGGCATCCAATGCCGGATACTATACCTTCCCCGTACCGGACGGCATAGCGGACGCGGCCGGGGAAGTATATTCCTTCCCTTATTCGATTAAGGGCATAGACATGCCTGTCAGCCAGCTCGCCGCTTTCTTCGCCCGCAATCTCACCGTACACGTCGGGACAGCCGACATTGCGACGACGGTCGAAGAGGACGCAGACCTTCCGGTGTCAGCCGGAGCGGAGGCTCAGGGCGCCTGCCGCTATGAGCGCGGCAAATACTTCTTCGCCCGCAGCAAGGCCGTCGCCGACAGCCTCGGGCTGCCTTTCAACTGGCGTCTGGTCGAAGTCCCCGGTGTCGCCCATAGCGCCTCCAAGATGATCAAGTCGGCGGAAGTCGGCGCCGCCGCGCTGCTGTATCCATAAACAACCAGATTTGGTGCCCCGGCTTGGCTCCTGACTGCAGATTCCTGCACAAAAAGCCTTTATTTGTGCACGGCTGGGCCCCCGGCTGCAGATTCCTGCACAAAAAGCCTTTATTTGTGCACGGCTGTCCTTTCCTGATTTTGGTTGACTCGGTTTATAGATTTATTA
>JAKSJG010000028.1 GCA_024398365.1 Bacteroidales bacterium | reverse complement strand
TATGTGGCAACACCGATTGTGTTGTCATCGCTCCTGACAATTCCCAGCGACCTATTCTCGACAGTTACAGTGCAGGAACATGGGCTGCGGCCGAGGATAACGGCTTTGTATGTCTTCCCGCTGCGGGCTACCGCAATGGTTCCTCTGTCAGCTATGTCGGCGACCGCGGCTTCTATTGGTCGTCTACTGCCTACGACAGCAGCAACGCGTGCCGCGTGTACTTCGGTATCGGTATTGTCTACCCTGACGACTACCACTACCGCCGCTGGGGCTACAGTGTGCGCCTAGTAACGGATATAAAATAACTTTCAACACCATACCAATGCAACCAGCCGCGTGCCATTCCAGGTGCGCGGCTCGTGCCCACTGCTGATCTTGTGGCTAACATTTGGCAAACATTTCTCGGATATATCTTTACCGGAGAGTCCAGGAATTTACGAGCACATATAAGCCGATTTACAAACTCAATCTACTTTCCATTCTGTCTGAGGCTCAGTCTCAGATGATATATCTTAACTCCTTGAAGGCGAATTCAGCGGATTTGCCTTCAGGGAGTTTCATTTTGAGCAGGCCTTCCTCCGTCACGCCTTCTATGCATCCTCTGATGCGTACGCCGCCCACGGCTTCGGTGGTCGGGATGAGGCTCACGGAGTCATCGTTGCGGCAGTCGAGGTATTCGTGCCACTGGCCGAGCCTGTACAGCCTGCCGTGGTAGCGCTGCTTGAGTTCATCAGGATTTTCGAACACCTTCCCATATTCGGTCTGTATATGCTCTGCCAGTTTCACCAGCTCTTCAGCGGGGTCGAAACTGGCGCCTTCCCCCTTGAGCAGCGCCAGGGAAGTGGGGTTCGGTGCCGACGGGTCGAACTGCCGCTGATTCAGATTGAGGCCTATTCCGACTATGCATTCTGCCAGATTGGCAGACTTCAGGAAATTCTCTATCAGTATGCCGCATACTTTCCTGTCTCCGACATAAATGTCATTCGGCCATTTGATGGTGGCGCTGATGCCGTGCGCTGCGAGATATCCGACAATGCCCAGCGTGACTGCCTGAGTTATGGCGAAATGCTTCGTCACGGGATAGCAAAAAGGCTTCAGGAGTATCGAGAAAGTGAGATTCTGGCCTTCGGCGCTCTGCCAGCAATTACCCCTCTGGCCGCGTCCGGCAGTCTGCAATCTGGCGGCATGGATGCTCCACTGCGGAAGATCCAGCCGCTCCCTCGCGAGGCTGCTGTTTGTGGAGTCCGTGACGTCGAACCATTTTATGTTCAAATTTTCCTTTTCTGCCATGCCGCACTTGTTTGATTGGCTGAATATTTGATGTATCTTTGTCTGCTAAATTAGGTATTTTATAGATTAAATGAGAAAAAAAGTTACAGAAGAGGCAAAACCTGCAGTTATGACCGATGCTGACGAGATCAAGGTCATTGCACAGGCGATGCTCGACAAGAAGGCCAAGGACGTCATCGCACTTGACCTGCGCAATATCGGTACGTCGATTTCAGATCATTTCGTTATATGCAACGCTGATTCCACCACGCAGGTGGTGGCTGTCTGCGACAGCGTGGAGGAGGCCATGGAAACCAAATGCGGCCGCCCTACAGTGCGCAAGCAGGGCCGCGAGAATGCATTCTGGGTGATACTTGACTACTCCAACATCGTAGTTCATATCTTCAAGACTGACCAGAGAGTATTCTACAGGCTCGAAGATCTCTGGGCTGACGCTATCAAGACCACTTTTGAAGACGAGACAGACAAATAATGGAGAAGAAAACAAAAAACAACGGACCGAGTTTTTTCGGCCCCAATAAACCTGCCGGCAACCCCAAGGGCAATCCGAAGCGTACCCCTGTCTGGCTGACCGTCTTCTATGCTATTCTGCTCGGAGGACTGATCTTCATGATGTTCTCCGGTGGCACGGCCAATCCTCTCAAGAAGGAGTGGACCGAGGTCCGCGAGCAGATCCTCCCCGGAGGATACGTTGACAAGCTCGTGTATATTCGCAATGAGCGCAAGGGTGAGATACACCTCAGCCCTTCAGGCATAGAGCATTACAAGAATCAGTTTGCGGGCAAGGTGCCGAAGGCCGGCCCTCATTTCTATTTCCTCGTCACCGAGAATTTCGATGCCGAGGAGGAGCTCGAGGCGGCGCGTGCAGCCCTTCCGAAGAACAAGCAGTTCAAGATTGTGACCGAGCAGAAGGACAACTACTGGGGCAAGGTGCTTGACTGGTTCCTGTTCCCAATACTCCTCATTGCCATGTGGTTCATCATGCTCAGGCCTATGCGTGGCGGTGGACCTGGCGGCGGGCCAGGCGGCGTGTTCAGCGTGGGCAAGAGCCAGGCCAAGGTATTCGACAAGACAGGCGCTCAGAAGGTGACATTCAAGGATGTTGCCGGCCTCGAGGAAGCCAAGGTGGAGGTGATGGAGATTGTGGATTTCCTGAAGAATCCTAAGAAATATACTGCTCTCGGAGGCAAGATTCCGAAGGGTGCGCTGCTGGTGGGCCCTCCGGGTACCGGAAAGACCCTGCTCGCCAAGGCCGTGGCAGGGGAGGCGGACGTTCCGTTCTTCTCCATGTCAGGTTCCGACTTCGTCGAGATGTTCGTGGGCGTGGGTGCATCCCGCGTACGCGACCTCTTCCGTCAGGCCAAGGAGAAGGCACCGTGCATTGTCTTCATAGATGAGATCGACGCTGTGGGCCGTGCCCGCAGCAAGAATGCCGGCTTCACCTCCAACGACGAACGTGAGAACACTCTCAACCAGCTCCTCACCGAGATGGACGGCTTCGGCTCCAATTCAGGCGTCATCATACTCGCGGCCACCAACCGTGCCGACATACTTGACAAGGCCCTGCTGCGTGCGGGACGTTTCGACCGCCAGATACATGTCGAGCTCCCTGAGCTGACCGAGCGTCTGGACATCTTCAAGGTGCACCTCCGCGGTCTCAAGCTGGTTGACGGCTTCGAGATTGACTTCCTTGCCAAGCAGACTCCGGGCTTCTCCGGCGCCGACATAGCGAATGTCTGCAACGAGGCCGCCCTCATCGCCGCACGTCACGGCAAGCCTGCCATTGACAAGCAGGATTTCCTGGATGCCATAGACCGCATCGTGGGAGGTCTCGAGCGCAAGAGCAAGATCATCACACCTGAAGAGAAGAACACCATAGCACACCACGAGGCGGGTCACGCCACAGTCAGCTGGCTCCTGCCAAATGCCAATCCTCTCCTGAAGGTGACAATCATCCCTCGCGGCCAGAGCCTTGGCGCTGCCTGGTATCTCCCGGAGGAGCGTCAGCTCACCACCACCGAGCAGATGATGGACGAGATGGCTGCCACCATCGGCGGCCGCGTGGCCGAGGAGATTGTCAACGGACGCATATCCACAGGCGCGCTCAGCGACCTCGAGAAGCTCACCAAGCAGGCTTATGCCATGGTCAAGTATTTCGGCATGAGCGAGAAGATAGGCAATGTGTCTTTCTATGATTCCACCGGTCAGAGCGAGATGGGTCTCACCAAGCCTTACAGCGAGAAGACCGCCGAAGTGATGGACGCTGAGGTCCGCAAGCTCATAGACCAGGCCCACGAGACGGCCACCAGAGTGCTCACGGAGAACCGCGAAGGCTTCGAGAAGCTTGCCGCGCTCCTGCTTGAGCGTGAGGTGATCTTCTCCGAGGACCTCGAAAACATATTCGGTCCGCGCCGTGGCGGCAAGGACCCAAACCGCATGTTCAAGGATGAAGAGCACGCTGCTTAAACGTACCGCCAGTGGAGCGCTGTTCCTCTGCCTCATGGTAGGGGGGCTGCTGCTTTCCGAGTATGCTTATCTGGCGATAATGCTGTTCGTGCTCTGCGGAGCGACAGTCGAGTTTTACAGGATGACGTCCCCTGGACGTTTCAGGAAGGAGAAACTGTGCATATACTGCGCAGTTTCCGCCTTTTATATACTTGCTTTCTGCTGCAGGTGTTTCGGCATTCAGGCGGGCTGGATGGCCCTCGCTTTCCTGCCTGTGCTGCTGTCCTTCATACTGCTGATCTATGATTGCAAGGACGATTACGAGTTCAACTCTGCGCTTTACATGCCGCTGCCATACATCATGCTTCCGGTGGTTTCGACGCTCCTGCTGGTATATCCTTCAGAAGGCGTATATACTCCGTGGATCATACTCTCCGTGTTCTTCATGGTCTGGATGAATGATGTCGGGGCTTATTGCCTCGGCATGGCTTTCGGTCAGCGTCCGGGCAGCCGCAAGCTCTTCCCTGAGATTTCTCCCAAGAAATCCTGGATAGGCGCCGCGGGAGGAACCGTGTTCACCCTCGCCACGGCTGTGGCGGTCTATTTCATCTACGGCAGGCAGTATCTGCCTCTGTGGTGCTGGATAGCCATTGCTGCCGCAGTCGCTACCGTGGGCGTTTACGGTGACCTTTTCGAGTCCCTGATCAAGCGTCACGCCAATGTCAAGGACTCCGGCAATGTCATCCCCGGACACGGCGGAGTGATGGACCGTTTCGATGACGTGCTCTTCGTGATGCCCGTCGTGGCCATAATACTGATTATCCAATTCCTTATATAGTCCGCCATGACAATTGACAAGAACTCCAAAGGTACGGTACTGCTGGTTTATGTCATCAGCGCCGCTGTCATCGCCGGAGCATTCCTGCTTTCGCACAGCTGGTGGGTGCGTATTCCCGTCACGCTTCTCTTCATCTGGTTCTGCCGCTGGCAGACCCTTTTCCACTGCGTCCCTAAGCGCAATCCCGCAGGTTCCGACAGCGAGGTCGTGGCTGTCGCTGACGGCCGCGTGGTGATGATAGGTGACGCTTTCGAGAAAGAGTGGCTCAAGTGCGAGTGCAAGATGATATCCATCTATATGGATTTCTGGGATTATCATGTCAATTACTGGCCGATAGACGGCAAGGTTGCATATACCAAGTACCATCCGGGCAAGCATCTGCTGGCATTCAAGCCCAAGGCGTCTGAGGACAATGAGCACACATGCACCTCGATACGCAATGCCGCAGGCCGGGAGGTATTCTTCAAGCAGCTGGCGGGAGGATTCGCGCGGCGCATAGTCTGCTATGCGAAGGAAGACATGGCTGTCAATGCCGGACGCCAGTGCGGCATCATCAAGTTCGGCTCCCGCATCGACATGTATCTTCCCAAGGATGCGGATATCAAGGTCGCCCTCGGCGACATAGTCCGCGGCTCGGAGACCGTCGTGGCTGTCATATAGCAGATTTGCTGAACTTTTTAAATTGCAACAATATTGGATATGCCTGCAGACAATAAGATTCAATCTCCTTCCGAACTGGGCGGCTACACGCGCCTGTCGATGGCAGGAGGCAGAATAGCGCTTTCCGCAATAATTATACTTGTGGCGGGAATACTTGCCTGGTGCTTTTTCGGGACAATGACCGACAAGGAGTATATACAGGGAGTCGTATTTCCCAGCGGGGGCAGCAACGGCGTTACAATTCCAAACTCCGGAATTGTAAAGGAGGTCTTCATCCACAAAGGGGATATGGTTGATGAAGGTCAGGCGCTCGCCCTTGTCTCCGTATCAGGGGCATACAGCATAGTATCTGCTCCATTTGACGGGGAGGTGCTGTCCTATCTTCCTGAAAATGATGTTTTTGAAGCCTTTGAGGATATTGTCAGTCTGCTGCCTTCAGACAGCGGCGTCAATGTGACCAGTGTAACGGCTTTCGCCAATTTCAAGTCAAAACGCTTCATCGCGCCCGGTCAGACGGTGCAGATCACTCCGGCGAACGAGACAAGGGAACGGATAGGATATGTCAGGGGCAAGGTGACAGGGGTGTCCGCTTACCCGGTAAGCAAGAAGGAGGCTGTGCTGAAGCTGCAGAACCCTTCTCTTGCAGATGAGATTTTCCCCGATGATGCATCCGTGTTCGAAATAGAGATGGAAATGGAAACGGATCCCGAGCGGCCGGGCGCACTTGCGTGGTCGTTCAAGTCCGCTGAGAGTGTGGATATGAGTGTGGGCACATTCTGCAACATAGAAGTGATTGTCAAGTCCCGCAACATATTCCAGTATATGCTTGAGAATATCAGTGATACCCGGAATTCCATCAGATTATGGGCAAAAGAGTAAAAGAAGGGACATTTACCTTCCTGTCAAAGCATATGGAGGGCTTCAACAGCGCAGTGATGCTGGTGGGCCTTGTATCCCTGCTGTTGATTGTCCCGAAGGTCGCCAGCCCTATAATCACCCAGATTCTGGTCGATAATGTCCTGCCCGGTCTCAATCCGGAATGGGCTGTTCCGCTGATAGCCTTCGCAACACTGACGGTCTGCATTGAGGTCGCCCTGAGATTTCTGGAGGCCACCTCGTGGCGCAACCGCCTGACCATGTCAATATCCTCGGCCAGCGAGATGTTCTGGCACACTCTCAGGCTTCCGGTGTCCTATTTCCAGGACAAATACGCCGGGGATCTGTCTTCCCGCGTCTATTATGGAAAGACCATTTCCAAAAAGGTGATAGACAATCTTCTGTGGGCTGCGGGCGACTTGATATTGATAGGGTTTTATCTCTTTTTCATGATCAAGTACAGCCTGCTGCTGTCTCTTTTCGCCATAGTGCATATCATCCTGAACATCGTTATTCTCCGTGTCATCCACAAAAGGCGTGTCGCCTCAAGCCGCCGGATGCAGGCGGAGATAGGAGGGCTTCAGGGTTTTACGACGGCGACGATCAACAACATAGACGCCATCAAAGCTTCGACGGCGGAGCAGGACTATTTCCGGAAATGGTCCGAGCATTTCACCAGAATGCAGAATTCAAGTGTGAAATGCACTACTGCCAACATACGTACCGAATGCATACCTCTTATGATGGAGGCGGTCTCCAATGTCCTGGTGCTGGGCATAGGTGTCTATTACATCATGAAGGGCTACCTCACCGCAGGTATGCTCATGACCTTCCAGAGTTTCATGACGGCCAGCATGAGGCCTATGAGCCATATCACCAATGATGTGCAGGAACTTGCCAATGTTCAGGCCCAGGTCGAGAGGATGCAGGATGTCCTCTCGGAAGAATGTGACGTCCCGGATACTCTTGAGAGTGTTGGGGATATAAGTCAGGGAAAGCTGCGCGGAGAGGTTGAACTCAGGAATGTCACTTTCGGCTATGACCGCAATGCAGCTCCGTTGATAAAAGATTTCAGCCTCAAACTGGAGCCGGGCAGGAGCGTAGCCTTCGTAGGCCCTTCCGGATGCGGCAAGAGTACCATTGCCAAATTGGTTTCAGGCCTCTACAGGCCATGGTCAGGAGAGGTCCTGTTCGACGGAATGCCGCAGTCGCAGATTAACAGGGATGTTTTCGCCAATTCCGTGGCGATAGTTGACCAGAATATCGTCCTCTTTGATGGTCCGATCTCCGACAATGTTAAGCTGTGGGATGAATCCATTGAGGATTTTGCAATGATACTGGCCTGCCACGACGCCCAGATCCATGAAGAGATTGCTATCCGTGACGGAGGCTACCAGGCCGCTGTCGAGTGTGGAGGCAGGAATTTCTCGGGAGGGCAGAGGCAGAGACTGGAGCTGGCCACGGCATTCGCCAAGGAACCGTCTGTCATGATCATGGATGAAGGCACGTCCGCCCTGGACTCCGTGACGGAAGAGTTCATCATGAACAGCATACGCAACATGGGCTGTTCCCAGATAATTATCGCCCACAGGCTTAGTACAATACGTGACTGTGACGAGATAATAGTCCTGCGTGAAGGCAAGGTCGTGGAACGTGGAAACCACGAACAGCTTATGGCGGCTAAGGGTTTTTATTCACAACTGGTTGACAACAGGTGATGCCTTATGTACGAAGATAAGCTTAAAGAAAGATACGAAGTCAACCGGAAGGCACTGGACTCGGCCCTGGACCGTTTCATGTCCATGGTCGGCAAAGACAATGACCGCGCCGGATCCGATCCGTCCAGGGTGGCCATCAACTCTGTATTGCAGTATTTCAAACTTGACTCCTCCTTCGTTCCCGAGGACGTGAAGGACAGGGAGAGCCTTGAGCGTTTCCTGAAAATGGAGGGCCTGTTCTGTCATCACGCAGATCTTCAGGGCAAGTGGTGGGAGAATGCTTCCGGTCCGGTCATCACTACCGATGCCGAGGGGTGTATGGTCGCCCTGATTCCGTCCACTTTCGGATACAGGAGGGTTTACCCTGACGGCAAGCGCAGGAGGGTCAGCCGCAGGACCTTTGAAGGCCTTTCTTCAGATGGCTTGAACTTCTTTCACATGATGGACCGCAAGCGGCTTTCCATCAAGGATTTCGTCAAGTTCGGACTCAAATCTGTCCCTTATGGCAATTACGTTATGATACTGATGGCTTGCGCCATAGCCACACTGCTCAGTCTCCTTGTCCCTGTTGCCAACAAGATAATATTCAGCGAGGTGGTTCCTTCCGGACTCACCAGAGGAATCCTCCCTATATGCGCGCTCCTTCTGGGTGCTGGAATCAGTTCGGTTCTGTTCACTCTCGTGCGCAATCTTGTGATAGCGCGTGTACGTGACAAGATCAATTCCAATGTGCAGCCAGCGCTCTTTGCAAGGCTTCTGACCATGCCGTCAAGTTTCTTCAGGACGAGATCTTCGAGCGACCTGAGCTCCAGAGTGCTTGCGGTGAACAATATATATCAGCTGCTTTCCAGCCAGCTGATGGGCATCATGGCGGCCAGCATTTTCGCGATTCTGTATATCATAGTGGCTTTCCTTTATGCCAAAAGCATGATTTTGCTGGTAAGCGGCATCATCCTTTGCTATCTGGTCATATATGTGGTGCTTATCAGGAAATACACTGAGGAATATACCGGCAAGATACCAAACTCTGTGATTGCGCAGGAATTCACGTACGGAGCAATAACAGGCGTACACAAGATCAAGAATAACCGCGCTGAGCTGAGGGCTTATTCACAGTGGGCCGAGAGATACAGCAAGTCTGAGGAAGTGACGGCGAAGACAAGCGCCCTTCTGCGCTACGGCAAGATACTCGGTTCCGCCGTATTCTCCTTCGGCAACCTGCTGGTATGGGTGACGGCCTGGCGTTCCAGTATGGCTGTTTCTGATTTCATCGCATTCATGTCGTCATTCGGAGTGATGCAGACCGCTCTCTTCACGATGACCACCCAGTTGCAGAACATAGCGCAGATGGTGCCATATGTCGATCTTGCCAAACCGATACTCGAGGCGGAACCGGAACTGGAAGTCGGCCGAGTGCCGGTGAACAACATAACCGGAGGCATAGACGTGAATCACGTCTCGTTCAGCTATGATGACCGCTCCCCGAAGATTCTGGACGATGTGTCACTGCATATCGCACCTGGGGAGAATGTCGGTCTGGTGGGTTCTTCCGGCTGCGGAAAGAGCACCCTCATGAGGATCATGATGGGCTTTGAGAAGCCGGATGCAGGTTCCGTATTTTACGGACAGTACAATCTGGAGAATGTCAATATGGGCAGCCTGCGCCAGTTCATAGGTTACTGTCCGCAGTCAATGCAGGTTTTCCCGGGTACCATTGCGGACAATATCCGCCTGGCGCTTCCGTCTTGTACGGAGGATCAGCTTTGGGATGCGGCCCGCATCGCAAGTTTTGACGAGGATATACGCAGGATGCCGTTGCAGATGGATACAATTGTCGGAGAAGGAGGAAGCGGTCTGAGTGGGGGACAGTGCCAGAGACTGCTGATTGCCCGCGCTGTCATCAGCAAGCCGAAGGTTCTGTTCTTCGATGAGGCGACCGCCGCGCTTGACAACATCACCCAGCGGAAAGTCGTGGACAACCTTGCATCCTTCGGCTGTACACGCATCTCAATAGCCCACAGGCTCAGTACGGTAATGGACTGTGACAGAATCATCGTGCTGGACAAGGGCAGGATCATCGAAGACGGAACCCCGGAGGAGCTCCTCTCAAGGAAGGGCTTTTTCTATAAACTTAGTATCAGACAACAATGATGAAAGGCAATATGAAATATCTGTCGCTGGCCTTGGCGGCCATGCTTTCCATTGCATGCGGCGGGAATGACAGGGGACAGGAGGCGGAAGCCGTTCAGGCTGTGTCTCCTGTGGATGAATGTGCCCCGGCCCGGACTCCATCCCGCAAGGTGCTCGTCAGCAAGGGCGTCATCCGCTCCGCAAATGAGGTGAAGGTCTTCAGCCGTATTGAGGGACAGCTTCTCGATGTGAAACTGATAGAGGGAAAGTCTGTCCGGGCAGGTGAGGCTCTCTTCCATCTTGATGACTGGGAACTCAAGGGCAAACTTGAAAACAGCCGCACCGCGTACGAGCAGGCTCAGCTGCGCATGAAGGAAATCCTCGTCGGCCAGGGGTATAAACGCGACAGACTGGACGAAGTCCCGGATGAAATACTGCAATACGCCAGAGTGAAAAGCGGCGTAAACGCCTGTGCCTCAGATTTGGAATTCAACCGATCCAAGCTGGCTAAAGCTGTCATAACGGCCCCAATGTCCGGATTGGTCACAGGTATCAACGCCCTGCCATATGCTTATGTAGAGCCGGGTGAGACCCTATGCACAATCGTGGACCCGAAGCATCTAATTGTGGAGTTCAGCATACTTGAGACTGAACTCAGGCGATTTGAGCTGGGAACCGTTGTCGAAGTCCATGCCATTGCCTATAACGAGATTCAGCATTCCGCCACGGTCCGTAGCATAGGCACCGTAGTGGATGAGTCAGGAATGGTTACGATTGAAGCCGTGCTTTCCGATTGCGACCATCTTATCCCGGGTATGACTGCAATTGTTAATCTTTGATCATGAAGAGACTCATCGCCCTGCTTATTGTTGTTGCCGGCTGCTTTGCACCCGGGCTCCGTGCACAGACTATGACCCTTGACCAGGCCATAATGATTGCACGTGACAGCGCCACGGCGGCGCACCTGGCTGCCAGTTCTCTCAGGCAGTCGGAATGGGAATATGAGCTGTTTCTCGCTCAGAGGCGGCCTCAGCTTTCCTTCGGAATGGATGCGGGATATCAGAAGATGAGCTTCGAGCCCATGACGCATTTCTATAAACTCCGCAACTACAATATGTTCAACTCCTTCGCGGAGTTGCGCCTGGAGCAGAAGGCTCTGGCTGCCGGAGGTGAGTTCTATGCGACTTCCGGTACTTTGTGGACCAGGTATTTCAATCAGGACGATCCCCTGAGGATGTTCTCCACGGTACCTCTCGGGGTGGGTTATTGCAATGACCTGATATCCTACAATCCGTACAAGTGGGAGAAGGCGCTGAATGATCTGAAATACAAGACAGACCAGAAGGAATACCTTCATACCCTTGGTCGTATCTCTCTCGAAACGGCAAGACTCTACCTGACCTGCTATGTGTCAATGGCCAGATACGACATTTGTGTCAACAACGCGAGAGTGGCGGCGGAGCTGCTGGACATAGGCAGGGAGAAATTCAATATGGCATCCATCAGCAAGAATGAACTGAGTGCACTGGAACTTCAGTCCTTGAACGCGGAGAATTCGCTTTACAATGCAAGACAGCAGATGGAAGATGCCAGGGGACGGCTCCTGTCCTATCTGAAAATCGACGATTCGGGTCAGGACTTTAAGCTTGAAGCCCCTCCGGTGCCTGAACTCAAGACAATTCCGGCCGAAGAAGCCATGCTGCTCGCAAAGGACAATGACCCCGAATATCTCAGGACACGCGAGCAGATCATCGCGGCGCGTCAGCAGGCCGGCAAGGCCGAAGCGCAGGGAAGACTGCTTCAGACAGGTGTTGATATCAATCTTGGCCTTCAGAGCACAGCGGCTGCAATCGGTAATGTCTATGCCGGGCAGCAGCCGTTCCTGACGGGCTCCGTGACATTGCGCATCCCCATATATGACGGGGGACTGGCGCGGAGCCGGAAGAAGGTCGCTCAGTACAGGATAGAATATTCTGAGAATGCGGAACGCGAGGCGGCCCGCCAGCTTGAACTCAATGTGGGGCTGGCTCTCCGTGAATTCAACGTCCAGCAGGACCTTGTAGTCCGTACCCGCCGGGCCCTGGCCCTTGCCGACGAGTCATTCGATCTGGCGCAGGAACTCTACAGACATGGTGAGACAGACATCAATACCTTCATCCTTGCCCAGAACCGCAAGGACGAGGCATATACCAACTATCTTAATTCCCTCACGGGTTTCTGGGTGAGTTACTATACTTTGTGCATGATCTGCAACAAAGAGTTCTGATCCGGCCTGTGCGCACTTTCCTCCGGGAAGTGAACGTATTTTTTTGTAAATTTGTGACTCTGAAAAACAGTAGATATGGAAGCCAGATTGATAGACCTTGCTGAATGGGAATATTTCGGCACAGGAGGCTCGGGTAAGAGCTACACCAAGAAAGTCGGTGCCAACTTAGTGCTCAAACTCAATGACAGCGACATTCCTGTCGAAACCACTGAAAAGGAATACCTTGCGTCAAAGTCATTCAACGAGGCGGGATTTCCGTCTCCAGTGGTATATGATTTTGTCACAGATGGAGAGCGTTACGGATACACGAGCCAGAGAATCAACGGCAAGCTCTCTTTTGCGAGGATGCTTTCTCAGGAGCCTGAAAATATTGACAGCCTGGCTGCCAGATTTGCCTCCATGGCACGCGAACTCCACAGCAGGCCTGCTGATATTGAGAAGATGACCGATGCAAGGGAACAGCTTCTCAAGGCTGTGGGCGATCTCTCCTTCGTGCCAGAAGATGTCGCTGATGCCCTCAGGAAATGCTTCTCATTGATAAGCGATGATAAAGTTTGCCTTCACGGGGATATGAACCCGGGCAATGTCATCAGCTTCGAGGGCAAGGATTGCTGGATAGGCGTCAATGAATTCTCATACGGTGACCCTTTCCTTGATATGGCGACGATGCATATCCTCTGCTACTTCTTCCCTGCAAAATTGACAGAGAGCTTATACCACATGAGTCAGAGCTGCCTGAAACAGTTCTTCAATGCTTTCAAGAAAGCCTATTTCGGGGACGGCTGGGATTCTGAGGAGATTGAGGCACATATCAAAGCCGCAGCGATGGTAAAGTTCTGTGCAGCGGCTGCTGAAAACCCTGATTATGCGGCAGTCCTGATCTCTCTTGTCAGAGGTCGGAAGCTCAGGACGTTCATCGATAAGCAACGTGTCGCACGTCGCTGCCGCAAATAGCAGCTATGGCGTCAGAGCGCTTCTGACAAGTCCTTGTAGTATTGTCTGCTGACAGGAATGCTTATTGCTTCCTGAGTGTCCAGAACGGCCGAATAGACGCCGTTCTGTTCTTTTTTCAGCATCCTGATGTGCTTCGGGTTGACGAACCAGGACCTGTGGCAGCGTGCGAAGCCGTATCTGGCGGCGTTATCCTCCTGGCTTCTCATCGAATTACGCAGCAGATAGGTCCTGACCTTCTCGCCGTCAAGGTAGGATATTTCCAGATAATTCAGTTCGGACTTTATGCTCAGCACAGCAGACTTGTCTATGGTAAGCTTGAGACGCTGGTGCTCGTCACGGAACTTGACAAGGCTGTCGTCGGAGGCATTCTCCCTGCTCGCAATTTCGCTGCTGCGGTTGCGTATCATCTGAAACATTGCCATGAAGATATAAGGGTAGAGGAGAGACAGGAAGATGAATTTCATACATATCCCCAGGCTCTGGAAGAATGGCAGCTCGCCGTCGAACAGCGTTGTGTAAAGTGCGGCGAAGCAGGATATCAGGAATCCTTCGCCTATGCACCAGAGTGCGTAGTGCCATCCTTCGATCTCCCTTCTGCGCAATATGAGCCAGAGCGCGAGCCTTGTCAGCGCGAGGCATACCAGTATGATGCTGGCGAGCATCATCAGATGGAATGAGTGCGAGAACCCTCCGAGATTGAAGAATCCTAGTATGTCAAATGGGTTGTAGAGTAACGAGAACCCCACGAAGAAAGCCGGCATCAGCAGGATGTACACGATGCTGGCCGAAAACCGTTTGGGAAGCTTGAAACTGTTGTCCATATCAACTGCGATTTATATATATCCGTAATGGTACGAATGGCATATCGGCTGTCATTCGTCCCACAAATATAGCGTATTTCCCGCCAAAGTAGGTTTTTGCTTCATTATTCGTACCAAACGCCACGGTTTTATGGCAGGCTGGGCAGGACCTTCTAATTTTGCCTCAGATCAAAATGAATTGCGATGAAACACTATCTGGAACATTACAGGGATGTGACTGTCAGACTTTGGGGCCGTCCGGCAATGGATGACTTCGAAGGTGGCTCATATACATATAAGGAAGTGGCGATGGAGCTGATGCGGATGCACAGGATTTTCAGCACTCTGAATATCAAACCTGGCGACAGGATAGCTATCTGCGGACGGAACAGCTGTCGATGGGCAATGGCTTTTCTGGCGACAGCCACATATAGGGCCGTGGCAGTGCCGCTGCTTTACGATTTTACTCCGGAATCCATTGGAAATCTTCTGTGTCATTCCGGAAGCAAAGTGCTTTTTACGGATACTCGCACTTTCGAATCCTTGTGTACGGATGTTCTGAATGATCTGACCGCTGTGTTCAGTCTGGAGGATGGCAACTGCATCTGGTCCCGCGGCACATCCCCGGCCATGCTTATGAAGGACGAGGGCTTTGACCGGGAGGATTTCCACTTCGAATTGGGTGGGATGGATGATCTGGCGGTGATTGATTATACTTCCGGTACTACGGGTGAGCCTAAGGGTGTGATGCTCAGCAACCGCAGCCTGAGTTCAAATGTCGCTTACGCTTTGGTTAACGTACCTGTCCGTTATGGCGACAGATCGGTATCGATGCTGCCACTTGCGCATATGTTTGCCCTTTCCTTCGAATTGTTGTATTGTTTCTGCGGCGGCAGCCGTATTTGCTTCCTCGGCCGCATTCCAAGCCCGACGGTGCTTGGCAAACTCTTGAAAGAGGTGGAACCGTATATATTTGTGACTGTGCCGCTGGTGCTCGAAAAAATGGTCCGCAGCCGGGTGATGCCTGCTCTTGAAAAGCCGCTTGCGCGCTTTGTTACAAGGATTCCGCTGCTGAAACAGGCTGTTTACAGGAAGATCCGCCGCGGCTTTATGGCGGCGCTGGGCGGAAAGGTTCGCAATGTTATCATCGGTGGTGCAGCGCTTAATCCGGATGTCGAAGCAATCCTTCGCGCGGCCAGGATACCTTATACTGTGGGTTACGGTATGACTGAGTGCGGCCCTCTGATATCATTTGCCGGCAGGCGTGATTTCAAACCGGGGTCCTGCGGTCGTGAACTGGGCGATGCCTGCCACATCAGGGTGGATTCTCCGGATCCGTCACGCATACCGGGTGAAGTACTTGTAAAGGGCGACAATGTCATGACGGGTTATTACAACAATCCTACGGCGAATACCGCTGTTTTCACACAGGACGGGTGGTTGCATACGGGTGATCTCGGCATTCTCGGCAGAGACGGTTCCCTGTATTTGAAGGGCCGTCTGAAATGTATGATTCTCACCTCCAGCGGACAGAATGTATTTCCGGAAGAAATTGAAGCTCTTGTAAATGCCTTCCCCGGTGTCGAAGAGTCGCTGGTGGTCTCCAGAAAAGGACGGCTGGTGGCGCTTGTATATGCGTCACCAGCCGTTGATTTGTCTGAAGAGTTATGTCTGGAGTCGGTCAACCGCAGGCTTCCGTCCTACAGCCGGCTCGCCGGCATCGAGATGATGCGTGAGCCGTTCGTCCACACCCCGAAGAACTCTATCAAAAGGATACTTTATCAGTAATCCAGTTGTACTAGAATACCAGCACGAATGTCAGGGCTGCGAAGAGGCCGCCGGCGATAGGGCCGAGGACCGGAACCCAGCTGTATGCCCAGTCACTGTCCCTCTTGCCCTTGATAGGCAGGATGGCGTGAGCGCAGCGTGGTGCGAAGTCACGGGCAGGGTTGATGGCATAACCGGTGGTGCTGCCGAGAGACATACCTATGGCCATGATGAGGAAGGTTACAGGGAATGCTCCGAGGCTTCCCATGCCAATCTGAGCTGTCTCACCCGGTGTTGAGAATGCGAGAATCACGAACACGAGAAGCCATGTGCCGACGAATTCGCAGAAGAAATTGCGCCATGGATTGCGGATGGCCGGTTCTGTACAGAAAGTACCGAGCTTGGTGTCAGCATCCTCTGTAGCATCGTAGTGATCCTTGTAGAATACATATACAATAACGGCTCCGAGGAAGCCGCCGAGCAGCTGCGCAATGATGAAAGGAGCTACTTCAGCCCATGCGAACTGGCCTGCAGCGGCGAGTCCGATGGTTACTGCAGGGTTGAGGTGTGCGCCTGAGAACGGTCCGGCGATGAATACGCCGCACATGACAGCGAAACCCCAGGCCATTGTGATTACAGGCCAGCCTGCGCCGAAACCCTTTGTCTTGTTGAGTGTGACTCCTGCTACGACTCCGTCACCGAGGAGGATGAGGATGAATGTGCCGATGAATTCAAAAAGGCATTTAGTAAACAAAGTAATCATAATAGTTGTTGTTTGGTGATTCTACGAAATGTTTCTTGTGGCCACGATATCGACTCCCAGACCGAGCACGTCCTTGATGATGACGTCCTTGATCTTTACCGGAGCCTTTGCGCGTGCCTTGTTGATCTCCTCCATCACGTCGAAGATCCTGTCCTTCGGGATAGGGGCGGATGTCATTACCGGCAGCCTCTTGAGCTCCATGCCGTCGATGACGACGGTCGAGGTGATCATCCTGGTAGGATGGGTCATCTCATTGATGGCGTACTCCTTGCCGCGCGGGCAGGTGTTGCCGGAGATGTTCATATTTTCATCCACGCTGATGTGGCAGCCGCGCGGACATACTATGCAGATAAGTTCTTTCATGATTCCTCCACTTCTACAGTCATTTCCATTTTGTCTCCGGCGAAGGCCTGGAGCTCAAGTCCCTTGAGCGGGATGTTCTCCATCTCTGCAGGCAGCAGGTAAGGCTTTTTCAGCCTCTTGACACTCTGGCCGTTGACTTTGATGTTGATGTACACGTTGTTGTATGGCTGCTTCACCCTGAATTTGAGCACCGTGTCATCGATTGAGTCCAGGTGGGTGAGTGACGGCAGCACATAACCTATGCCGTTGAGAGGGGCAATGTCTATGACGGCCGTGTCATCGCCCAGACCTCCGTTGAGGAAGCGGGCGGCATTCTTGCCGGCGAGGCGGCCTTCCGCTGATACGAAATCCACCAGGTCATGGACATGCAGGCTGTTGCCGCAGGCGAAAATGCCCGGGATGGATGTCTCGAGGTCTTCGTTCACCACCGGTCCCTTGGTCTTCGGATGCATCCTTACGCCAATCTTCTCAAGGAGAGGGTTGTTAGGCAGCAGTCCCACAGAGAGCAGGAGTGTGTCCACCTCAAATGTCATGTCCTGTCCTTCGATGAACTTGAGATTGTCATCCACAGGGCAGATGACCACTTTCTCAATATGGTCCTTGCCGATGATCTCCTTGACGGTATGGTGGAGATACAAAGGTATGTTATAGTCGTGAAGGCACTGCACTATGTTGCGGTTGAGGCCGTTGGAATAAGGCATCAGCTCAGCGACGCCGAGCACCTTGGCTCCCTCCAGGGTCATGCGGCGCGCCATGATCAGGCCTATGTCGCCGCTGCCGAGGATGAATACCCTCTTGCCGACCATGTAACCTTCGATGTTGAGGTACCTCTGGGCGAGGCCCGCGGTGAGTATGCCGCTCGGGCGCGTGCCTGGAATGTTGATGGCGCCCCTGGTCCTTTCGCTGCATCCTGTGGAGCAGATGACCGCTCCGGCCTCGACCACTACGTAGCCGTCCTCCAGGGAGGAGTAATGCACTTTGCGGTCCGGGGTGATGTCCAGTACCATGGCGTTGGTCTTGCATTCGATGCCGCGTTCCTTCACCTGGTCAATGAAGCGCTGGGCGTATTCAGGTCCGGCCATCTCCTCCTTGAATTCGTGGAGGCCGAAGCCGTTGTGTATGCACTGCAGCAATATGCCGCCGAGATATTTGTCCTTCTCGAGGACGAGAATGCTTCTGATGCCGCTGTCGTATGCTGCGACTGCTGCCGCAAGGCCGGCGGAACCGCCGCCGACTATGACGAGATCGTATTTTACAGTTCCGTTCATCTATTTCTCCCCCTTGGTCTTCTCCTTGAGGATGTATGATCCTCTGTTGGAATAATTGACATCAACTGGCTGCTTGCCCAGCTCGTCGCACAGTATCTTCATGATCAGAGGCTCGCAGAAGCCTCCCTGGCATTTGCCGAAGCCCGGACGCACTCTCTTCTTCACGCCCTTGACGGTGCGCGCTCCGCAGTTGCGGTGGATGCAGTCTATGACTTCTCCCTTGGTGACCTGCTCGCAGCGGCACACCATCTGTCCGAAATCCGGATTGGTGGCGATGAGAGCCTGGCGCTCCTCCACCGGAAGCGTGTTGACGCGGTAGAGAGGACGTCTGCGCGGATTCCAGTCCTTCTTTTCTCGGAGTTCGATGACATCCCTGACCATTCCTATGGCCTTTTCGCCTATGGCAGGGCTGGATGCGAGTCCGGGGGACTGAATGCCGAGCATGTTGATGAAGCCCGGTACAGGGCTGTTGATCACGAAATCGCCGCTGTCGTGGTATGCCCTCAGACCGCTGAATTCGCGGATGACGTACTGCATAGGAATCTCATCCACCAGTCGGTATGCTTCCTTGATGACATTGTCGAGTGTCGTGCCGTCCGTTCCCTTGTCGTCCTCGGACTCCACGAATTCGCTTGACGGGCCTATGAGGTAATTGCCGTGGGTGGTAGGGGAGACGAGCACGCCCTTGCCCTTTGATGACGGCACGCTGAAGAGAGTGTGCGTCACATAAGGGGCAGGGAAGTGGTCGAGTACGTAATACTCACCCTTCCTCGGTCTGATGAGCTCTTTCTTTTCGTTGATATAGTTGTTGATGACGCCGCTGTTGACACCTGCGCAGTTGATGACCACGCCGGCCTGGTAAGCACCCTTTTCAGTTTCCACCTTGAATACGTCGCCGTCCTTCGCGATGCCGGTCACCTTCTCCTCGAGCTTGAGCTCGACTCCGTTGTCCATGGCGTTCTCCATCAGGGCCACTACCAGTTCGAACGGGTTCACTATGCCTGCGGTAGGCGCCCAGATGGCCTTGGTGGCCTTCTTGGTGACGAACGGTTCCATCTCGCGGAGTCTCTCCGCCGAGATGATTTCGATAGGTGCTCCGTTGGTCATGCCGTCAACATAGAGTTTGTCGAGCATGTCCTCCTCTTCCTTATTGGTGGCCACGGTGAGTGAACCTATGTTCTTGAGCTCTACGTCGAGCTCCTCACATTCCTTGGCGAACATCCTGTTGCCGGCCATGTTGAGCTCGGCTTTGAGTGTGCCCGGGTGCGGGTCGTAGCCCGAATGGACAATTGCGCTGTTGGCGCAGGATGTCTCGTCACCAACATCGCTGTTCTTCTCGAGCACGAGTACCTTGACGTCGTAGCGGGAGAGATTGCGGGCTATGGTTGCGCCGATGACACCGGCGCCGATAATGATGATGTCGTACATTTACTTGAATACTCTGGTTGCTTCCACAGCCTTCTTCCAACCCTTGTACATGGCTGCGCGCTTCTCTTCGTCAATGGCGCTTGTGAAGGTCCTGTCGATGCTGTGGTTCTTGATGATGTCGTCTTTGCTGTTCCATACGCCGGTTGCCAGACCTGCAAGGTATGCCGCTCCGAGAGCGGTGTTTTCGAGGCATACCGGACGGATGACGTTCACGTCGAGAATGTCAGCCTGGAACTGCATCATATAGTTGTTGGCGCTGGCTCCGCCGTCAACGGCGAGGCTGCCTATCTTCATTCCGGATTCCTCCTTCATTACTTCCATCACGTCCTTGGACTGGTATGCGATGGACTCGATGGTGGCGGTCACGAAATTCTCCCTTGAGGTGGCGCGTGTCAGTCCGAATACCGCTCCGCGGGCGTCATTGTCCCAATATGGTGTGCCGAGTCCCACGAAGGCAGGCACTACATAAACACCGTCGGATGTGGTGGTGAACTTCTCGCAGTCAGAGGACTTTTCGAAGAAACGCAGGCCGTCGCGCAGCCACTGCACTGCTGAACCTCCGATGAATACAGAGCCCTCGAGGGCATATTCGGTCTGTCCGCCGACCTTCCATGCGATGGTGGTGAGCAGTCCGTTCTTTGAGAATACCGGCTTGTCCTTGGTGTTCATCAGCATGAAGCATCCCGTGCCGTAGGTGTTCTTGACGCTGCCCATCTCGAAGCAGCACTGTCCGAAGAGGGAAGCCTGCTGGTCGCCTATCATGGATGCCACAGGCACCTCGGCTGAGGCGTCAATGGCCTTGAGGGCGGTGGCGTTGCCGTAAACTTCGCTGTTGCTCATCACCTTCGGGAGGAGGCATGCAGGAATGCCGTAGAGGCCGAGCAGTTCCTCGTCCCACTTCATCTCGGTGATGTTGAACATCATGGTGCGTGAAGCGTTGGTGACGTCGGTGATATGCAGCTTGCCTTCAGTCAGCTTGTAAACCAGGAATGAGTCTATGGTTCCGAAGCAGAGTTCGCCATTTTCGGCTCTTTCCTTCACGCCCGGTACGTTGTCCATGATCCAGCGGATCTTGCTGGCGCTGAAATACGGATTGATGATGAGGCCTGTCTTGGCATGAATCTTCTCCTCAATGCCCTTTGCGATCCACTCTTCGCATACCGGCTGCGACTGGCGGCTCTGCCAGCAGAGTGCGTTATATACCGGTTCACCGGTCTTGCGGTCCCACAGGACAGTGGTCTCGCGCTGGTTGGTGATGCCTATGGCTGCGATGTCAGCGAGTTTGAGGCCGCTCTTGTCGAGCACGCCCTTGATGACTTCGCATACGGTGTCCCATATCTCATTGGCGTTGTGCTCCACCCATCCGCTCTTCGGGCAGATCTGGGTGAATTCCTTCTGGGCTACGCAGACTATTTCTGAGGATTTGTTGAAAATGATGGCTCTGGAACTCGTGGTTCCCTGATCGATAGCCAGAACGTACTGTTTCATATGATTGTGCTGTTATGAATAAGCTAGGATTGTTCCATATGCAAATATAATAAAACATAATGGTACATCGGCAAAATCCTCCTCATATTCAACAACAAAATATCATGTCGCCGGGAAATGGAAGTGGCTATTTCGCTCCCGAAGATGCCGTGGCACTTAAGTCTCTGTCAATCAGTAGATATCCATGACACCACCTGCGCGAATTTACGCAGGTGGTATGGCCTCTTTGCGCTGGTTTACAATCACTTGGCTGCCACCGGGACTTTGGCCTGTGGTTGCGCCCGCATGCAAAAAATAAAGGGACTGACGTTTTGTCAGTCCCTTCATGCCTATATTGGCATCAGTTTGCAATTATGCCTGCTCGATGGCACCCATAGGGCAAACGCTGGCGCAAGTGCCGCAATCTGCACAAAGGTCAGGGTTGATAGAGTAGATGTCGCCTGCTGAGATAGCTCCTACAGGGCATTCGTTGATGCATGTACCGCAAGCTGCGCAATTTTCAGTGATTTTGTAAGCCATAATAAAAATTATTTTTGGGTTTGATATATATCGGCTGCAAAGATAATACCTTTTTTGGATTAGTAGCCAAAAATCTCCTCGGTTGTCACTCTCTTTATGGTTCCGAACTTCTCCAGAGCCTTCATGTCGATATCGCTTTCGCGGCCGAGGATGCAAATGGTGTACTTGCGTCCCTTGACATTTTCCTGCTGGAATTTGACAACGTCTTCGAGTGTGTAGTTCTGAACCTTTTCGAAGATGCTCTTGTTGATATCATAGTCGAGGCCGAGCTTCTGGGCGTTGAGCCAGGAGTCAAGCACGTATGACTTTACGGTGCGTGCGGTGCGGAGGTTGGACACGAGGTTCTCCTTGGCGATGCCGAATGCCTTGTCGGATACAGGCATCTCGTTGATGATCTCCTCGAATGCCGTCAGGGCGTCAATCACCTTGTCGTTCTGTGTCTGGATGTAGTAATTGAATGTGACGCTGTGCTTCAGGTCAGCCGGCAGATTGTAGTATGAGGATGCGCTGTATGCGAGTCCGCGTGCTTCGCGCATTTCCTGGAACACTATGCCGTTCATTCCACCGCCGAAGTAGTCGTTGTACATCTCTGCAATAGGCTCGGTCTCAGGATTGTATTCCTCGCCGTTGCTGGAGATGGCGTAGATGATGGACTGGTTGGCGTCATAAGGGGCGATGAGTACTGTGTTGCCTTCGGTGATGAGGTACTTGAACGGGTCGCCTTCTGCTACTTCCGCGAGGTTTTCAGGGCAGTTGTGGCTGTCGTTGATAGTCTTGGTGATCTCGCCGGCCTTCGAAGGACCGTAGTAAGAAGCCTTGTGTGCGCTGCTGAAGATGCTGTGGATCTTGTCGATCAGCTGCTGGTCGGTTATGGCCATGAGCTCGTCCTGTGAGAGAATGTTGGTTGCAGGGTTGACAGGACCGTAGAGACCGTACTGGCGGAGACGGGAGTAGTTGCTGCGCTGGTCGAGCTTTGCATTCTGCCTTTCGAGCAGAATGTTGGCCTTCAGCATTTCCAGAGCCTCAGGCATAGGCTGGGCGTCGGAGATGACCTTCTCCATGAGCGCCATGGCTTCCTGCTGGCTTTCCGCAAGGCCGTTGAGGGTCACGTATGTGCGTTCACCGGTGCATCTGATGCCGAATGAGCAGGCGAGGCGGTAGAATTCCTTCTTGACCTGCTCAGGGGTCATGTCGCTTGTGCCGAGATAATCAATGTAGTCGCAGACGAGAGGGAGCACCTTGTCGGCGTAGCTGCCTGTCTCGAAGATATACTTGAACTCGAATGTGCCGTTGGTGACATTCTGCTTGTAGAGCACAGGGATGCCGCTCTTGGCGCTGAGGGTCTGCATGTCCTTGGAATAATCCACGAATACCGGCTCGATAGGCTTCACTGCGGCTGCGGCGCTCTGGATGTCGGTCAGGAAGGTGCTGCTGGCGTCGCGGTTGGTGAAGATAGGGGTGATCTGAGGCTTCGCGATCTTGAAGTCGCTCGGATCCTTTTCCTGGAGCTTGTAGACAATCACGTAGTTGTCCTTGAAATTGTCATTCGCGAACTTGACGATGTCCTCCTTGGTGATGGCGGAGATGCGGTCGATGGTGCTGACGAAGTCTGACCACGGAATGTCGTTGATGTAGTTGTCAACTGCTATGCGCGCCATTCTGCCTGAACTTTCGATGGCCTTCATGTACTGGAGCTTCAGGTTGTTGATAGTGGCGGTGAGCAGGGATTCGTCGAAATCTCCGGCCTTGATCTTCTCAATCTCCGCAAGCGCGATGTCGCGTACCTCCTCGAGGGTCTGGCCCTGCTTCGGTTCGCCGATTGCGTAGAGTGCTGAATAGTCCGCGAGGTTCTCAACTCCCGCGAACATGCCGAGAGTCTTCTGCTGCTGGTTGACGTCGAGGTCGATGAGGCCGGCGGTGCCGTTGCAGAGCACACTTGCGAATGCGTCGAGGATGATGCTCTGAGGGTCATTGGCTGCAGGGAATCTCCATCCCATTGCCACCAGCGGTGATTCGAGGCCGCGTACGGTCTTGACTACAGGCTCGGTTATCGGCTTTTCAGGCTCGAATTCCATCTTCTGGAGGTTCTCGTTCGGCTTCATTCCGCCGAAGTACTTGTCAATGATCTTGATGGCCTTCTTCGGGTTGAAGTCACCGACCATCACGACTGCCATGTTGTTAGGGACGTACCACTGGTCGTGGTAGTTCTTGACATTGGTGATGGAAGGGTTCTTGAGGTGCTGCGGCAGACCGATGACGTCGGTGTTGTAAGGGTGATTAGGGAAGAGACCCTCGAAGAGGGCGTTGAACCACTTGGTCTGGTCCTGGGAAGCATACATGTTGTATTCCTCGTAGATGGTCTCCAGTTCTGTGTGGAAGCCGCGGAGGACGCAGTTCTCGAAGCGGTCGGCCTGTATCTTCGCCCAGGTGTCAATCTGGTTGGAAGGGATGTTCTCCGTATAGCAGGTTACGTCATAGCTGGTGTAGGCGTTGGTGCCGCTGGCGCCGATGCTGGCCATCAACTTGTCATATTCGTTAGGGATGGCGATCTTGGATGCCTCGTATGAGATGGAGTCAATCTGATGGTAGATGGCTGCGCGTTCGGCCTCGTCAGTGGTCTGGCGGTAAGTCTCGAAGAGAGCCTCGATCTGATCCAGCATAGGCTTTTCCTTCTCATAGTCCTGGGTGCCGAACTGCTCGGTGCCCTTGAACATCAGATGCTCGAAATAGTGGGCGAGACCGGTTGTCTCGCGAGGGTCGTTCTTGCTGCCGACCTTCACGGCGATCTGCGCGTCGATGCGCGGTTCGTCCTTGTTGACTATCATATATACCTTCAGACCGTTGTCGAGGGTATAGATGCGTGCCCCTGTCGGGTCGTCCTTGACAGACTCGTACTTGTAGGGGCTGCAGGAGGCGATAAGGCAGGCTGCAGCTGCTAGAATCGCTGTTTTGGCAAATGTTTTCATCTTTTATATATGGTTGTTTCTGTTTCTGACACAAAGTTGCGAAGAAAAATGAAAAAAAAGTAAGTTTTCTTTGCATTATGAAAATAAATGTCTACTTTTGCAGTCCCAAATCGAACGCATCCTTAGCTCAGCTGGTAGAGCACCTGACTCTTAATCAGGGTGTCCAGGGTTCGAGTC
>JAKSJG010000027.1 GCA_024398365.1 Bacteroidales bacterium | reverse complement strand
AAATCCTCACGCAAAGAATGACACTGTAAACTGAATCAGTGAACCTGTAAACTAAAACAGGTGAATCGATGGAAGGGTGCAAACCAGTTCAGAGATGCTGCAAAGGAGATCACTTAAACAACCTCTAAAGTGTCAACCAATCTCAGGGAAGGTCAAATTTGGCAATCAAATACATAACTATTTTTCTACTTATATTTGCATTTAAGTAGAATTTTAGTTACTTTTGTTGCACATAAAAACAAAGCCATGACTAAAAAAGTAAGAGAGGTCATAGACCTGTTAGTGGAGAATGGATGGCATTTAGTCAGAACAAAAGGCGATCACAGGATTTATCACAAAGAAGGAGCCAGAAGACCGATTGTCGTTCCTGGCAATATGAATGATGATCTTGCAACAGGCACTTTAAAATCAATACTGAAAGAGCTATGAAAAGAGTCACCGCAATCATTGAACACGCCGGGAACAATTTCTCAGGTTACATCCAGCAGATAGATGGTATCACCGCTACCGGAAAGACGATTGACGAGATAAAGACATCACTTATTGAAGCAATTGACGAGTATAAAGATGCCTGCAAAGAACTAGGTCTGGAAGTGCCGGTAGAACTCAAAGGAGAATATGAACTGAACTTCGAACTTGATATCCAGAGTTTTCTTTCTATTTATGAAGGTATTTTTACCAAATCCGGTCTGGAAAAACTGACCGGAATCAATCAGAAACAGTTATGGCACTATGCACAAGGCATTTCCAAGCCACGACTGGCTCAGAGGCAGAAAATTGAAAATGCGCTTCACCGCCTCGGCAGCGAGCTGATTTCGATATATCTGTAAAGGGGCTACTTGAAGAAGAAATACAGCGCAGCCCAGGACATCGGTATGTCTTTGGCGTGACCTATCGTGCGGTACGATGCATCCTGCACCGTGCCGTCTTTCTTGACGTGGCCGACAGTCTTATAGGTGGCATCCTGGACGGTACCGTCGGACTTGATGTGACCGACTGTCCTGTATGTCGCGTCCTGCACCGTACCGTCGGACTTCAGATGGCCGATAGTGCAGTACCTCTCATCCTGTATCGTCCCGTCTGGCTTGATATGGCCCACGGTCGAATAATGCGTATTCTGAATCGTCCCGTCAGACTTGATATATCCGACAGTCCTGTATCCGCTGTCAGTTATGACCTGAGCGGCGACGGAGAAAGAGACAATCGCAAGCAGGATGAACAATAGCAAGCGTTTCATAGCCGTAGATATTGATATGCGAATATACGAAAATTATTATTTCGTCATGAAATGACTACCTTTGCAGGGCCCAAAACTCATACTGCCATGGCATACGATATTAAGATTTTGAAAGATGAGACGAAGGACGGAGTCCGCATAGTGTACGCCCAGCCGTGCAATGAGGTCTGCTCGCAGCAGATAGCCTTTGCCGTGAAGGACGGGATCATCCTCGAGGCGGCATTCGCCGGAGGGTGCTCCGGCAACACCCAGGGCATATGCGCCCTTATCCGGGGCATGCGGGTGGCCGACGCTGTCGCCCGCCTCGAAGGAATCAGCTGCGGCGGAAAGGGCACCAGCTGCCCTGACCAGCTCGCACGCGCGCTCAGGACAGTGCTATAACTAATTCTTAACAAGTAAGATATGAAGAAAATCACCATAATGCTGCTTATTGCGGCGATTGCCTGCTCATGCGGGCCGAAAACGGCTCCGAAGCTGCTCTCCCCCCTGCCTTCCGGCCTTGAAATCGACGCTCTGACCGACTGCACGGTGCCCGCGAAGTTCACCTCCGATGACTTCCGCTGGATGGGCGGCAACCTCACCATGAAGGTCTTCTCCGAGGACCTCTACGACGCTGTCGAAGTACTCCAGCTGGCACCCGGTGACACCCTCATCTACGATGGCGAAAAGATAGTCGTAGAGACCGTCGAGGACAAGGACGGATTCCTCACAATCAACGGAGGACTGGAGAAAGGAGGTGCCTGGCTCCAGGCCTGGGAAGGCGGCACCTACAGGGCCTGCCAGTGGGACGACCACTCCCTCTATTCGGAGCTCGGAACTGTGCAGCTTCCGCTCTCCGAAGACTTCATGATCGTCGACTGCGGGGAGAATCCCGAGGACCCTTCCGACACCCTGACGACAGGTCAGAAGCTCTACCTCGAGACGCTCGAGAGCTGGCGCCGCGAGTTCTACCCTCTCAACACGAAAGTGGTCGTCGACGACGGCATCATAACGGCAATCATCAGACGCTGGATACCGTGACGACAGGCAGCAAAAGAGTCTGCATCAAAACCGAGATTAGGCCTCATCGCTGAAAATATCATTGATCCGTTTGATCAACCAGGAGTCATGACTGGGCTTTATATCTCCCATAAGATGGGAAGGGGAATGACGAGGATTGATAATCCCATTGATTGCAAATTCATTCCTGAATTGAGTCCGAATACATCTCGATGCTTCTCCGATGAGCTCGTTCCTGTCTCTAAATGAAAGTGCATCAAGGCCACGTGAAATGGTTTCCATCTCCAGATCACACCGCGGGCATGTACCCAAACAATTTCCAGCGTTGTTGCATTCAGTCTCGACACAATAATAATTCGACTGCCTCTTCGACTTCACAAAGATCCCAAGTATCCGGCTTGCTGGCGGGACAGCGGAACGGTTAAGCCGCCTTGCCATCTCCATCCTCACTGATTTCAGAACTTTGCAAATATCCTTGCCGTCGGCTTCGGGTATTTCCGACCTGCAGGTGATATAGTCAAACTTCTCCAGTTCCTCAGCCCATCGAAGATTATTTGATTGTAAGGCATTGTTCACTTCAGTTTCCGTGTTGTAACCGGGGATGACAGGAACACGCATATGGACAGAAGCGCCCTCCTCCCAGAGAAATAAGAGATTTCTATTGACAAGGTCCATGCTGCATCCCGTATATCTCTCATAGACTTCCGGCCGGGAATCCTTTATGTCAACAATCCATTTGCTGACATACCGTTCCACCGTCTTGACGGCTTCTTCCGCAACGTTGAGAGAGGTTTCAACATATATGTCCATCCCATGCGGAATAGCCAGCTCAGCAAACTCCCTGATGAATTCCGCATGCAGAAGCGGCTCGCCCCCGGAAAAAGTGACACCGCCATCCGATACCAGGAAATAGTATTTGTCCACCAGAACCTCGTCAAGCAGCTCCTGCGGAGAATACCATTTCCCGTCCGGGGTGACACTCCTCAGTTCCTTGTTGATACAGAACTTGCAGTCCAGGTTGCATCCTGTGAATGACAGGAGTGTCCTTATACCGTCTCCGTCCGAGCCGATGCGGTGACGGCTGATATATACCTGAGCCTTCCCATCCTTGTTTTCCATATTCTTCATCTTTGTATCCAGACCATTCATATCGGTCACCAGTCAATTGCGACAGTATCCGGGAATGAACCCTTGAATACGAACCGGGTGACGTTGCATATCCACACCTTGTCAGGGATGTCCGGAAGTCCGATGTGGTTCGTGACCGCATAATCCGCGCCGCCCCAAAAGGTTTCCCTTATCTTGGTGAGGGTGATCTTCGGATTGTCACTGAAAATCTTGACCGTGACCCTGTCGCGGCCCCCGGTGACCTTGTCGAGGATTATTTCAGTACCCGAGATCATCATGCGTGCCGGTTCCGGGATGATGAAGTTCATCCATCTGACATACCACTTGCCGCTGGAACGTCTGTAGAAAGTCAGCCGCTGCGGATATCTCTTTGTGTCCTTCATTGATTCGTACCTGTTATGCCAGTTCTATGACCTTGTCGAAGAAGCCGCGGACCTTTTCCATGAGCCGGGGATTGTTGCAGAAGGCCACGACCGGGATTCCCGCTTTCTTCGCGAACTCTTGCAGCCGCTCCGGCTCGAACGCGCAAATAACGTCAAAGATGATGATCTTCGCGTCCAAAGAGCGGGCGGAGGCCAGAGCCTTGCTCAGAATCTCATCCTGGGTACCAGGATGGTCGTCAATGATTGCGATGGGGGCACGACCGATATCTGTTATTGCCTTGCCGTAGCGTTCCATCTCAGCATTGAAATCAGGGCATTTAGGTTCGAATCTCTGCAACGTGTTTTCAAGGATGGCCATTCTGGCGGCGATGCCCCTTCCGGAGACTTCGGTTGAGACACACACAACAGGAACTCCCATTTCGACGGCGTAGACGCGAAGGAGAGGCCAGGTATAGCAGCCGTTCCTACCGTGCACAAGGAAGAGTCTGCCTTCGTTTTTCAGATCGATACCGGATGCGATCCCTCTGCATTCGGTATAATTGTAGCCGTTAGTAAACATAGTCGGTATCATTTGCCTTTGTTTTTGCTGTTTTCAAGTTTGTATATTATCGTCTGTATTTTCGTCTTCTGTTCATCCGAACAGTTAAGCTGCATTCCTTCCCGAAGGCGGCAGTCTCCCAGTCCTATCCTCCGAAACCGAATGCGTCATAATCAATGCTTCCGCCCGGATAATCACCATACTGTCCATCCGTTAGGGCGTCCCAGGTGTCGGCTTCCCAGTCTTCAGTGGTCATTACATCTTCGCCATATTCCACGGCGTTTCCTTCATCATCTTCGTAGTACATAATCAATTAAATGGTTTATCAATTATCGCTTTTTCGAATTCTTCAATGAAAGGCTGGAGATTGCCCTTCTGGTTGGTACGCTCCCAGCTGTTCCTGTCCTCCAGTATGGCGAAGGAGATTTCCGCGACCTTGTTCTTGAACTCGGCTTCGTCGAATATCTCATGAAACAACGATGCAATCTGTGCCGGAGGATTCCTGTATGAGCCACAGCCCCAGGCGCCAAGGACAAGCGCATCGCAGCCGTTTGATATGGCTATCCTCATAATGGTCCTGATCTTGTTCCTTGCAATCTCCTGCAGTTCGGGCCTCATGCGTCCGGGTCCTGTCAGTGCCGGATTGTTGACCGCCGGAACCGAGATGAACGAGACATCGAAGGGGTCCTTGAGAATCACGCAGTCCGTCCTTTCCGGGCTCCTGAACACCGTAACGTGTGGCGAAAAAATCCCACCATAGTTGGGCTCGATACGCCTGTCGAACAAAGGGGGCCTTGTGCTGAACTTCTCCAGGGACATCACGAGGCTGGTCCTTCGGCACATCGATTCCTCCTGAGCGATGATTCCTTCGCGGCATCCCCCGCCGGCCACGGCCTCGCTCGCCATATTGAGGACAGCAACATTCAGTCCCTTCAGATGGAGCAGCCTGGCAACTATCAAGGAGTCTTCACGCTTTACATTGATCACGGTATTGAACCTGGCCGGGACATCCGCCACGCTGAAAGGCTCGCTGTACAGGACAGTTCCTTCCACCATCCTGTCGTCAATATACCGCCCTTTCTCAAGCAATGCGCGCGTCTCCTTGTATACACGTATCAGGGCTGACTGGTTGTCGTTATCGTAATACATATCAATCAAATATTTGCATTCCGTATCATACTTTCCCATCAGCTATGCCTGACTGTTGATTGACGGTGACGAGGCTACGGATTCCTCCGGGTGTCCCGCTTCAAGGCAATGAGCTCTTGCCTCTTCAAGCTCATGATATCTTAGGCGGCTCAGATCCACGGCATTGTCGATTATACCGACATATCTTTCCAGAGAGTCGCAGAAGTGGCCATAGCAGTTCTCCAGGGCCGCAATCTGGAAACTGATCCCCTCCCCGTCCTCATCAACGAATGCCTTGACCATGATCAGCTCATCGGAGGTCTTGTGGAATGCCTCCCTGAGAAGGTCCAGATCATATTCCGTCCTGTCAAGGAAGTATCTCTTGAAAATGATGACGACAGGCATCCTTTCCAGGTATATCGCATAAGTCTCGCCCTGGATCTTGAAATGAACCGACTTGCCGAAAATTGATGGCACGTAACCGTTTGCGTTCACCGCTTTGGCAGCCAGCTCCACAGTCAGCACCTCAGAATACCCGCCAGCCATGTCTCCCGCTTTCAGTTTACTCAACAAATCCCGGTTACTCTTCTCGGCCGTGATGTTTCTTCGTGTCTCCGCAAAGGCCCACACCCCAAGAACGCAACATACTATCGTCAGCAGTGCAAAAGAAAAGTCCATGTCAATCTCGATATTCGACGGTTCTACTTATGTTTGATGATCAGCTTCGAGGCGTCATTGTCTATAGTTATGCTCCCGAACCTTTCAAGGACGGACTGTCCCAGCAGAAGCGGCGCTTTCTGATTCTTCACCACCGATGCTTCTACGTTCTTGAGTGTGACATCGCCGACCTGTACCTCTCTGATGCAGATCACGGCTCCGTCCGCTATGTTGCCGTCAGCCGTCAGATATTTCCTTGCCCCTCTGAAATCCTTCGATGAGAGATAGTCGTTCTTCAACATGAAATTGGCCTCCACGGACGAGATTGTGACATCGCTCGCCCCCGTGTCGAAGATAAACTTGAGGGGAAGTCCGTTGATGCTGCACGGCACTTCGTAGGTTCCGCCTGCCATTTTCTTCATGTTCACCTCACTGACCAGAAGTTCAGCTGCCTCAGGGGTAATCTCCGGTTCGTCGGTCTCATCACCCGATGGAAGATCCCTATATTTTTCGATGAGCGCCTTGTATCCTGGAAGGTCCCTCAGCGGATTCATGTCATCATCATGTTCCATGTGTGAGAATTTCCTGTATCCCTTGCGGAAAGCACACTCCAGCGCCTCCAGGGCATCATCCAGCTTTCCCATCCTGGCAAGCAGGCATGCCTTGTCATACAGGTTGCCATTGTTGTACGGCTCAGCTTCTACCATCTTGTCAATCCACTCTATTGCCTCATCGTCACGTCCGAGGCCATGAAGGGCATAGTGACGGCAGCTTCCGTCTTCGGCATCCTTGTCGAGTTCCAGAACCTTTTCATAATCCTTTGCAGCTTCTTCAGTGCGCCCCATTTCCTTGAGAAGGTCAGCTCTGCTGACAAAGAGATAAGGCTCGGTCTTGCAAAGGTCGATGCCCTGGTTGTAGTAGTCCATCGCCTTCACCTTGTCTTCCTGCAGCTCATAGCACCACCCTATCGCATAATACTCGTACCCGCTTGACGGGTCCTCCTCCATGGCTGTCATATAGTCTGCAATCGCCTTGTCGTACTGGCTCATACCCCTGTATATGTCGCCGCGGTTGACGATGAATGTGTTGTCACCACTCTGTTCAATAGCCCTGTTGATCTCCTTCAATGCATTTTTCATATCTCCCATCTCCGAGTAGCACACCGACTTGTAATATGACAGGCTTTTGTCTGTTCCGTATTCCGATTCGACCTTGTCATAAAGTTCTATGGCTCTTCGGTAGTCACCATGCCTTTCATAGAGCTCGATAAGGAGTCCCACCCATCTGTTTGAGGTCTTCTCCCTGTTCATCTCCGCCTTCACCTTTGCTACGCCGTAAGAATAGTGTCTGCCGGCAAACGGGGCGGCCACCCACGCGGGGAGGTCCTCATCAAGCTCGTAGTATTTCAGCGCCGCATCCACGCATTCATCATCCCTGCCGAGCTTGTCCATTATCTGCATCCGGAAGCGGTATATCTCACTGTAGGAAGAATCGTATGCAGCAGCCTTGTCAAGCCAGGACAGCGCTTCATCATATTTCTCCTCGTCCATCCTGTTACGGCTCAGGCCGATCATGGCAGCGCAGTCTGATTTGTCCATCTTCAGCATTCTGTCGTACACCTTCTCCGCATCCTGCGGCCTGTCTGCGCAATACAGGGCGTTTGCGTAATCGAACATGTAATCCTGAACCCTTTCCGGGTTGTCCTTCTTCGCAAGTTTCATTGCCTTCCTGTAGCTCTTCGCCGCCATGGCGTGCATATCCATGTCGGCATATATTTTCCCCTGCAGTCCATATAGCGTGGACTTGAAGGTTTCGTGCTTTCCACGATATACCTTGATGGCATGACCGAGGTCTCGCAGGGCTGAATCGTTACTGTCGTGTCTCCAGTAAATCTTGGCACGGAGGAATCTCGACTCGATATGGTCAGGCGTTTCTTCCAGCTGCTTGTTCACCAGTTCCAGGGCCTTGTCGTCATCATCCTCGTCATAGAAGGTATCCAAGGCTTTCCTGAAATTGTAATCAGAGACTTCGGCCCTTTGGGTGCACGCATGCACGGACACTAATGCCAGGGCTGCAACGATGATAAATATTATTCTTTTCATAAACGGTTTTGAAGTTTTGTTACACAATGCAAAGGAAGATGCGGTACGCGAATTCAATTTTCGCGTCAGCGATTATTTCTAAATTCTTTGATAAAGGGCATAATACAGCAAGAGCCGCCAGAGTTGCAGATTCGTCCGCATATTTGTCACCGCCTCTTATGAAGCGCATTGAATCAACCTCTCTGATCGCCATCGCGTATTCCGATTCAGCAGGCTTTGTTTCACGATTTCTGCCGTTTGAGCATCCCGCAAGCAGAATGATTGCCGCAATAAGCAGTGGTCTCTGATTGTTATTCTTTGCATTTGCCTTCGCCTTGTAAAGAAAGAATATGCCAAGGGCCAGCCAGAACAGGCCGCCGATGACTGTTGAGCCAGTGATGAGACATACAGCGGCCAGGATTAGGAAAATGATACCGGCTGTTTTCATATTTATTCTGATTTGATTTTCGGTGACCACAATACGGCGATAAGGCCGACGAGAATGTTCAGGATTGCCAACAGAAACGCGAGGCCGAAGCCAATCTTTCTTTTACTTCCCAGATAACCCACGCCCAATGCCAGCGAGAGGGCGATGATAAAAAAGAATACCTTTTCTCCCATATTCTTTGAATTTGCCGCAAAGATACTGGAGGCAGGGGCTATGATTCGATTTCCACAAGGCTTGCGGAAGAGCGATGAAGGCTGATAATTTCTTATATTTGTCAGCATTATGACCTTCATCAAAAAACAACTCATATTCGCTGAAAGCCCGCTGACAGGCAGCTTTGAAACCATACTGTTCGCCATGGGTACCGGAGAGTCGGATGCGGACAAATGGGTAAATGACAACCTACGGACGCTCCGGCATATCATAGACAGATGCCGTGAGCAGAAAGGACTGGACACGCAGTACAAACTGGCGTATATTCCGGAAATCCTGTCCCACAGCAGACACAGCGGCTCGATCGAGTATTACGCCCCGGGATCGGCATCTGGGGACGCCACGGTCGATTACGACATCTTCTGGCGCAATCTCGAGAGCGGAGTCCGGGCGCCGGAATATCCGGTATTGATGATGGCCGACGATGATGACGAATATTGCTCGGTATTCGCCTGGGAGATACGCTCGACCTCCGAGACAGAATTCCTGCAGGACTTCGATGCATTCATATCATCCCTCGGAGAGGCCGGCGGATGCTTCTACAGTTCCACCAGCGACATCGAAGAGATTGAAGAGATCAGCGATAAACCGTTCACAGCCGACAGCGAATTCGAATATGAGGTCAAAATGCTCAGCAGTGAGATCCGCGAGCGCATACAGAAGCTCCGGAGATACGGAGTCGAGGAGTATGTCATCAAATCGCTTTTTGAAGAGCAGCGCAAGCTGAGCAGACTCCGGATAAGTTCCGACTACAGGATAACGCTGCCCGACTACGGAGACATCGAGATACAGCTCGAACCTCTTCCGAAGGCTGTCTATCTGCTGTTCCTCAAACACCCGGAAGGCATCTCATTCAAGAACCTCCAATCATACAGGGCTGAACTGGCCGGCATATATAAGCTGATTTCAGGCCGCGTCAACATTGACGCAATGGAAAGCAGCATCGTACGCGTCACGAATCCTTTCGACAATTCAATCAATGAGAAATGCTCCCGCATCCGCCAGGCCTTCATCTCCAAGTTCGATGACTCCCTTGCCGAAAACTACTACATCTACGGCTACCAAGGCTGCCCTAAGAGGATCAAGCTTGACCGGGCGCTGGTGGAGTGGGGATAGCTTGTATATCATATACCTCCGAAATCTTCATAATAATGTTCATCTATGCTCTGGTGATTGTTGTTCTATATACCTCTAAAAACACAGTCTCTCAAGTCTACAAAAATAATTGTATCTTGCATACTGAATTAGTTCAAAGGCAATAGTATGAATTGGGATGAAAATTTAGACATAGCCGGACACGTTTCAGTTCCGTACGGAATATCCAAAATTTTGGATAATACCTTTAAAGACCTTGATGGTTTCATTAGCATAGATATTCCCGACACCGTAACAGAAATAGGCGATGATAGTTTCAGTGAATGTACAAATCTCATTGACATTGAGATTCCCAACAGTGTAATACGAATCGGGAAAAATGCTTTTAGTGGCTGTACTAGTCTCGCGAAAATTGATATTCCCAATAGTGTAAATGAGATAGGAGATAGTGCTTTCAGCAGATGCTCCGCCCTCACTAACATTGAAATCCCCAACAGTGTAACAAGAATCGGCAAAAATGCCTTTAGTGGCTGTATCAATCTTACAAATATTGAAATTCCCAACAGTGTGACAGAGATTGGTGTTGATGCTTTCTGTGGTTGTATCAATCTCGCCTCCCTTGATATTCCCAATAGTATAAAGATAATTGGAGACTGTAACTTATCAATCTTTCGCAGTTGTCCCAATCTTTCCAGTATATATATTGCAAATGGCACACAAGAGATATGGGATAATGCATTTAGTGGTTGCATTGGGCTCACCGATATTAGAATCCCCGACAGTGTGAAAAGGATTGGTAGTAATGCCTTTTGTGATTGTACATGCCTCACAAATATTGTTATCCCCAATAGTGTAACAGAAATTAGTGATGATGCATTTTCTGGATGTACAGGTCTTGCTCGTGTTGAACTTCCCTCAAACTCAATCAATATTCGAAAAGCATTTCGGGGTTGTACAAATCTTACTTGTATTTGTATTTCTAAAGGTACTACAGAAATTGAAGATCAGGCCTTCCTTGGATGTGACACCCTCACTAACATTGAAATGCCTAACGGTGTAACACATATTGGACAGAAAGCCTTTGGCGCCTGTGAAAGCCTCGCTGCTATTGATATTCCCAATAGCGTTAAAACAATTGATGTCCTCGCATATTATGATTGCAAGAGTCTCACCACTATTGTTATCCCCGACGGGTTGACAAAAATTGGAGATCGAGCTTTCCTAGGTTGTACCAATCTCGCCAGCATTTTTATTTCCGAAAGCGTAACGGAAATAGGAGAATCTGCTTTCATGGATTGTAGGAATCTCGATAGTATATCTATTTCTCCAAATAATACCGTATATAAGTCTGATAATAATTGCTGTCTCACAAAAGATGGAACGAAGTTGGTATTCGGTTGCCGCTCTTCTATTATTCCCAATGGGGTGAAAGTTATTGGGATTAGCGCATTTAGTAGTTGTGAACAAATTACAAGTATTACAATTCCAGATGGAATAACTGAGATAGGAGACAACAAGGCACACAGAAGACTCAGTGGTCAATATGGGGCATTCTCAGGCTGCAAGTGCCTTACCGACATAAAACTTCCACATAGCCTGAAAAGAATAGGATATAGTACCTTTCGTGATTGTATTAGTCTTACAGATATTATTATTCCCAATGGTGTAACGGAGATTGGTGACTATGCTTTCAACGGTTGTACTCACCTAAGAAACATCGTTATTCCAAATAGCGTAACAAAAATTGGTGTTTATGCCTTTAGTGGTTGCACTGGTCTCACCAGTATTGTTCTTCCTCCAAAGGTGACAAAAATATGGGATGGCGTTTTTTATGGCTGCACCAACCTTAATAGTGTCAAATTATCTGGTAAAGTTACGTGTTTGGGCGAATGCTTGGATTATCCCGCATTATTTGATGGTGTCTTTGAGGAATGTACCAACCTAACCGACATAATTATTCCTGAGAGCGTAAATGAAATCGGAAATAATGCCTTCAGTGGTTGCACTAGCATCGCAAACATTAATATCCCCAATTCTGTAACAAAAATAGGAATGGGAGCCTTCTGTCTGTGCAAATGTCTCAATAGCATTGAGATTCCAGAAGGGATAAAGGGTATACCGGATAATGCCTTTGGCGGTTGCACCGGTCTCACCAATATTGTAATTCCTGAAGGTGTGAAAAGAATAGGAAACGGTGCATTTAGTGGTTGCAAAGGCCTTACCAGTATAAACATTCCCGAGAGCGTATGGATAATAGGAGGTGGCGCTTTCAGCGGGTGCAAAGGCCTTGCCAACATAAATATTCCTAAAAGCGTAACGAATATTGGAGACAATGTCTTCAGCGGATGCAGCAACCTCACAACCATTGATATTCCATATGGTATAACAAAAATACCGGATGGCGCATTTGAAGGCTGCACCGGCTTGTCCCATATTATTATCCCAGATAGCGTAACAGAAATTGGGTGTTATCATAATTATTTATGTAATGACATATATTCTGGCGCTTTTGAAAATTGTACAAGCCTTACTAGTATTATTGTCTCACAAAACATAAAAACAATAGAAGAAAAATCCTTCTACAATTGCGATAACTTAGTTGATTTATATTTACATACAGAGGTTGAGGATCCAAAAGAAATAGAATTCCAGATAAATCGAATACTTGAATATTTTGGTAACAATATGCTTACACTATATGTACCCATCGGTACTGGCTACGCATACAGGCATTATCCATTTTTTCGAAAAATAAAGGAAGTCCTGATTGATAAGTGATACTCAATAGTATTAATAGATGAACCAAATAGCGCTTTGAAATATTGAATATTAAGTAGTTACAATACCTTTCCCGAGTGCGCCGAATTTAAATATTCTTTGCCAGACTAAACATAGAGCGGCACATGCATAATGAATAATACTCATAATTATTCTGGATTTCAATTTTTTTACTATTTTGCCTTTTGAAAATGGTCTATATTGTTGATAGCCATAATAATAGTATTAACAATACATGTTTTTATTTAATAGCTATGAAATATAACGTTATTTATGAACTCGTAAGTGGTCATTTAGATGTAATCATTAGTAGAATAGGAAAGAAAGATTTTTACAAAAATGAAATTACTGATGCTACTCTTAAATATTTATGGCAACCACGGTTCAGCACTCTTGATAATATTGCTTCTAAGGAAGAGATAAAGAAATGGGTAAACAGATACTTATTGCCCCGATTGTGCCGGAATCAAACATTGGTAAAAAACCAGAATCGAACCTACATAGCATCATCTAGTCGTTACTATTTTGTATATACAACTTACTCAAGGTATAGATAACGAGAATACGCGCATAGGGGATGATTTTCAGAACCATCGTATACGTAAATGTAAGAACACATCTATCCTCACGATACCTGCCGATACGACAGCACATCCTGCAATAACCATCTTTTGGCAAATGGTCGTAATCAGCTAAATCAACCTTTAGCGCCTACCTCAACCTCTCCAGAAACTCTGCCGGTGTGAAGCAGGGCAGCGGGGAGTTGAGGAAATGGCGCGAATCGCGTGTGAGTATCAGAGCGCAGTCGGAGTTCACGGCGCAGGACATCTGCATGGCGTCCTCCTTGTCAGGCAGATTACTGTCAAGTGCGAAACACACATCCTTTCCATCCATCTTCTCCACCGATACCGTTTCAAGCCTTGCTTTTATACGGTCAACGCAATCCGCGGTCTTCCTGAGGCAATACAAGCTGTTAGCTACAGTTACGGGTGATATGCAGAACTCGAACTGACCGCTGCGGGACAATTTCAAGATAATCAGCGCATTCTCATTATCCTTCTCATTTTCCCTCGAAATGAGCATATCGAGGAATACATTCGTATCAAGAAACACCTTCATCACTTACTGAGAATATATGCCAGACGTTCATCATTGTCAATTTCTTCAGGCGTAACCGGAACAAGTCCCTCCCTGAAGGATCTGATCTCTTCATTGGACACGGCAGGAAGTTCCACGGCAGGGAATTCCAATTCGGGATGATCATCTTTCTTCCTGATGAGAATCGTAGAATCATCCCCGAAAGAAAATTCGAACTTGGAATCTTCCTTTACGTTCAACTTCCGCAGGACTTTAGCCGGAATGATAATAGCCCTGCTGTTGCCAACCTTAACCAATGATACTGTCAATGTCATACTCTTTCTTCGTTTATATCGCAAAACTAATCAAAAGTTATAACATAATAAAATAAGGTTATAACGATTTATAATAAGCGCACACAGAACATTTCGTCATTCTTTTGGCATAATGCAAAAAAGATATTACCTTTGCTTCGTTATGAGAACAATCAACAGCAATCTTCACCATCATCACCGTATCTTGAGATAGGGTGAGCGGTTTTATTGTTGTTACACGATACAAGGCTTGCCCGATACGGCAGGCCTTTTTTATTTGATAAACAAACAAAGAAAAGATATAGATCATGCTTAAAATCGCATTGCAGTCCAAGGGCCGTCTCAATGAAGACAGCCTCGACCTCCTCAAGAGCATCGGCATCGACATCGACGAGCCGAAGCGCAAATTCCTTTCAAAGGCAAAGAACTTCAACATCGAAGCGCTCTACATGCGCGACGATGACATCCCGCAGCTCGTCGAGAGCGGCACCGCCGGCCTCGGCATCGTAGGCCTCAACGAAGTGGCCGAAAAGGGCGCAGACGTCGAAATCGCCGCCAAGCTCGGATTCGGTGCATGCCGCATCAGCCTCGCAATCCCGAAAACCGAAGAATACACAGGCCTCTCCTATTTCGAAGGCAAGCGCATCGCTACGTCATACCCTAACATCCTTGCCAAATTCCTCAAGGAGAACGGCATCAACGCCAAAATCGAAATCATCACCGGCTCAGTCGAGATCTCCCCTGCCGCCGGCATCGCCGAGGCCATCTTCGATATCGTATCTTCAGGCAGCACCCTGGTATCCAACGGTCTGGTCGAAGTCGAGAGAGTCTTCGAATCCGAAGCCGTGCTCATCGCCAACAAAAACATCACCGACGAAGAGCGCGCCACATTGAACGAAATCCTTTTCCGCATCGACTCCGAAAAGCTGAGCCGCGGCAAGAAATATCTGCTGATGAACCTCCCTACTTCCTCATTGGACGAAGCGGTCAAGATCCTTCCGGCAATGCGAAGCCCGACAGTGATGCCGCTCGCATCCGAAGGCTGGTGCTCCCTGCACTCTGTGGTCGAGGAAGCATCCCTCTGGGAGAAAGTGCGCCAGCTGAAGGCTATCGGCGCTGAAGGAATCCTGGTAATCGACCTTGACAAAATCATCATCTGATGGAAATCTGCATCAATCCCGACAGATCCCGGTGGGCAGCCCTCGCAGAGCGCGTCACCGCTGAGAATCCTGAAATAGAAGCCCGCGTACGCGTCATCATAGACCGCGTGCGCCAGGGCGGAGACGAAGCGCTGAAGGCCATCTCCAAGGAGATTGACGGCTTCACGCAGGAAAGTCTCAAAGTCAGCGAAGCTGAAATCGAGGAGGCCTGCAAGGCCATTGACCCAAAGGTCAAGGCGGCCATTGACAGGGCATACGACAACATCTACGCCTTCCACAAGGCGGAGGTACCGCAGCGCATCGAAGTGCAGACCGCCCCTGGCGTGACCTGCATACAGAAGCCTGTACCTATCGGCAGCGTGGGTCTCTACATCCCGGGCGGCACCGCCCCACTCTTCTCCACCGTGCTCATGCTCGGCGTGCCTTCGCTCATCGCAGGCTGTCCGCGCAGGACACTCTGCACCCCGGTGGGCAGCAGCGGCAGGATTTGCCCCGAGCTGCTCTACAGCGCCTGGAAATGCGGCATTAGAGACATCTGGAAAATCGGCGGAGCGCAGGCCATCGCCGCTATGGCATACGGTACGGAAAGCATTCCGAAGGCCGACAAGATATTCGGCCCCGGCAACAGATACGTCACCACGGCGAAGCAGCTGGTCAGCGGCCGCTGCGCATCCATAGACATGCCTGCCGGACCGTCCGAGGTGATGGTCCTCGCGGACTCGCAGGCCTCCCCTGCCTTCGTGGCAGCCGACCTGCTCTCCCAGGCCGAGCACGGACGCGACAGCCAGGCCATCCTTGCCTGCACGGACGAGGCGTTCGCGCACAAGGTATTTGACGAAGTCCAGCGTCAGGCAGCCCTCCTGCCGCGCATCGAGATGGTGGAAGGCTCCCTCAAAAGCAGCCGCCTGATAGTATTCGACGACGAGGAGACATTGCTCGAATTCGCGGATTTCTACGCACCGGAGCACCTTATCATATCAATGGCCGACGCCGAGGAAGTGGCGGAACGCATCACCGCCGCCGGCAGCGTATTCATCGGCAACTACACACCTGAGAGCGCGGGCGACTACGCCTCCGGCACCAACCACACCCTGCCGACATCAAGCTGGGCACGCTCCTGCAGCGGCGTCAACATCGACAGCTTCATCCGCAAGATGACACTCCAGAAGATCACTCCGGACGGACTCTGCGGCCTCTCCGACACCATCATAGACATGGCCGAGGCCGAAGGCCTGCAGGCTCACGCCAATGCCGTCAAGGTACGCATTGCGGCCGCAAAAGCGGACGAAGGAGGAAACGACAGCGCAGCAGACAGGCTCGCCGGCCTTGTACGCACCAACATCAGTGCACTGGAGCCGTACTCCACCGCACGTGACGAGTTCAAGGGCAAGGCGGACACTCTGCTGGACGCCAACGAAAGCCCATTTGAGAACGGTTTCAACCGCTACCCGGACCCCAGGCAGGCACAGCTCAAGGAGCGCATCTCCGCCATCAAGGGCCAGCCTGTGGAGCGCATCTTCATCGGCAACGGCAGCGACGAGGCCATAGACCTGCTCTACAGGATATTCTGCGAGCCGGGACGCGACAACGTGGTGGCCATCGTCCCAACCTACGGCATGTACGGCGTCTGCGCGCAGGTCAACGACGTCGAATACCGTCAGGTCAGCCTCGGAGCGGACTTCTCCCTGGATAGCGAAGCCCTCCTGGCCGCCACCGACAGCCGCACCAAGCTCATCTTCCTCTGCTCCCCTAACAATCCTACGGGAAATGCCTTCGACCGCGCTCAGATCATCGATATCGCGAGCCGCTTCAAGGGCATTGTAGTGGTCGATGAGGCATATTCGGACTTTTCGTCCAAGGGCACGATGCTCGGCTGCGGCCTTGACAATGTGGTGATCCTCCAGACCCTCTCCAAGGCCCGCGGCATGGCCGGACTGAGACTGGGACTGGCATTTGCGGAACCGCGCATCATAAGCCTGATGTCCTCCGTCAAATACCCGTACAATATCAGCCGCGCCGCTATGGATCAGGCCCTCGCGCTGCTTCAGGAGCCGATAGACGGCCAGGTGGAAGCCATCCTGAGCGAACGCGCACGGCTCTGCGCCGCCCTGCCGGGATTCGCAATGGTCAGAAAGGTATGGCCTAGCGAAGCCAATTTCCTGCTGGTGCAGTTCGACGACCCTGACAGTGTATATGACAGCCTGCTGGGCAAGGGCATCATCGTGCGCAAGCGCAACAGCGTCAAGGGCTGCGAAGGCTGCCTGCGCATCACCGTCGGCACCGCCGACGAAAATGACAGACTTATCAAAGAACTTGAGAAATATGAAAAAGGTAATATTCGTTGACCGCGACGGCACCATCATCCGAGAACCGGAGGATGAGCAGGTGGATTCGCTGGAGAAGCTGAGCTTCGTTCCGGGAGCCATCAGCGCGCTGAAGATTCTCCGCGGGCTCGATTATGAGCTCGTGATGGCCACCAACCAGGACGGCCGCGGCACTGCGGCATTTCCGGAGGAGGACTTCATCAAGCCGCACGCGAAGATGCTCGAAGTGCTCGAAGGCGAAGGCGTCACATTCGACGACATGCTCATCGACGACCACTTCCCGCAGGACAACTCCCCTATGCGCAAGCCAGGGACAGGAATGTTCGGCAAATACCTCGCAGGCGGATATGACCTCGCGCAGAGCTTTGTCATCGGCGACCGGGAGACTGACATGCAGCTGGCCGCCAACCTGGGTGCGAAGGGCCTCAGACTCGGCCCTGAATGCAGCTGGGAGGACATCGCCGAGGCCATACGCCGTTCGGAGCGCCGCGCCGAGATCTGCCGCAAGACCCGCGAGACCGACATCCGCGTGATGCTGGACCTCGACAAGAGCGGAGATTCGTACGTTGACACGGGGCTCAAGTTCTTCGACCACATGCTCGACCAGATCCACCACCACGCCGGCGTCACGCTGCAGATCAGCTGCAAGGGCGACCTTGAGGTGGACGAGCACCACACCATTGAGGACGTGGGCATCGCTCTTGGCCAGGCCATCGCCGAAGCCCTCGGCGACAAGCGAGGCATAGAGCGCTACGGCTTCGCCCTCCCTATGGACGAGAGCTGCGCGATGGTGCTGCTGGACTTCGGCGGACGCATCGACTTCTCCTGGGACGTCGAGTTCACACGCGAATATGTCGGCGACGTGCCGACAGAGATGTTCAAGCACTTCTTCCAGTCACTCTGCAGCGCATCGCAGTGCAATCTTCGCATCGAGGCGCGCGGCGAGAACAACCATCACATCGCCGAGAGTATTTTCAAGGCATACGCCCACGCGCTCAAGTGCGCCGTGCGACGCGAGAAGTTCAATTATGAGCTGCCGAGCAGCAAAGGAATATTATGATAGCAATCGTTGATTACGGTGTCGGCAATCTCCGCTCTGTGGAGAACGCTCTCAAGCGGCTCGGCGCCGAATACATACTGACCTCCGATCCGGAGACTATCCGCACGGCGTCGAAGGTTATCCTGCCGGGCGTCGGCAATGTGGCCGAGGCGATGGCCAATCTGCGCGAAAAGGGCCTTGTGGAGGCCATACGCGCCCGCCGCAAGCCGCTTCTGGGCATCTGCGTCGGCATGCAGGTCCTCTGCCGCTACAGCGAGGAGGGCGACACGCAGTGCATCGGCCTCTTCGATACCGACGTACTTGAGTTCAAGCCGGAAGCTGAGCTCAAGATCCCACACATGGGCTGGAACAGGATCAACAACCTCTCGTCGAAACTCTTCAAGAACATCGACGAAGGCACTTATGTCTATTTCGTACACTCATACCGCCCGCAGATATGCCGCGACACCATCGCCACGACCGACTACGGCGGACTGTTCAGCTGCGCGCTCAAATACGAAAACTTCTACGGCACACAGTTCCACCCCGAAAAGAGCGGCGACGCCGGCGAAGCGATACTTAAGAACTTCCTTGCGCTATGATAGAGATAATCCCCGCAATAGACATCATTGACGGCCGCTGCGTGCGCCTGAGCAAAGGCGACTACAACAGCTGTAAGGAATACGGCGAGCCGCTGGACATGGCCATGGAATTCGCCGACGCAGGAGCACGCAGGCTGCACCTCGTCGATCTTGACGGGGCGAAGGAATCCGAGCCGCGCAACCTCGCCACCCTCGAGAAAATCGCCGCCCTCGGCGCGCTGAAGATCGAATGGGGCGGCGGCATCAAGAGCGGTGACGCCCTCCGCAGCGTGCTTGACAGCGGAGCGGACTACGCCATCATCGGCAGCGTCGCAGCCACATCCCCCGCCCTCTTTGAGGAATGGCTCGAAGAATTCGGCCCGGAGCGGATGATATTCGGAGCCGACACGCTCGAAGGCAGGATCAGAATCAAGGGCTGGCTCGAAAGCGCGCAGACGCCGTTAAACGAACTCCTGGAGCGTTTCGGCAGCCGCGGCCTGTCACAGGTCATCTGCACGGACATCTCGCGCGACGGCATGCTTTCCGGCCCGAATACCGGGATGTACACCGCACTGCAGGCATCATTCCCGCAGATGACATTCACCGTATCGGGCGGCATCAGCGCGATGGCGGACATCCGCAGCCTTAACGACCTCGGCCTCAGGAGGGTCATCGTCGGCAAGGCATTCTATGAAGGAAAAATAAGTTTGGAGGAACTACGCAAATGGTGGCAAAACGCATAATCCCGTGCCTGGACGTAAATGACGGCAGGACCGTCAAAGGCATCAATTTCGTGGACATCAAGGAGGTCGGCGATCCGGTCGAACTCGGCGCCCACTACGCAGCCGACGGCGCGGACGAGCTGGTCTATCTTGACATCAGCGCCACATTCGAGGGCCGCAGGACCTTCACCTCCCTGGTGGAGCGCATCGCGGACCGCATCAACATACCTTTCACCGTAGGCGGAGGCATCTCCAGCCTCGATGATGCCGCCAGACTGCTCGACGCCGGTGCCGACAAGATATCCGTCAACAGCGCCGCCATCGCCCGTCCGGAGCTCATCAGCGAGATAGCGGGACGCTACGGCAACCAGTTCGTGGTCATCGCGATAGACGCCAGGCTCGCCGCCGACGACCGCTGGATGGCGACCACCCACGGGGGACGCAAGCTCACCGACCGCGAACTCTTCGAATGGGCGCACGAAGCCCAGGAGCGCGGAGCCGGCGAACTGCTGCTCACCTCGATGGAGCACGACGGAGTGCGGCAGGGCTATCCCTGCGACCTTTTCGCACAGATCACAGGCGCGCTGAAGATACCGGTCATCGCATCGGGCGGAGCCGGCAGCATCGACGACATCGCCGAAGTGTTCGAGAAGGGACACGCCGACGCGGCCCTCGCCGCCAGCATATTCCATTACGGCACATACACCGTCAAGGAAGTCAAGGAAGAACTGAATAGAAGAAATATTAAAGTGAGAATATAATGAAGTTTGAAGATTTCAACCTGTCAAAATGCGCTGACGGGCTGCTCCCTGTCATCGTGCAGGACGCCACCACCCTCAAGGTGCTGATGCTCGGATACATGAATGCGGAGGCCTTTGAGAAGACCAGCGCCGAGGGCCGCGTGACCTTCTGGTCCCGCACCCGCGGAGAATTGTGGACCAAGGGCGAGACCAGCGGCAATTTCCTTTATGTGAAGGAAATGTACGCCGACTGCGACGCCGACACCCTGCTCATCAAGGCCGACCCTGTCGGCCCGACCTGCCACCGCGGCACCACCGCCTGCTTCGACACCCCGGAGGACGAAGGATTCATCCGCGAGCTCGGCAAGGTCATACGCGGCCGCCACGAGCAGATGCCGGAAGGCTCCTACACCACCAAACTGTTTCTGAAGGGTGCGCCAGAGATCGCCAAGAAGGTCGGCGAGGAATGCACCGAATGCATCATCGAGTCCATCGCCGGCAACCGCGACCGCTTCATCTACGAAGCCTCCGACGTCATCTACCACCTCCTCGTCCTGATGGAACACATGGGCTGCTCCATCGCCGACATCGAGAAGGAACTCGCATTGAGGCACAGATAGGCTGGCATGGGAAAGAAACGCATATCCGTACTGGGCCTGCTGCTGGCCTCTGTTTTCAATATGAATGCCATCGACAAAGGGAAGCTCGACGCCATCTGCTCTGAAGTATTCCCGGAGGGGCAGCCCGGCGCGGCGGTCCTCGTGATGAAAGGCGGCAGGACCGTCTTCGAGAAATGCTACGGCATCGCCGACATTGAGACCGGTGCCCGCATCACGCCGAACACATCGTTCAACATCGCCTCCGTATCGAAGCAGTTCACCGCCGTCGCAGTGCTCCAGCTCTGCGAACAGGGCCGCATATCAGTCGATGACAAAGTCACAAAGTATTTTCCGGAATTCACCGACAGGATCTGGGATAACATCCGCATCCGCCATCTGCTGAGCCACAGCTCCGGCATCCCGGACGCCCGCGACGGCTACACCCGCGAGGAGCGCATCTTCGCGGACGAGAACCGCGCCCTCGAATTCCTGCCGAAGCTCAATTATCTACATTTCGAGCCGGGCACGCAGTACGAATACATGAACCCGACCTTCGTGCTGCTCGGCCGCCTCGTCGAGAGAGTCACCGGCGAGGAATTCACCGAATACGTCACGAAGCACATCTTCTCCCCCGCCGGAATGCGCAGGACTGTCTATTTCGACCCGAAACATCAGGACCGCATCCCGAACATGTCGCACGGCTACAAGGCTGACAGGAAGGGCGGCTGGAAAGAATACGACTACGGCGAGGAGACCTTCTTCGCCACGCGGCCGGACGGCGGCATCTACACCTCCATCCGCGAATTCGCCAAATGGGAAAAAGCGCAGCGCGCCGCCAAGGTCCTGAAGCAGGAGACACTCGAAGACGCGCAGAGCCCGCACACCAAGGTGACAGGCAGCACCTTCAGCGACTACCAGAACCGCGAAAACACCTGGTACGGCTACGGCTGGTTCATCGAACCGCAGACCGCCGGCTCAGAAAAGGTGGTTTACCACACCGGCGACAACGGCGGCTACAAGATCATCGCCGCCCGCTACCCCGCCTCCGGCACCCTCATCCTCATCTTCGCCAACCGCAGCGACTGGGACCGCTACGAACTGCTGCAGCGCATCGAAGAGGCCGTGCTCGGGAATTAATTGTGATTGTTTTCAAATATAAATCAATGTATATTTATAGAGAATATTTGCTGTAATTATATATAAAATATGAACGAAACAGAAAAGCCGGTTTCCGAGATAGTCCTTAAATATGTCTCAAATCAGATCGATGCTCTGGGTTGACGAATACATGTATAAATATTCCTAACAGGGGAATCCGGCGACGGGTTCCCCTGTTTTGATTTTATCCAAAATCTGACGTGGTGACACTCCGGAAGTTATTCAACATTATTTTTGCAGAAATACCGCAAATGGTATATATTTGCCGCTGCAAATGGTTTCCGCTGGGGTACCGCTCCGCGGAATGAAAAGGGAATCAGGTGAGAATCCTGTACAGTTCCCGCTGCTGTATGTCCGCTGCACGCTTGTTGCAGAAATGCTGACAGATACTCTTTGCCACTGGTCCATTACCGGGAAGGCATCTGTCACGGATAAGTCAGAAGACCTGCCATCTGCATTTGTTTATACAGAAACCTGCGGGAGGTCAGGTCGTAATGATATTGTTTGCAAAAGCTGCATTGATATTCGCCGCATTGACTGCGGAGGTCTGTAATGACATCGACACGTTGGAAACTTCCATCGTCAGGGCTGACCGTACGTCAACCCACGTCCCGAGCCAGACCCTTCAGGGCGAGAGGCTGGAAAGGCTCTCGACCACGACTGTCGCGGATGCCCTGAAATACTTCTCGGGCGTTCAGATAAAGGACTATGGCGGCCTCGGCGGACAGAAGACCATCAACGTCAGGTCGCTCGGCACCCAGCATACCGGAGTTTTTATCGACGGTATCAGGATTACCAACTGCCAGAATGGCACCGTCGATCTGGGCAAGTATTCGCTCGCCAATATGGAGTCCGTCGAACTCTACAATGCCAACAAGGTCTCACCGCTGATGACGGCCTCCGAATATGCCTCGGCTTCGACCGTCTATCTGACGACGAAGAGGCCCGAAGGCAGCAGCTGCTCCGGAAGGTATTCCAACGGCTCCTTCGGCTCGCATCGCGTACAGATTCACGGTTCCCTTGCCAGATCCTTTTTCGCCGATGCCGAATATCAGCACTCGGACGGCGATTATCCCTTCAGATACAAATCGACCTTCGAGGATACCCTGGGCATCCGGCGCAATTCCGACATCACTTTCGTCCGGTCGGAATGCGGATGGTTCACCGATCATCTCACCGCGCATCTGTATTTCTACGATTCGGAGCGCGGTCTGCCGGGCGGAGTCGTCCAGCGCATATCCGATAAGTTCGGGGATGTGGGCAGAGAGAGGGACATCAATACTTTCGCCCAGCTCGCCTACAGGAACACCTGGGGCGACCACTCCCTGCGTGTGAATACACGTTATGCATACGACTTCCTGCATGCGGATTCGGATTTCGAAGAGAATATGTTCGTGCACTTCAACAACCGCTACCACCAGCGCGACGCATATCTCGGAGCGGCTTATTCGTATCTGTGGAACGGCCTGACTCTCTCATTCTCGCCTGATTTCCGTGTTTCAGACCTCGAATGTGATGTCTATGGCCTTGATTATGTGTATCGTACGGACTTCAAATCTTCGGCCGGTGCAGCGTGGAGCTGGCGCGGCCTCAGCCTCTTCTCGTCCCTGCTATATACGGGCATTCAGGACCATTCCTCGATGCCTGTCGCCGATTATCTCTCGAAACTTTCACCGAACGTGCACATATCATACAGGATGGGTGATATCACGTTGAGGGCTTTCTACAAGAATGTTTTCAGGGCTCCGACCCTCAATGACCTGTATTACACCCACGTTGGCAAACGCGACCTCAAGCCGGAACAGACAAGTCAGATAGACTGCGGTGCCAGCTTCGACAACGGCAAGGTGAATTTCCAGATTGACGGCTACTGCAATGAAGCGTGGGACAAAATTGTCTGCATTCCTCAAGGCGGTTCGTACAATTGGAAGATGATGAATCGCGGACGGGTGCGGACCTTCGGCGCCGATGCGTCCGTACGTGCCGCCGTGAAGGATTTCTCCTTCTTCCTGACGGCAACACGTCAGGATGTGCGGGATTTGAGCGATCCTGCCGACAGTGACACCTACAACCATATTCTTCTCTATTCACCGGAATGGTCGTTCACCGCAGTTGCAGGGTATGCCCGCAAGGGCTTCTCAGCCACGGTCTCGCACCTCTACTGCAGCAGCCGCTTCTGGACCTATGCTGACCCTGATGACGTGCTGCCTCCATATAATTGCACAGACGCCAAAATCCAATATGAATGGAAGTGGTTCACCTTCTCGGCAGAATGCCAGGACATTTTTGACATCCGTTATGAGATGGTGCAACGATGGCCTATGCCAGGACGAAGATTTCAATTTACAATACTTTTCAAAATATGATGAAACAAACTTACAATCCTCCTAAGATGGAGGTTTATCCCATTTTTACATCGGAAATACTCTGCCAATCAGGTACATTCACGGAGAAACCTATCGACGACCTCAATTCAAACTGGTAAGATGATGAAAAAGACTATCATTATGGCGCTTGTGGTACTCGGTGCAGTATCCTGCGCACAGGAACAGCCACAGGATAAGATGGCATCATTCACTATCGCAGCTGTCATCGAAGACAATGCCACCAGAACCCAGATTTCTCAGGGTGACGGCAGATTTGCAATGGACTGGTCGGACGGCGACAGCTTTGCGCTCTATGACGGTGCATCGCTGATTACCTGCAACCGCGTAAGCGGAACTTCTCAGTTTACATCGGACCAGACCCCGGTCGGGAATTCTTTCTACGCATTCTATCCCGCTTCGGCGGTGGCTTCAACCGCTGATGGCGCATTCACTGTCACCCTCCCTTCAACCATTGAATATAC
>JAKSJG010000026.1 GCA_024398365.1 Bacteroidales bacterium | reverse complement strand
AGGTTACGTTAACCGACCCTGTGATGGCCCTGTGGCTGAAAAGTTTGTAAGCCGCACATCATTATGTTTTGTCGCGGCAGAGAGGGTCAGGCTGAAGACTCAGAAAGAGATGACAGGCTGTGCTGTCTGCCACAGAATACATGTGAGATGCTTCAGAGTGCTTCTGTGTCCGGAGAATGACCATTTTTGCCCGAAATACTGCCACAGAATCGCTCCTGAGCCCTTCCAGGTGTATTCTGTGGCGAAAAATGAGATAAAAGAGTTGGGCCTGAAGCGGAGATGGAAAAATAGTTTATCTTCGCAACAGAACATCGGGCTCCGATTTTGCTATGAGTCTCAGTGTCCAACAACATACATGCTAAACACTTGATGAATATTTGTATTTCGAGTATTATCAGGGTCGGAAGGGCAAGTATGTTCAGGGAGATACAATAAACATCATATATCTGAAGTCAGATCCTATCCACTCAAAACCAACGAAAAATTCTTTCAGTCCATAAGGTGATATAAGAATACCGGTGGCTTGACATTTCAGACGATTTCTACCAGTCAGCCGACCACCATCACCGCATCACGATGGCATTGATGTTCCGGCCGCAGGCGGAGCCGTCGCGGCGGGCGGACCAGAGGCGGATGTTATCGTAAGTACAGATGGCGGAACTCTGGATATTTGCGGCCGGAATGCCGGCCTGAAGCAATATCCAGCGGTTGGCCTCTATCAGGTCGATGTGCCAGCCACCGTGCATGGTACCTTCCACCCTTTCCCCTTCCCAGTGCGCAATATCCCCGACAGGGAATCCGGCTTCGCGGAATCGCTCCACCACCTCTTCTCCCACCTGAAAATTGTGCTTCTGTATGCCCGGGCCTATGACGGCCAGCAGGTCGGAGGCGCTGCTGCCGAAGCGTCGCGACATCTCGGCTATGGTCTTGGTGCTGATCTGCAGCACGGTACCTTTCCAGCCCGAATGTATGGCGGCTATGGCCTTGTGCACAGGGTCGTAGAGCAGCACAGGTATGCAGTCCGCGGTGCGGACGCCTATGGCGCAATCCTTCAAGTCGGTGACAAAGACGTCATAGCCTTCCAGATCCTCGCGCGTAAGGTCGCGCCTGTCCACGTATGCTATCCGGTCCTGGTGCACCTGATGGCCGCAGATGACAGGATACGGCAGCTGAAGTTCTCGTACCGAAGTGAAGGCATCAACGCCCGGGGCTATATCATATCGTATATGTTCCATCATCGTTGGGAAATGCGTTTTGTTGCGGTTCAAATTCATCAGATCCGTCAGCGGAGACAGGACATGCACTGGCCGAAACCGTGCCACCCGCGGCACGTAAGCGGGAGGGGCCCGCAGACTGCGAAGCAGGCTGTGGGAAGGATGAGCGAAGCGAAGTTTCGGCAGTGCATTCCTGCGAAGCAGGAGCGGATGGATTTGAACCGATTAATTTCATAACACCTATTGCGACCACGGTCAGCAGTTCCGAGGCCGGGACGGCAAGCCAGAGACCCGGCACGCCGAAAAGTGCGGGCAGAAGCAGGAAGAACAGCACGGGGAACACCATACCGCGAAGCACGGTCAGCACCGTGGCCTTGACTGCCTTCTCCGTACTCTGATAAAAACCTATCACTATCTGGCACACAGCCATAAATACGAAGCCGAGGGTATAAAGAGGGAAGCCGGAGGTACAGATATCATACGGTCTGGTATCAGGATACAGGAATATGGATACCAGAGGCTTGATGCCCAGACAGAATCCCAATGTGATAAGGGCGCCCACTCCAATGCCCAGAAGCAGGCTGATACGCAGCGTCCTGCGCACGCGGGCCTCATTGCCGGCGCCGTAATTGAAGCTGATGATAGGCTGTCCAGACTGGGCTATGGCCGCATTTATCATAAAGATTACAGGAATAAGGTAGCAGGCCACGCTGAACGACGCCACGCCGTCCTCTCCGAGCAGCTTCATGAACATATAATTGCCCGCAAGCGTGAGCACGGACATCGCGAACTCCCCGAGGAAGCCGGAGAAGCCCAGCTTGGCCATATAGCCTATGTTGCGCAGGGTCAGCACGAGGCTGGTAGCGCTGCGCTTGAGTCTGTAGAAAGAGAGCGACCTGCGGCGGAATAGCATGTACCACAGCACCATCAGCACGCCGAGCAGCGCGCCTATGTCAGTGGCCAGAGCCGCACCCTTGAGGCCCATTCCCATCGGGAATATGAAGAGCCAGTCCAGGAAAATGTTCAGGCAGGCCGGAATCATCTCCACCAGCATCGAGAAAGTCGGCGAGCCGTCCAGCCTGATGATGAACTGACCCATAATCTGCAGCATCACGAAGAGCGCGCAAGGTATGAACCAGAGGTAATATTCGCGGCAGATAGGCATCAGAGCGTCACTGCAGCCGAGCAGACGCAGTATTCTGTCAGGGAATGCATATAGCACCACCGCCAGCAGCGTACCGAGTGTCAGCGCCGCCATAAAGGCCTGCGTCACATTGATGCGGGCGGCCTTGAGATTGTCCTGCGAGAGATGTATGGCCGCCACGACAGATGCGCCCATGGCGAACATCATTCCGAAGCCGGTGGCTATGTTGAACACCGGCATCGCTATATTGATGGCGGCGAGCGCGTCGCTGCCTATGCCCTTCCCCACGAAGATACCGTCCGTGAGAAGGAAGAGCACGGTGAACATCATTCCGAAAAGAGTCGGGAGCAGAATCTGCGCGAAGATGCGCGGTATGCTCCCGTTTCCGAAATCTATGCTGTCCCTGTCGAGATCTTTCATTGATTTATGAGCCAGTCTGCGAAAATGCGCGCCGCACTCTCAACCTTGGCGGCGCAGGGGCGCTGCCTGTAATATTCCGCCGTCCGTGCATCGGGCATGTACGAACCCCTGGCCACAGGACCGTTCAGTCCGAGAAGGTCCGCGCAGATGACAGAGCCGTTCTCTTCCTGGAAACGTGCGAGGAGCTGCTGCACCACTCTGTAGCATTCGGCCTTGCCTTCACGGTCCGAACCTTCGGTCTGACCGCACTCGAGGCCGGCGAGAACCACCATGCCTGACACGGCTCCGCACATCATCCTCAGCTTGCCCACGCCTCCGCCGAAACCGGCGCCTATCTTCAGGGCCTGGTCAAGCGGAAGTGCATACAGATCGGCGAATGCGGCCACAACACTCTGGCAGCAGCCGTAGCCCTGCATGAAATAATCCACTGCAGCCTGCACCCTTCGGTCCAGGTCCTCTTTAGAATACATAGGATACTCCGAGGGCAAAATCAGTGCTGTGGCACTTGAGGTTACCGTTCATGTCATCCGTAAACTCGTTGAGCAGACCCCACTCGTAACCGAGTCTTATGCGGAGATGCCTGTAGATGTCACCGCCGATACCGCCGCCGAGATACACATTCTCGCGTCTGATGCGGCCCTGTTTCCATGCGAACTCGCCAGCGCCGCTGTTTGAAAGAGTATAGTTGAACTCAGGACCGAGATACAGGAAGAGCTTGAGATCCGAATCCGCAGCAAAGATGTACTTGCCATATACAGGCACCCTGAGGTAATACTGTCCGTCCTTGTTGCAGATACTCCTGGCCGACTCGGAGTTACCGAAATACGTTCCTCCCCTGACCGTTGCCAGGATGGATGTCCTGCGGTTGAAAGCAAGGTCATAACCCAGTTCGGCATAAACGTTATTGTTGTAGTAAGGGCCGTTCTCCACGTTGGCCAGCATCTCATGGATGGTGGTGTGGGAATAACCGGCTCCGGCCACTACCTGGGCCTTTGCACTGAAGCAGCAGAGCAGCACTGCGGCTGCGGCGATAAGTTTCTTCATATTGATTCGATTTGTTTTCTAAAAGGATGTAGGCAGAGAGTTAATCAGTGATTGTATTACTTCGAAGGATTTTCCGGCCATGCTTTTCCAGAAATCCATATAATTGTCAAGCTGGTGCCCGTCATCATGGCTGTCGCTGATGATGCGGAAACTCAGGAACGGCACTCCGGCACGGTAACATACCTGCGCAATGGCGGCGGACTCCATATCAACTGCAAGGGCATCGGGATACAGCCCGCGCTGGCGCCTGTCCTCCTCCTCGCTGATATAGAACTGGTCACCGCTGATGATCAGGCCGGTATGCAGCCCTTCGCGGCAGTTAGCGGCGGCATTCAGCAGAGCCGGATGAGCATCGAAGCGCTGCGGACAGCCGTCCATCTTCCCCATAGGGTTGGGATCGCCGCACCACACGTCGTGGTATGCCACCTGTGCTCCCACGACTACCGCACCTTCACGTATGTCGGAGCGGAGGCTGCCGGCCACACCGGCATTGATGATGCAGTCCGGCTGGAACTCGCGTATCAGCTCTAGCGCCGTATAGGCGGCGTTGACCTTGCCCATTCCGGACAGGGCGCAGCGTATCTCGTTGCCCGCACCGAAATCGGCGGAGGTAACCAGATCATATTCGCACTGCATCGCGCAGATGATTCCAACCTTCATGTCCTTCCAACTTTATTTGAGCACTCTCCTGTCCTCCACGAGGCGGCTCTTGCCTTCGCTTCGCTCTATGGTGTTCGGGGATTTGATCTGCACCTTGGCGGCAATGCTGAGCACGCTCTTGAGTTTGGCTGCGACCTTCTTCTCGAGGTCCGTGATAGGTGAAAGCGTATCGAAGCCCTGGTCGAAATATTCCTGACGTATCTCCACCAGCACGGTCAGGGTGTCGAGGTTGTCGTGGCGCTCCACTATCAGCTTGTAATGCGGCGCGCACTCCGGGATGGTGAGCAGCACGCTCTCCACCTGGCTCGGGAATACGTTGATGCCTCGTATGATGAGCATGTCGTCACTTCGACCTGTGATCTTGCCCATGCGCACTGAGGTGCGGCCGCAGCCGCATTCGCCGTCCATCAGGCAGCTGAGGTCCTTGGTGCGGTAGCGCAGCAGAGGCATTCCCTCCTTGGTAAGGGTGGTGAACACGAGTTCGCCCTGCTGTCCGTAGCCGAGAGGTTCGCAGGTCACCGGATCTATGATTTCCGGGAGGAAATGGTCCTCGTTGATATGGGAGCCGTTCTGGCATTCGCATTCGTAGCTTACGCAAGGACCCATGATCTCGCTGAGGCCGTAGATGTTGTAGGCCTTCAGGCCGAGGCGGTTCTCGATCTCGCGGCGCATGTTCTCAGTCCATGGCTCGGCTCCGAATGCACCGACGCGCAGCTTGATATCATCCTTGGAAAGCCCCATCTTCTCCATGGTCTCCGCCAGATGCAGGGCGTATGAAGGGGTGCATGCTATGCCGGTGATGCCGAGGTCGCGAAGCAGGCGCACGTGTTTCTCCGTGTTGCCGGTGGAAGCCGGAACGACTGCCGCTCCGAGATTCTCAACTCCGTAATGCACACCCAGTCCGCCTGTGAACAGGCCGTAACCGTATGCCACGGAGAAAAGGTCGTCGCGGCTGATGCCGTAGGAACTGAGGCATCTGGTCATGCATTCGCTCCATATCTCGATGTCCTTGCGGGTGTATCCCACGATGGTAGGATTGCCGGTGGTGCCGGTGGAAGCGTGCACGCGGACAATTTCGCTCTGCGGAGCCGCAAGCAGACCGAACGGATAATTGTCGCGCAGGTCCTGCTTGGTGGTGAAAGGCAGCTTGACTATGTCGTCCACGCTGCGTATGTCATCCGGTGTGATGTCCATCGCCTGCATCTTCTCTCTGTAGAAAGGCACGTTGTGGTACACGTAGTCCACAACCTTGTGGAGGCGCTTGCCCTGCAGCATGCGCAGCTCCTCGCGCGGCATACACTCTTTATGTGAATTCCAGATCATGGCTTGTTATGCTTGTGGGTGGTCTTTTTCAAATTCGGTCATACGTTCTTCGAGAACGCTGTAAAGCTCGTCGCGCATCCTGCTGGTGCAGGCGCGGACACCGCAGCGGAGGCTTCCCGTAGTGGAAAGGCAGATGCTGCTGACGCCGTAATACATCAGTTCGAGCAGAAGCTCCTCCCCGCTCAGATTGCCGTAGCCCAGGGTGAAGAAGAAGCCGTCGCCCACCTTGTCATTGACGTCGCGGTCATATACGATATTGAAGCCGTGGCGGCAGAATATGTCCTTCATCCTGTTGGCGCGGCGCTCATATTCGCGTGTATCCTCCACGAAATTGATCTTGCCGTCGCATGAGAGGTTGAGCATCCTCGCGTAGGCGTACTGCGTGGTGGAGGTGCTGCCGCTGGTGATCATATACAGTATGGACGCCGTGAGGGTCACACCGAACACGCCCGCATCATGGTAGCGCTGGCTGAGAGCCGGATACTGCTTCGTGAAGAGCTTGTCACCTATGCAGCAGAGAGCGATGCGCTGGCCTGCGTAGCTGAATATCTTGGAGGCCGAGAGCATCAGGATGTAATTGTCCGTATAGCGGGCCACGGTAGGAAGATACGGCGGCTCGAAAGGCTTGCTCAGGTCGCGGCGGTAGTCCATGCAGAAGTATGCGAGGTCCTCCATCACGATGGCGTCGTACTTGGTGGCGAGCTCGCCCACCACCTGAAGTTCCTCTTCCTCGAGGCAGATCCATGCCGGGTTGTTAGGGTTGGAATACACGATGGCCGCTATGTCGCCTGCGCTGAGTTCCTCCTCCAGCTTGGCGCGGAGCTTCTCCGCACCGCGGTAAGGATAGATGTCGAACTCCTTCCACTGTATGCCGAGCACGCGGAGCTGGGATTTCTGGATAGGGAAACCCGGATCGATGAACAATACCTTGTCCTTGCCGGGAATACGCTGGGTACAGCCGATGAATGCGCCGAAGGAAGCCGCTACGGAGCCTGTCGTAGGCACGCATCCGCGCGGTGAAACGGCCACGTTGATGAAGGCCTTGATGAAACGCGAAGCGGCAGCCTTGAGTTCAGGGATGCCGTCTGCCGCAGGATACTGTGAGCCCACACCGCTGTCGAGGGCCTCTTTCTCGGCCTCGACGCCGTAGCGGTTGATCGGAAGTCCCGGGGATCCCTGGTCCATGCGGATGAACGGGATGCCGGTCTTGTTCTCGAGGTACTGGGCTACAAGGAGCACCTCACCTATCGTGGCCTTCGAGAGGTCCGCCACGTTCTTCTCGCGGCAGGCCTCGGCCACCAGTTCTTCGTTGAATATCTTCATTGTACTATTCTGTCAGTTTCAGACCGAGATCGAAACACTTGCGGTTGGATTCGACCACAGCCTCGCCCTTGCGGGCGAAAATGCGTCCCAGGGCATCGCGCAGCTGGTCTGCGGTAAGGATGCCGAGGTGTGATGCCGCCATTCCCAGGAGAATCATATTGGCGCCCTTCGGGTTGCCCGCCTCCTTGGCGAGGGTCTCCACGTCAGCCTTATAGACATTCGGCTGAGCGTCCAGCTCGGCCTGAAGGGCCTCGAAGGACGGATAGTCCGGGATGTTGACAAGAGGAGTCGAGGAGGTGATGATCATTCCGCCCTTAGCGAGCATAGGAAGATAGCGTAGAGCCTCCATAGGCTCCATGGCAATTATCATGTCGGCCTTGCCGGAAGGGATCAGGTCGCTGTATATCTCGCTGTCGCTGAGGCGGAGGTTGCTCTGGACGTCACCGCCGCGCTGGCTCATTCCGTGAACTTCAGCCTGCTTGAGGTTGATGCCGGCTGCGGTTGCGGCCTCGCCTATTACCGTGGCGATTGAGAGGATTCCCTGTCCTCCCACGCCTGAAAGTATGATATCCTGTTTCATTTCCTGCTAGCCTGATGTCTTCTGAGAGTCTGCATGCATTCCCTGCGTGGGATGATGACTGAGACGCCCTTGTAATTGATTTCTTCGCGTATGATTTCGGTGATCTGCGGCATGTTGGCCGGTATAGGCACTACCACGCGGATGTGCTCCGGTTCAACGCCGAGGCCCTTGCAGATGGCCTCGAACTTGTTGGTGCCCGCACTGTCCTGACCGCCTGTCATCGCGGTGGTGAGGTTGTCGGAGATTACCACGGTGATGTTGGCGTTGTCATTGACCGCGTCAAGAAGGCCTGTCATTCCCGAATGGGTGAAGGTGCTGTCGCCTATCACCGCAACTGCAGGGAACAGACCGCTGTCTGCAGCGCCCTTGGCCATGGTGATGCTGGCGCCCATATCCACGCAGGATGCGAGTGTCTTGAACGGCGGCAGAGCGCCGAGGGTGTAGCAGCCTATGTCGCCGAACACGCGTGCGTCAGGGTACTCCTCGAGCACCTTGTTGAGAGCCGCATATACGTCGCGGTGACCGCAGCCCGGGCAGAGCTGAGGAGGACGTGCGGCGAGGTTCTGCGCCTGCGCGTTGAGCTGAGGGGCCTCGCAGCCGAGAGCGAGGGCCACGTTGTCAGGAGTAAGTTCGCCGGTACGCGGCAGGGCTCCTGTGAGGCGGCCTTCGATCGGTGCACCGGCACCGAGCAGCTCGTGAATCTTGCTCTCCACCACCGGCTGACCGTCCTCGATGACCAGGATCCTGCTGCTTGCAGCGGCAAGCTCCCTGATCTGCTTCTCAGGCAGAGGGTAGCGTGAGACCTTCAGCACGGAAGCCTTCAGTCCTGAGGAAGCGAGGGCTTCGCGCACGTAGTTGTATGCTATGCCACAGGCAATGATGCCGAGACCTGCCTGCGGGTCAATTTCCAATTTGTTGAATCTGCTGTTGCAGGAATCCTCAAGCAGGGCCGGCTGCTTGTCGATGAGCTTCGCGTACTGACGGCGTGCGATGGCCGGCAGCAGCACCCAACCGCGGTCGGCGGAAGGATTGAGCGCGTTCTGGGCGCGGACCTCCCCCACCTCAACGCCCGCACGGGAGTGGGCGAGACGGGTCACGACGCGCAGCACCACCGGAGTGGCGTAACGCTCGGAGAGATCGAAAGCCTCAGCCACCATGTCGTATGCCTCCTGCTGTGTGGATGGCTCGAATACAGGGACCATGGCGAAGGAAGCGTAGAAGCGGCTGTCCTGTTCATTCTGTGAAGAATGCATTGAAGGATCGTCAGCGGCGAGGACCACCAGTCCTCCGTTTGTGCCGGTGATGGCCGAATTGACGAATGCGTCAGCGCAGACGTTCATACCGACGTGCTTCATGCACACCAGTGCGCGCTTGCCGGCATAAGACATGCCGAGCGCGGCCTCCATCGCTGTCTTCTCATTTGTGCACCAGCGGCTGCGTATGCCCTTCTCAAGGGCTGCCGGATCCGTCTGGATAAATTCCGTTATCTCAGTGGATGGTGTGCCCGGATATGCATATACGCCTGAAAGCCCCGCATTGATGGCTCCCAGCGCTATGGCCTCGTCTCCGAGCAAAAGTCTTTTCTCTTTCATCTATCTTTATTTCAATAATTCAAATTCATCGGCATCTTCCATGACAGGGAACTTCGCGTGATATGCATTCAGGAAGTCCTTGTCAAGTTCGCCTATGGCCAGACCTTCGCGGCCACGTACGTTGGATATGATCTCACCGTATGGGTCATACAATGCCGTATTGCCCTCATATTCGCACTTCGGATCGGAACCGAAGCGGTTAACTGCGAGCATGTAGCAGGTATTCTCAATGGCACGTGCCCTGCAGAGCGTGTCCCAGGCCGTCTGGCGGACCGTCGGCCAGTTGGCCACGTTGATGATGGCATCGTAATCGCCGCGGTTGCGGATCCAGACAGGGAAACGCAGGTCATAGCAGACCAGAAGGAGTATCTTCCACCCTCTCCACTCGACTATCTTGCGTTCCTGACCGGCCTTGAATGTCTTGTCCTCGCCGCTGTAGGTGAACAGATGGCGCTTGTCGTAATATGTCTCCCCTTCCGGTGTCACGAAATAGAGACGGTTGCAGTAATGGTCGCCCTCATGGACGGCTATGCTGCCCGCCACGGCGCAGTCGCGCCTGCGTGCGAATTCACGCATCCAGAGCAGTCCCCTGGCCGGCATTTCTTCCGCCACTCCTTCAGGAGCGGTGGCGAATCCAGTCGTGAACATCTCTGGAAGGACAAAGAGATCGGCCTGGGGCGCCTCTGAAAGGAGGGCCTCAAGCCGGTCTATATTAGCCTGCGGGTTGGACCAGACTATATCCTGTTGTACTAATACTACTTTCATTTATAGAATATTAGAGTACGAGACACCAGTTATGGGTATCTTCTTCCGTACCGTTCTGTATGCCGCGTATGCGGTCGTAAAGTTTCTGGCTGACAGGGCTGCAGACATCGGCCTGGCCGAAGGTGTAGCTTCTGGTGACAGTCTCGCTTTCGAGCTGCGGCTTGTCGTCTATCTTGTGGATCGGAGTGATGACAACGGCTGTGCCGCATGCATTCACCTCATCGAACTCTGCGAGTTCCTCAACCTTCACGGCGCGTTTCTCGACTGTCATTCCGAAGTCCTTGGCCACCTGCTGGAGGCTCTTGTTGGTGATGGAAGGAAGGACAGAGTCGGACAGCGGGGTCACATAGGTATTGCCCTTGATAGCAAGGAAGTTGGATGAACCGAATTCGTCGATCTTTGTCTTGGTGGCAGGGTCGAGATAGAGGAGTTCTCCGTATCCGAGGCCATGGGCGAGGTTGTAAGGATGGAGTGATGTCGCGTAGTTGCCGGCGAGCTTGAAGCGGCCTGTGCCGTTAGGAGCGGCGCGGTCATAGTTGCGGGAGATCACGGCTGTGGTCGGTGTGAGGCCGGCCTTGCCGGAATATGTTCCCACAGGAGAGCACATTACAGCGAAGAGGACTTCCTTGGAGGAGTTTACTCCGAGCTGAGGGTTGACTCCGATGAGCAGAGGACGGATGTACATGGATGAGCCGTAGCCGTATGGAGGCAGATATTCCAGGTTGGCGTTGACACATTCAACGCACATCTTGACGAAAAGTTCCTCCGAAGGGGCTGCCATGTCGAGGTATCCGCCGCTTGACTGCATGCGCCTTGCATTCTCGTCAGGACGGAAGATGCGCACTTTGCCGTCGGCTCCGCGGAATGCCTTGGCACCCTCGAAGCATGCGTTTGCATAATGGAATACTCCTGCAAAGCAGTTGAGTGTTATACTGAAATCGCTGGTAAGCTCCGGCTCGGACCATTGTCCGTCCTTGAAGTAGCTTATTACCATAGCGTTGGTCTGTCTTGCCTTGAAGGCCAGGTTGGACCAGTCCAATTCTGCCATAATCTTTATTTTAAATTAAAAGGTAAAGATAATCATTATTTTTTGAACTCCATACCAGTTGGCCCGTCAAGCGGAGACAGCTGGTATGATAATACTATAGCCGGAGACGATTACTTGTTGTTCTCCGGACGGAGCTGGCGGACGGTGACGGCTGTCTGCCACATTTCGCTCTCGCGGAGAGCCTTGAGCTCCTTCTCGAGGCCTTCGCGGTAATCAGGCTTGCTGTTGGCATCCATGGAGATCTGAGCCTCGTTACCGGACTTCACGCTTGCGTAAAGCTTCTGAACGACAGGCTTGATGGCATCGTGGAACGGACCCATCCAGTCGAGGGCGCCGCGCTGTGCGGTAGTCGAGCAGTTCGCATACATCCAGTCCATACCCTTTGCGGCGAAGAGAGGCATGAGGCTCTGTGTGAGCTCCTCAACTGTCTCGTTGAATGCCTCTGAAGGAGTATGTCCGTTCTCGCGGAGCACCTCATACTGTGCGCTCAGCAGACCCTGGATAGCACCCATCAGAGAACCGCGCTCACCTGTAAGGTCAGATGTGGCCTCACGCTGGAAAGTGGTCTCGAACAGATAGCCGGAACCTATGCCCACACCGATGGCAAGAGTCTTGTCCATAGCCTTGCCGCTGAAATCCTGATATACTGCGTATGATGAGTTGATGCCGCGGCCTTCGAGATAAAGCGAACGTACTGTGGTGCCTGAACCCTTAGGTGCCACCATGATGACATCGATATCCTCAGGAGGGACGCAACCTGTGCGGTCATTCCATGTAATGGCGAAGCCGTGTGAGAAATACAGAGTCTTGCCCTTGGTGAGATGCTTCTTGATGGTAGGCCACACTTCGAGAACGGCGGCGTCAGAGAGGAGGCACATGATGATGGTACCCTTCTCGCAGGCCTCTTCGATGCTGAAGAGAGTCTGGCCAGGTACCCAGCCGTCCTTGACAGCCTTGTCGAAGGTCTTGCCCTGACGCTGGCCGATGATCACATTGAAACCGTTGTCCCTGAGGTTGAGGGACTGACCAGGGCCCTGGACACCGTAACCGATGACTGCAAGAGTCTCGCCGGCCAATACTTCACGTGCTTTTTCAAGTGGATACTCACTGCGGGTGATGACATTCTCCTCAACACCGCCAAAATTCATTTTTGCCATAATGATGAAAGATGATTGATTATGATTTATATATTGTTTTTGTCTCTGTTTTTGAGGAACTCGCGAACTATCGCGGCCTCGCGCGGTGAACGCTCGTCATCCACCACCGCAAACGCGCGGATGACATCCACCTTCTTCTCGATCTGAAGGACGACCTCCCTCGCGCGCACCGGAGTCGTGCGGGTGTGGATCTTGAACTTGTGTATGCCCTCAACCTTCGAAGGATACACCAGCAGCTTCTCGATATTGAGGCTGCGTCTTGTGAATATGCCGGCTATGGAGCTCAGCAGACCGACCGAGTTCTCGGTATAAGCCGTTATGACATAAAGATATTCCTTAGGTTCGCCCATGATATTATATCCATTCTGTTTTGTTCAACATTATTTCACTCACGCTCTTTCCCGGAGGTATCATAGGGAATACGTTGGCCTCTTCCCTGACGTGTACCTGCAGTATTGCCGGAGCGTCATCCGCGAAGAGTCTCTCAACGGCCGGAAGCAGGTCAGCCCTGTCCTCAACGGAGTCGTAGCTGATGCCGTAGGCCTCCGCTATGCGGGAATATTCAGGATTGAGCATCCTGGTGGCCGAATAACGCTTCCCTAAGAAGAGCTCCTGCCACTGGCGCACATTGCCGAGCCAGTTGTTGTTCACCAGGACTATCTTGACGCCTATGCCCTCCTGCATCAGCGTGCCGAGCTCCTGCATTGTCATCTGGAAACCGCCGTCGCCCACGAAGAGACATACCCTGCGTCCCGGAAGAGCCACCTTGGCTCCCATAGCGGCAGGGAGGCCGAAGCCCATGGTGCCGAGTCCGCCGGAGGTGACGAAGCTGGCGCTGACTCCCTTGAAACGCGAATACCTTGCGGCCAGCATCTGGTTCTGTCCCACGTCGGTCACAACGATGGCATCGCCCTGACATACCTTGGCGACAATATCCACCACTTCGCCCGGATTGATGGCGCCATCGCCCGGACGCAGCTCCGGATTGATGACCTTGAGTTTCTCGACAGCCTTTATGTCATCGGTAAAGTGGTTCCACTCCGTACGGGTCCTGCTGCCGATAAGCTCAGTCAGGCGAGTGAGCACCTGCTTCGCATCGCCGAGTATTCCCAGATCGACGGAGATGATCTTGCCGATCTCAGAAGGGTCTATGTCTATATGAATGACCTTGGCCTGCTTGGCATAGGTCTTCACGGTGCCGGTCACGCGGTCGTCGAAGCGCATGCCCACGGCTATGAGGAGGTCGCAGTTCTGCGTCATCACATTAGGCGCGAGATTGCCGTGCATGCCGAGCATTCCCTTGAAATGCGTATCGTCCGAATCAAGGCTGCTGAGGCCGAGCAAGGTGGATCCAGCAGGGATGTCACCCTTGTAGAGGAATGCCTTGAGCGCATCCTCCGCTCCGGAGAGCACGATACCGTGGCCGAATACCACAAACGGTCTCTGAGCGGCGTCAATCATGGCCGCAGCCCTGGTAAGCAGAGCGTCGGAAGGTTCGTGATCTGTCACATAACTTCTGATATAGTCACATCTGGCCGGAACATATTCGGCCAGGCCGGTCTGGCCGTCCTTGGTGAAGTCGAGCACCACAGGGCCCGGACGGCCGCTGGATGCAATATAATAAGCCCTTGCCACCGCCCAGGCAACATCCTCCGGACGGCGTATCTGGTAAGTCCATTTGGTGATAGGCGTGGTGAGGTTGACGAAGTCAGTCTCCTGGAATGCGTCAGTACCGAGGGCGGCGTTGGACACCTGTCCCGCAATCACCACCACCGGTGTGGAATCGATCATCGCATCCGCGATGCCGGTCACCACATTGGTGGCACCCGGACCGGATGTCACCATCACAGTGCCTGGAACGTTCTTCACACGGGCATAGCCCTGGGCAGCGTGTATCGCACCCTGCTCGTGGCGAACGAGTATATGGCGCAGCCTGTCGCTGTAGTCGTACAATTTGTCATATACCGGCATAATCTGGCCGCCCGGATATCCGAATACGGTATCCACGCCCTGGGCCAGGAGAGATTCCATCAGGATCTCGGCGCCTGTCATTTTCTTTCCTTCTGCCATACTAGTCTTCGATTATCCTAATAGCGCCCTTGTCAGCCGAACTTACCATTGCGGCGTATGCCTTGAGGCTCCTTGACACCTCGCGGACGCGTGTCGGAGGTGTGAAGGCCTTCTTTCCGCGGGAGAGTTCCTCAGCCCTGCGGCTTTCCAGTTCGGCGTCGCTCAGACGCACGTTTATGCTTCTGCTTGCAATATCAATCTCTATGATGTCCCCGTCGCGCACCAGCGCAATGTTGCCGCCGGCCGCCGCTTCAGGCGAGATGTGGCCTATGCTGAGGCCCGAGGTGCCGCCGCTGAAGCGTCCGTCGGTGATGAGCGCGCATTCCTTGCCGAGATGCATTGACTTGATATAGGAAGTCGGATAGAGCATCTCCTGCATGCCAGGGCCGCCCTTCGGACCTTCATAGTTGATCACAACCACATCTCCGCTGACCACCTTGCCGCCGAGTATGCCCTCGCATGCGGACTCCTGGGAGTCGAACACCTTGGCCCTGCCTTCGAAATGCCATATCGACTCGTCAACGCCGGCGGTCTTGATGACGCAGCCGTCCTTGGCGATGTTGCCGAACAGGACGCAGAGACCGCCGTCCCTGGTGTATGCGTGAGGGATGTCGCGTATGCAGCCCTGCCCGCGGTCCGTATCAAGGCTCTCGAAGCTGCAGGACTGGGAGGCCATCTGCGTGGTCCTCTTCCCTGCCGGAGCGGCAGAATAGAGCTTGCGGGCCTCTTCCGAAGCTTCGCCTGTGATGTCGTATGCCTTGAGGGCCTCGCCGAGAGTCAGGCCGTCCACACGCTTGACGGAGGTGTCAACGAGGGAAGCCTTTGCCAGCTCGTTCATGATGCCGAGCACGCCACCTGCGCGACCCACTTCCTGAATGTGATATTTCTGGGTGTTCGGAGCCACCTTGCATATGCATGGCACCTTGCGTGAGAGAGCGTCGATGTCGGCCATCCTGAAGTCCGTGCCGGCCTCTCCGGCCACTGCGAGCAGATGGAGGACAGTGTTGGTGGAGCCGCCCATCGCTATGTCGAGTGTCATTGCGTTGAGGAAAGCCTGGCGGCTTGCAATGCTGCGCGGCAGCACGCTTTCGTCATCTTCATTATAATACTTGTATGCATTCTCAACTATCTTGCGGGCAGCCTTGACCAGCAGTTCGCGGCGCAGAGTGTGGGTCGCGAGCACGGTGCCGTTGCCCGGCAGGGCAAGGCCTATCGCCTCTGTGAGGCAGTTCATCGAATTGGCGGTGAACATGCCGGAGCAGCTGCCGCAGGTCGGGCAGCTGTGCGCCTCGATGGCGGCCACCTCAGCGTCACTGACGCTCGGGTCAGCAGATTTGACCATGGCGTCGATCAGGTCAAGGCGCGCCTCACCGAGTACGCCGGCCTCCATAGGGCCGCCGGAAACGAAGATGGTCGGGATGTTGAGCCTCATCGCAGCGATGAGCATGCCCGGGGTGATCTTGTCGCAATTGCTGATGCACACCAGCGCGTCAGCCTTGTGGGCGTTGACCATGTATTCGACGCTGTCTGCGATCACGTCGCGGGACGGCAGCGAATAGAGCATGCCGTCGTGGCCCATCGCGATGCCGTCATCGACTGCTATGGTGTCGAATTCAGCCGCGAAGCAGCCGAGTTTCTCTATCTCTTCCTTGACAATCTGGCCGGCCTCGTGCAGGTGCACGTGACCCGGTACGAACTGGGTGAATGAATTGGCGATGGCGATGACAGGTTTGCCGAACTGCTCCTTCTTCATGCCGTCAGCGAGCCAGAGCGCGCGGGCGCCGGCCATCCTGCGCCCCTCTTGGGTAATGCTGCTTCTGAGTTTCATACTAAAAAACAAAAGCACCCGGGATTTTGAAATTCTCGGGTGCCGTATCAATTAAAATAAATGTCTTACAAACAACTCGGGAATCTATATCTGAATAAATCGAATCACGACCACAAACACACCAATAATACCGAGGACCACGACGCGGTTCCCGTGAATATAGGATGCTATGTTGTTCAAACGGTTCATTTGATTCCCCTAACAAGTTGTAAAGTTAGCAATTTATTCTTTTCGTTGGTGCAAAAAGTTGAGTTTTTTGAGCTTTTGACTACTTCAGGCCGCGGTTGTCGAGGAGACCGTCAACCTTAGGCTGGCGTCCGCGGAAGTTCTGGTACATCACTGAACCCTTGTCAATGCCACCGCGTGAGAGGATGCAGTCGCGGAACTTGGCGGCAACTTCCTGATTGAAGATATCGCCAGTCTCCTTGAATGCCTGGAATGCGTCGCAGTCGAGCACCTCTGACCAGATGTAGCTGTAGTAACCTGCTGAATAACCACCGCCGATGGAGTGGCTGAAGTTGGTCACGCTGTAGCGCGGAAGTATCTGGGTAGGGATACCGCGCTCCTTGAGTTTCTCAGCCTGGAACTTCATCACGTCGAGGTCTTCAGGGACTTCTGTGAGGATGTGGAGGTCCATATCCACGAGAGAAGCGGCGAGATATTCAACCGTTGCGAAACCCTGGCCGTACTTGCTGCTGGCCTCGATCTTGTCAACGAGTTCCTGAGGGATCACCTCACCTGTCTTGTAATGTCTTGCGTAATGCTTGAGAACTTCCGGTTCGAATGCCCAGTGCTCGTTGATCTGTGAAGGAAGCTCGACGAAGTCGCGCTCCACGCCGATGCTGTAGTGAATGTCACGGAAGAAGCTGTGCATCGCATGGCCGAATTCGTGGAACATGGTGGTGACGTTGTCAATGCTCTGGAGAGCAGGCTTGTCAGCGGTCGGCATAGTGAGGTTGGCGGCATTCATCACGATAGGCTGGATACGCTCCGGACCCTCGTACTTCTGTGAACGGAATGTTGTGTTCCATGCACCTGCGCCCTTGCCGTCGCGAGGGAAATAGTCGCTGTAGTAGATGGCGATGACATTGCCGTTGCGGTCAACGACATCCCATGCCTTGGCTGTCGGCTCATACTGAGGATACATGTCCGTGCGCTCCACGAATGAGATGCCGTAGAGCTTGTTTGCCACGTAGAACACGCCGTCCTTCTGGACATTGTCGATGACGAGGTATTCGGATACGAGTTCCTCGTCGATGTCGAACTTCGCCTTCTTGGCCTTGTCAAGATAGTACATATAGTCCCAAGGCTGAGGCTGGCCCTTTACCTTGTCCTTCTTCATCATGGCCTTGATGTCGGCGATCTCTTCCTGAGCCTTTGCCACTGCAGGCGCCCAGATCTGGTCGAGGAGCTGATATACGTTCTCTGAATTGCCGGCCATCTTGGTCTCGAGCTGCATCTCAGCAAAATTCTTGTAGCCCATCAGATTGGCCTTCTTGAGGCGGAGGGCGATGATATCGCGGGCAATGGCCTTGTTGTCATATTCGTCATTGTGGTTGCCGCGGTTGTTGTACATCTCGTACACCTTCTTGCGGAGCTCACGGTTCTTGCAGTACTGGAGCACAGGGTTGCAGCTTGGACGCTGCATGTTGAATGCGTACTTGTGTGTAGAACCTATGCTCTTGGCAAGAGCTGCAGCACGGTCGATATTGTCCTTTGAGAGGCCTTCGAGCTCCTTCTCGGAATCAGCATAGACATAGGTCTTGTTGGTGTCGTGGAGAAGATTCTGCTTGAACTGGAGCTGGAGCTTGGAGAGCTGGAGGTTGATGCCTGCGAGCTCCTTCTGCTTTGCGTCGTCCAGGAGTGCGCCTCCGTTGACGAAGGACTTGTAGGTCTTCTCGAGATATACTTTCTGTTCCTTGTTGAGATTGTATTTGTCCTGATGGTCATATACATATTTCACCTTCTCAAAAAGGGCCTTGTTCATGCTGATGGCATTGTTGTGCGCAGATGTGAGCGGTGAGAGCTCGCGCGCGAGAGCCTGGAGTTCAGGGGTGCTGTTGGTACCGTTGATGGTGCTCCAGATGTCCGCCTTGTTGATAACGCTGCCGGTCTTGCGGTAAGCCTCGATGACATTTTCGAAGGTCGGCTCATCCTTGCAGTCGATGATGGCCTGGATTTCCTGTTTCTCGAGTTCCATGCCCTTGAGCATGCCTTCGCGGTAATTGTCAACCGTGAGTTTCTCGAATGGTGGAATCTCGTGAGCTGTGCCGTAATACTTCTGGAGAAGCGGGTTCTGCGCGATTGCGGTGCAACTGAGCGCGATTGCGGCTGCCAATGCTATCTGTCTTTTCATAATGGTGGTATCTGTTGGGTTATTAAAGCAGTTTGAACTGGAATCCGTAACGGCTGATGATCTCGGTAGCCCTGTCAATGTTGTCAGTGCGGAAAATCAGCACGCCCTTGCCTTCCAGCAGGAAGGAATAGAGATACGCTATGCTGAGGCCTTCCTTTGCGAAGCAGCCGATAGTGTCAGCAGCGCGTCCCGGGGTGTCGTCAAGTTCGATGGCGAATACGTCGCAGAGCGAAACCGCCACGCCCGCATTCCTGAGTACATCGTATGCATGCTCGGGCTGTGAGCATATGATGCGGAATATTCCGTAATCCGCGGTATCCGCGATGGTGGAGGCGATGATCTGTACCCCCTCGCTCTTGAGCACGTCAAGCACCTTTACAAGAGAGCCGGATTTGTTCTCAAGAAAAACTGAAAGCTGTTTTGTAGTCATAATCAATATTTTTTTCTAAGGTCCTTGACTCTGACGGCCTTGCCTTCGCTCTTAGGAAGGGAGCCCTTAGGGACAAGTCGCACCTTCGGGGTTATTAGTATTTCGTCATGGAGCTGGCGTGTGATCTCACGCTCGAGGCGCTGCAGTGCGGCGTAATCGTCGATGAACATGTCTGAGAGCTCGACATCCACCGTCATGGCGTCATTGTCCTCGAGGGTCTCGAGGGTGATCAGGTAGTCGGATGCCAGTTCCTTGAACTGCATCAGTATGGTCTCGATCTGTATCGGGAAGATGTTCACGCCCTTGAGGATGATCATATCGTCGCTGCGGCCCTTCATACGGTCGAGGCGCTTGTGGTGACGGCCGCAAGGACAGTCGCCGGGCAGGATGCGGGTCAAATCGCGTGTGCGGTAGCGCAGCAGAGGCATGGCCTCGCGGTTGATGGTGGTCAGCACGAGCTCTCCCACTTCGCCGTCAGGTACAGGTTCGAGAGTGTCAGGATCGACGATCTCCACGATGTAATAATCCTCCCAGATGTGCATGCCGTTCTGCTCCTTGCACTCGAATGCAACGCCAGGACCGCACATCTCGCTCATGCCGAAGCTGTTGTATGCCTTGACTCCGAGCATGTCCTCGATGCGGCGGCGGGTGTCCTCGCTGTGAGGCTCGGCGCCTATGACGAGGGTGCGCAGCTTCAGGTCGCGGCGCGGGTCAATGCCCTTCTCCACCATCACCTCGTAGAGGCGGGCGGCGTATGAAGGTATGGCGTGCACCACTGTGGTGTTGAAATCCTTGAAGAACTTGAGCTGGCGGAGGGTGTTGCCGGCTGCGGCAGGCACTGTCAGCATGCCGAGCTTCTCGGCGCCGTACTGGAAGCCGAGACCGCCGGTGAACATTCCGTAACCGGAAGTATTCTGGAAGACGTCGTCAGGGCGGCAGCCCACCATCCAGAGGCAGCGCGCCACGGCGTTGGCCCACTGGTCAAGGTCACGCTGAGTATGCAGGATGACGGTCGGATTGCCGGTAGTGCCGCTGGAGGAGTGCAGACGCACGCATTTGTCCAACGGTACGGAAGCCATTCCGAACGGGTATGTATCCCTGAGGTCCTGCTTGGTGGTGAAAGGTACGCGTCTCAGGTCATCGAGGGTCTTGATATCCTCCGGTTTCAAACCGATGGAATCGAAACGGGCCTTGTAGAAGGCGGAGCCATTGTAGCAATGTGCCACGGTGGCCTTGAGACGCTCGAGTTGGAGTGCCTCGATCTGCTTTCTGTCCAGAGTTTCGAATTCCGGATTAAAAAAAGAACTTTTATCCATATTGTAACAATTATAATAATTCAATTCCTGCGTCAGCGCATTCGCGACGCATCTCTTCAGGCCATATTCCGGCCTGTATCTCACCTATGTGGGCCTTGCGCAGCAGAAGCATGCAGAGACGGGACTGGCCTATACCGCCGCCTATGGTCAGCGGCAGCTTGCCGTCCAGCAGCAGCTTATGGAAGTACAGTTCCTTCTTGTACTCCTGCCCCCTCTCCTTCAGCTGGCTCTCGAGCGCTGCGGCATCGACACGTATGCCCATGCTGGAGATCTCGAATGCGTGGCCGAGCACAGGATTCCAAAGCAGTATGTCACCGTTGAGCGACCAGTCATCATAGTCCGCCGCACGGCCGTCATGCTGTGAGCCGTCAGAGAGCTTGCCGCCGATGCCCATGATGAACACGGCGCCAAAGCGCTTTGTTATGGCATCCTCACGCTCCTTCGGGCTGAGTCCCGGATATATCTGCAGCAATTCCTCGGAGGTGATGAACTGGATGGTCTCCGGAAGTATCGGCTCTATCTGCGGAAACTCCACATATACCTTGTTCTCGGTGGCCTTGAGGGCTTCGTAGATACGGCGCACGATCTTCTTGAGGAAATCTACGTTGCGGTCCTCGGGGCGTATCACGCGCTCCCAGTCCCACTGGTCCACATATATGGAGTGTATGTTATCCAGCTCCTCGTCAGGGCGCAGTGCGTTCATGTCGGTGTAAATGCCGCGGCCTGCCGGAAGGTTCATTGCGGAGAGTTTCAGGCGCTTCCACTTGGCGAGGGAATGCACGACCTCCGCCTTGCGGTCATTCAGGTCCTTGACCGGGAAGCGCACAGGGCGCTCCACGCCGTTGAGGTCATCATTCAGGCCGAGGTCCGAAGGCACGACCATCGGAGCGGTGACGCGCAGCAGCGCCAGCTGCGCGGAAATGTTCGACTGGAACATGTCCTTCACAGCTTTGATCGCCTTCTCGGTATTCTCGGCGTTGCCGAGGAGATTCTTGTAATTGTCCGGTAATATCAGTGCCATAATTATGCGAAGATAGCAAATTCTCAAATAGTATGGTTAGAAAAAAATGCTAACTTTGTAAAAATATAAATCATATTCTTATGAAACGCAGCTTCATTCTACTCGCCCTTGCGGCCCTGATGCTCCCCGCACCACAGGCCCAGGCCAAGAAAACGAAACCTCTCACCAAGCACGTAATACTCATCGGACTCGACGGCGTGTCCGCCACCGACTTCGACAAATGCAACATCCCCGTGATGAAGTCCCTTATGGATGCAGGCTGCTGGACGATGGAGAAGCGCAGCGCGATGCCGAGCTCCAGCGCCATCAACTGGGCTTCGATGTTCATGGGCGCCGGCACTGAGCTCCACGGCTACACCCAGTTCGGCTCCAAGACCCCGGAACTTCCTTCAAGGGTGGTCAACGGGCACGGCATATTCCCGACGGTGTTCTCACTGATGAGGGAGCAGCAGCCGAAGAGTGAGATAGGCTGCGTCTATGAATGGACAACCATCAAATGCCTCATTGACTCATTGGCATTCGACTATACCGCCAACGCAGAGGATTATATCAAATACCGCACACGCCTCGGAGATCTCGCAGTGGATTACGTCAAGCAGGCAAAGCCTGATCTGTTCGCTGTCATCTTCGACCAGCCGGACCACGAAGGCCACAGCCACGGCTGGAGCAGTCCCGAATACTTCGCCAACATCGAACTCCTTGACGGTGAGATAGGCCGCATCATTCAGGCATACAAGGACGCAGGCATCTGGGAGGAGACCACCATCCTGATCACGGCGGACCACGGCGGTATCAAGAAGGGCCACGGCGGCATCACCCTCAACGAGATGCAGACCCCTTTCATCATCGCAGGCAAGAACATCCGCAAGGGTGGTGAATTCCACGAAAGCATGATGCAGTTCGACGTGGCCTCCACCATCGCGGCGCTCCTCGGACTCAAGCAGCCACAGGTCTGGACAGGACGTCCGATGACCCAGTGCTTCAAGAAGAAATAACAGCTGTTATTCGATCATTCTCTTGTAATTGTCGTAGCTGCCGAGGACGTTGATGACGTACTGGCGTGTCTGGTTGCGGCCGGAGAAGCCCGGCACTGAATCGAAGGCAGCTGCAACATCCTCCCACTGATTGCGGTCAAGGCCGAGGGAGTCGGCCATCTTGCGGCATTCCGCTATGCGTCCGTTTCCTGCATTGTACGCGCCGAGGGCGAACTTGATGGCATTGAGTTCATCCATGCCGTCCCCCCTGTATTCCTTCAGGAGATGGTTGAAATACAATGTGCCGGCCTTCACGTTGGAATCCGGATCCAGAACGTCGGCCACGCCGAAATGAGCCGCGGTGCTCTCGAGTATCTGCATCAGGCCCTTGGCATTGTGGCTGGAAGTCGTGGCCATGTTGAACCTCGACTCCTGATAGATGATGGCGCTCAGAAGACGCCAGTCAATGCCGGCCATGCCGGAATACTTCTTCACTATGTCATCATAAGGTGAAAGGGCGCTGACGTGCAGGTTGCTGTCAAGGCTCGGAGCGATACAGTATGTACGGTAATGCCTGTACAGAAGCTCGCGGTACTTGCTCTTGTCCCCCATCTTGGACAGGAAATCGTTGACATAATTGATGAGATAGTCATTGTCCCCGGATACGGCCCAGAGATTCTTGCTCTTGCCTGTGATGCCCACCATGACGCTGTCAGCGAACATCTCCGGCACAGCCGTGGTGGAGTCAAAGACAATGAAACTGTAATACCCGTCAAGAAGTTTGCGCCAGCATTCATCGGATTCCGGCCTGGAATCCACCTTGATGTCGAGGCCATACTCCTCGCCGAACATGTCAATCAGATCATAATTGAAACCTATGTCGCGGGTATGTTTCGAAAAGATGCTGTTGTCCAGCATTATTACGCTCCTCAGATCTTCCGGCAGAAGTTCGTTGGCATCTATGTCGTCGCCGACGTTCCCGGATCGGTCAACAGGAAGACAGAGCAGCAGGGCCAGAAGGCAGAGAAGTCTTGGAACAAAGTGTCGCATGGATATAATTGTCTAGAACGGCCAATAGACTCCGAACTTGAAGCCACGGGCCGGCCTGATGTAGTGATATGCTGAGAAATAATCGGCCTGAGGCCAGCCGATGAGGGCATTTGTATATTTGACGAAAACACTTACAATCTGCCACTGAGCATTGACGAAGGCATCGAAGTATGGAGTATTGCCTATCTCCTCCTCCGTCTGGTTGTAGAACATTCCGAGGTCAGGACTGTATGCCTGGGCGTAGAATGACGTGGTGTATGTAGCATCCATACCTATCTGAAGGTCCATTGCATCCTTCACGACAGGGAACTGGACGTAATATCTCATGTGAAGGGCGAGTTTCGGAAGAGGGAGCACCTCCTGGTCCGAACTCAGCTGGAAAAGCGCACGGTTGTCCAGATGCAGGAAACCAAGTCTGATATTCTCGTCAAGATATGCGCTCAGTATGCTGAGAGGCTTGTCACACTGCTGTATCGTGGACTGTGTGTCATAGTATAGCAGTCCATCGACCAGGGCATAACCGGCACCGGCCACGAGATTGAAGCGCGGTATGCTCAATTCCGCTTCAAGTCTTGTCTCCGACACCTTGCTGAAGTCGTTGTCCCAGGCATGGTGGTTGAAATACAGCTTCTGCTGTATCGGGCTCGGCTCAGTGAGGGTGGTGCGTATCTTTCCTGTGAGATGTATTCCGTCCTTTATAGGATAGAGCGACAGGCGGACCTTGCCACCCAGGCTCATGTCGCCCGCATTGTAACCTATCATGTTCAATTTGCCGTCCGCATCCCATGCGATGTACTTGCGGAAGAGTCCGGAAGCCCCGGCATAAGCATAGACATTGCTGTAGTTGTCACGTCCTGCGCCATGGAGGTAGAATGAAGGATCGAAGGAATAATATGACAGCAGCTGATAACCCACACCCGCATTGATCTTGGAAAGGATGGCATCCGGAGCGAAAGGCTGCAGCTTGACGAAGAACTTGTTCTCGAACTTGGTCAGCGCCAGCGAGTCGTTGCTCTGGGCGGTGTTTATCAGGAAGTTGTTATTGTAGAAATTGCGTGCGTTGGCGGTGCTGATCTGGTCTGTATATACCTTGCGGTAGGTGGAGAACTCGGCGCTGTGCCCAATGAATGCCATGGTGCCGTCACCAAGCGCAAGGGAATCCTTGTCCTTGCGCAGGAAGTTCATCGGGATGGAATATGACTGAGTCAGGAAGTAGGTGCGTCTGCGGAGGTCGTTGTGAGCCTTGCTGAGGTTCACCTCGATTTCCTTCGGATCGACAACGGTATCGCGCACCCAGGTAGATTCGCATATACCGCCGTTCTCGTCACGCTTGACGCCCTGACCTATGTAGCCGGCATTGAGCAGATACCTCTTGCCGAGGTAATTGAGCGCCACCAGAGCGGTGCGGTTGTCCGTCTTCTCGTTCTGCAGCATGCCGCTGGCGCCGTACTGGTTGAATGCCAGGGTGAAGTTGAACTTCGGATTGATATTCTGCGTGGTGAGCAGCTGCACCTGGGACTCCTCCTTCGCCTTCAGCGCGAAGGTCGTACCCTGATAGGCAAGTTCCGTGAACGGGGTCTTGGTATTGTACTGGGGAAGATTCTCCGGAGTGTACGAATATGCAAGATAAGGGTCGAACTGCGGGAAGGCGTCCATATGCTCCCTGCGGAAATAGTTGTACAGCTGCACCGGAGATCCGGAAGTGCCGAGATATGTGGCTCCCACATCCTTGCGGTCGAACGGATAGTCGTAGAAATGAGCATTGTACATGGTATCGACCTTGCGCATCTCAATCTCGTTGAAATATGTATCCGCAGTCCATGACATCAAGCGCTCGTGTGTGAGCGAGTCAGGGATGGCGAAGGTGGAGAGCACGCGCGGGGTCGCTATCCTGACGCTGTCCCTGTACTCCTTGGCAAGGCGGCGCTTCAGCTTGCGTATGTCGTTGGTATCCGGCAATGTGGTGAATATCGAATCACGCAGTGCGAGAATCGTGGAGTCTATGCTGCAGACAGTCATGGAGTCCAGGTCCCACAATCCCATAGGCTGGTAAATGAGTCTCAGGGAGTCCATCTCCGGGGAGAGCGGAGCCGGTGCGGCCACTGTCGTATCCTGAAGCAGCTCCGGCGCCTTCACCAGGGTATCCTGAGGGATGCCGGGGAAGCCCGGATAGCGGAAACGGGACGCTGCCGGCAGTGCCAGCACAGCGAATGCAGCTATGGTGAAAATATATTTTAGAATGCGTTTCATCGATTGTCACACAAAAGGTTGATGTCCGCCGCCTTGCCGACGTCCTTGATGGAGACTCCGGTGAGGTCTGTGCCACGAATGAGGCATTTGTCGCAGACGGACAGATAAAAGTCTATGATTGAGAACTTCTCCGGCCAGGACTGCATCATCGGCAGTATGGCTGTGGAGACATTGTGTATGCCTGAGAAGGCCAGCTTGCGGCAGGACTTCACATCCAGGTCAGGATAAGGGGAACGGACTTCGCCCGTGCTGACGTTGGTCCAGCCGACGAGCCTCATCGAATCGTCGAAAAGCAGGTAGCGGGATGTCTCGCGGCTGCTCACCACCAGATCCGCAAGGGGCTCCTCCCCTTCCTTGAAACGGCTGTCGAACCAGGCCAGATCCACGTCAGATATGATATCCACGTTGTGGACAAGGAAACGGCCGCTCTCCGAGTCTGCGAGGAGCCGCGCGGCGTGGCGTATGGCACCGCCCGTCTCGCGAAGCAGGTCGCGCTCGTCGGAGATGCCCATCTTCACGCCGAAGCTGCCCTTTTCCTGAAGGAAATCCTCAACCATGTCGGCGAAATGGTGCACATTGACCACGATATCGTCATATCCTGCGTCCTTGAGGCGTATGACCTGCTGCTCGAGCAGAGGCACGCCTCCTATCGGGACAAGAGCCTTGGGCATCCTGTCCGTGAGTGGCTTGAGCCTTGTGCCGAGTCCGGCCGCCA
>JAKSJG010000025.1 GCA_024398365.1 Bacteroidales bacterium | reverse complement strand
CGCATCGAGTCGGTGATGGTGTCGGCGTACATTATCACCTTGCCGTTGATGTTGCGGGCGGCGCGTCCGGCGGTCTGGGTCAGCGCCCTTCCGCTGCGCAGGAATCCTTCCTTGTCCGCGTCAAGTATGGCCACGAGCGACACGCTCGGAATGTCCAGGCCCTCGCGCAGCAGGTTGACTCCCACCAGCACGTCGAAACGTCCGGCCTTGAAGTCCTCGATTATCTCCACGCGTTCAAGCGTGTCCACGTCGGAATGGATATAGCGCGTGCGCACGTCCATCCTGGTGAGGTATTTCTCCAGCTCCTCCGCCATGCGCTTGGTGAGCGTGGTCACGATCACGCGTTCGTCCTTCTCGGCGCGTATCTCGATCTCCTCCAGAAGGTCGTCCACCTGGTTTTTGATAGGACGCACCTCGATAGGAGGGTCCAGCAGTCCGGTAGGGCGCACCACCTGCTCGACAACGGCGCCTCCGCATTCCTCCAGCTCGTAGTCACCCGGCGTCGCGCTGACGAAGAGTCTCTGCCCGAGCAGGCTGTCGAACTCGTCGAATTTCAGCGGGCGGTTGTCGGCTGCGGCCGGCAGACGGAAACCGTAGTCCACCAGTGTCTGCTTGCGGGAGCGGTCGCCACCGTACATCGCCCTGACCTGAGGCAGGGTCACGTGGCTCTCGTCTATGAAGGTGAGGAAGTCGTTCGGGAAGTAATCTATCAGGCAGAACGGCCTCATGCCGGCTTTCCTGCCGTCGAAATATCTCGAGTAATTCTCTATGCCTGGGCAGTAACCTATCTCCTTGATCATCTCGAGGTCGTATTCCACGCGGTTGCGCAGGCGCTTCGCTTCGAGATGCTTGCCTATCTCCTCGAAATAATTGCACTGTTCCACCATGTCATCCTGAATCTGCGACACGGCGTCCTTGATGCGCTCGCGGGTGGTGACGAAGTTGTTGGCCGGATAGACGGCTATCTCTTCGTGGAGGTCCAGGGTGGCTCCGCTGACCGGGTCTATGGTTTCCAGGGATTCTATTTCGTCACCGAAGAACACCACCCTGTACGCCGTTTCGCCGTAGGCGGGGAAGATGTCCACCGAGTCGCCCTTGACCCTGAAACTGCCGCGGGAGAAATCCGCTTCCGTCCTGCAGTACAGGGCGTCAACCAGGTCGTAGAGCAGTTTCTGCCTGCTGATGGTCTGACCTATGGCCAGGTGTACCGTGGTGCTGTGGAAGTCCTCGGGGTTGCCTATGCCGTAGAGGCAGGATACCGATGACACGACAATGATGTCCTTGCGGCCAGAAAGCAGGGCCGAGGATGCGCTCAGACGCAATTTCTCCAGGTCGTCGTTGATGCTGAGGTCCTTCTCGATATAGGTGTCCGTAGTCGGAAGGTAGGCTTCCGGCTGGTAGTAGTCATAATATGATACGAAATACTCCACCGCATTCTCCGGGAAGAATGCCTTGAACTCCCCGTAGAGCTGGGCCGCCAGAGTTTTGTTGTGGCTCAGGATGAGGGTAGGGCGCTGGAGCTTCTCTATGACGTTGGCCATGGTGAATGTCTTGCCTGAGCCCGTGACGCCCATGAGAGTCGTGCACTTGCTGCCGGAGGCAATGGATTCGCATATTTCCGCTATTGCCTGAGGCTGGTCGCCCATTGGGCTGTATGGAGAGTGTATCTTGAATTCCATGTTTCTAATGGCAGAGCAGATTTATGAAATGATATATGGCCAGTGTCCTCTTGCGCAGCAGAGGGAAATTGATCTTGTCTGTGTCGTCCTCGGGCTTGTAGGTGTAATCGTGGAAGCCGGAGGTCAGGAATACTGCAGGTATGCCTTTTCTGGCGAAGCTCCAGTGGTCGCCGTTCTCATAGACCATCCTGGTGAAGCTCCGGCTGCCGTAGAAGTCCGGGCGGTAGTCGAGTCTGAGCTCCGGCCTGAGGCAGACGTATCTCAGTAGATTCCTGTAGCCGGGCCTGAGTTTCTCCTCGCCTATGGCAAGCAAGTATTCCTTGTTGCTGCCAGGCGGTACCAGGTCGGTGCCTATGATATCAATGTTGACGGCTGCGTTTATCCTGCTTGCCGGGATATTGAGATGCTTCGCAAAATACTTGCTGCCGGCCAGGCTGAGTTCCTTGCCGTCGAAGGCCACGAATATGAGATTCTTGGCCGGACCTGTCCCGTCGTCCTTCATCGCGCTGAACATTTCCGCCAGGGAGAGCAGCACCGCCACGCCGGACGCGTTGTCGTCGGCTCCGTTGAATATCCTGCCGCGGATCTCGCCGAGATGGTCGAAGTGCGCGGAGATGATGACGTATTCGTCGCTCGGGCAGTTTGCCGGGATGACGGCGACGACGTTGCGCAGTATGATGGAGTCGCGGTAGCTGAAGCTCTGGGTGTAGGACCAGTTGTAGGGCTTCATGCCGAATTTGCGGAAACTTTGGACGATGAACTGTTCGGCACAGGTATTGCCTATGGTGCCGGAAGCCCTGCCTTTGTTGGCGTCATCAGCGAGGTATGACACCCTGTCGAGAAGAGCATCCTCTGTCGCGAGGCGTTCATACGGCCGCAGGTCCTGGGCCATGACATGGCCGCAGAGCAGCGCCAGAAACAGACAGATTAAGGATTTCTTCATTTTATTTGAGGCAATCCGCAAATTTACTAAATTTGTAGTTGTGTACAAAAAGCCTCTGATATTAATTCTTGTTGCATTCCTCTCGGCATGCAATCTTTTTGCGCAGTATGACCTGAACCATTTCTACTATATGGGACGCCAGTCCCTCATAGACGGGAAATATCCTCAGGCCATAGAGAGTTTCAATATCCTGTCCAAGCTGGACAGCACGATGTACGAGGCATATTTCTTCAGAGGCATAGCCAAATACAACCTCGGTGACTTCACCGGCGCGCAGAGGGACTTCGACCGCACTCTGCATTTCAATCCCATCTACACCCCGGCGTATCATTACAGGGCCATAACCCTCAGCCGCATAGGCAAGTATGATCTGGCGCTGAAGGATCTGGAGGAGGCTGTCGACCTGCGTCCGAGCTACACCGGACTTTACTTCAGCAGGGGAGTGACGTATTTCCTGTCGCAGCAGTTCGACAAGGCCATCCGGGACTTCAACATGTTCATACGCAAGGAGCCGGACGAGTCCGATGCCTATCTCAACCGCGGCGCATGCTATCTCTTTACCGGAGATACGCTCCGCGCAATGAATGACTATAACAAGGCCATAGACCTGGACCGATACGATCCGGAAGGCTATGTGCGCCGTTCCCGCGTATATGGTATGCAGGGCAGGGTGGATGATGCCATCGAGGATCTCAACACCGCCATAAGGCTGGACAGCACCAATACTTTCGCATACTTCAACCGCGCGCTTCTCAAGTACGAGCAGAAGAACATACGTGAAGCGCTGGATGACCTCAACCGCGTGCTGACGGACGAGCCGGGCAACGCCCTGACTCTTTACAACCGCGCGCTCATACTTGCCCAGGTAGGAGATTACCGGGGCGCCCTGGATGATTATGACAGGGTCATCAATATCAATCCTGACAATGTCCTGGCGTATTACAACCGCGCTTCGGTGCTGATACAGCTCGGCCTCTACAGGGACGCCATGGACGATTATTCCAAGGCCATAAACCTTTATCCGGATTTCGCTCAGGCGTATATGAACCGCGCCTATGTCAAGAATATGCTCGGTCAGTTCACATCCTCCAAGCAGGACTACAAGATCGCGCAGCAGAAGGTTGCCGAATACAAGGCCCAGACCAGGGATTCCGCCGGCCGCATGGCTTTTGCCGACACCACACGCAAGTATGACAGACTGCTCTCCCTTGATGCGGACTTCGCCAAGAAGGGCTTCGAGAACGAGCTGGTGCAGTACAGGGACGTGGATATCAGGCTGAAGCCTCTGTTCAAGTTCGTGGCATCCGACCATCGGGAATCAACCAGTTACCTCACTCGCAAGTATGAGGATGCGCAGCTTGACAACTTCCTGGCGTCCTCTCCTGTGACGATGAGGTTCGCCGCGGTTAAGGATGAGCCGCTCTCCAGCCCTGCCGTCCTGCGCTCCGGCATTGATGCAAGGCTCAAGAAAGACAGGAGCGACATCAACCTGTTCGCCAAGGCACTGCTCGAGACAGAGGCCAAGCAGTTCAATTCGGCCATGCTCTGCTACGACGAGGCGATACGCCTCTCTCCTGAAAATGCCTATTATTACATCAACAGGGGCGTGCTGCAGGCGGATATGATCGACTTCATCTCATCAATTGAAAACAACGTTCAGGTCCTCACCCTTGACAATACCAAGACTGCCCGCACCAGGGTTCAGGACCAGGTGACCAGGACTTATGACTATACTCCGGCGCTCCACGACATGTCGCGTGCGGCGGAGATAGACCCTGAATCACCTTATATACATTACAATCTCGGCAACCTGTACTGTCTCTCCGGAGACCTGCCTGAATCTATCGCTCAATATACCAAGGCCATAGAGGTGGCTCCGTCCATAGGCGAGGCGTATTACAACAGGGGACTTGTACTGATTTATCTTCAGGACAAGGGAAAAGGCTGCATAGATTTGAGCGTTGCCGGCGAACTCGGCATGGAAGATGCATACGCCGTCATCAAAAAATATTGTACTAACGACGAAACTGACAAATAGCAAATGATCTGGCTCTGGACCTCGATAATATCCGCAGTGCTGCTCGGCCTCTATGATGCGGCCAAGAAGAAATCCCTCGACAAGAACGGCGTATTCGACGTCCTTCTCTATGCCACAGCGATTTCCACGCTCTTTTTCCTGCCGCTGCTGCTCTCCTCTCTCTTTGGGTGGGGGCTTGGTGCCGGGACAGTGTTCGACGTTCCCCAGGGATCTGCCGTTGACCATCTGACGGTCGCCTCCAAGGCTTTGCTGGTTGCCGCATCATGGATATTCGGTATACTCGGCATGAAGCACCTTCCGCTCACCACGGTGGGCATCATCAAGGCTTCCAGGCCTGTGTTCGTGCTGCTTGGATGCATCTTCCTCTTTGATGAGAGGCTCAATTTCATGCAGTGGGGCGGTGTGACCATAGCCATCGTGGCGCTCTACCTCCTCAGCAGGTCCTCCCTCAGGGAGGGTATCAGTTTCGCGCACAACAAGTGGATATACTGCATGGCCGGATCCGTTATCTTCGGAGTCGCAAGCGCCTTGTATGACAAATATATCATGAGTCACTTCAACCAGGTTTTCGTACAGGGCTGGGGCAATCTTTACCTGACTGTGATTTTCGCCGCTGCAGTGCTTCTGGCGGCGTTTTCAGCCAGGAAGAAGGGCGAGCCTGTGCAGAGATTCCGCTGGGATTGGACAATTTTATTGATAGCGATCTTCATAACTGTGTCGGATTTTATGTATTTTTACTCCCTGAGTTGTGAAGGATCCATGCTCTCTGTCATCTCAATGCTGAGAAGGAGTTCCGTGGTCATAACGTTCATCTGCGGCGCGCTGCTCTTCAAGGAGCAGAATCTGCGTGCGAAGGCCCTCGAGATGCTTCTGCTTCTCGTGGGTATGGCGTTGTTGCTTTTCGGCTCGTATTGATGATTTATTAATTTGAAAAAATAGAATATGAATAAAGTCTCACTTCTTATTCCGGTTCTCGGCCTCATGGCGCTTTTCCAGCCGGCACATGCACAGGACTATTTCGATACCTATGCACATCTGCCGGGCCAGGACAGCGACAAGGTCTTCACTCAGGACCTTGAGGTAATTGATACACTTCCAACCAAGGACAAGTATGTCCGGGTAATCCTCTACAGTGATTATTCCTGGGCATATTTCGATGTTGACCGTCCGGTCATCGACACTTCGGGCTTCTTTGACGGCTGGGACAGCGAGATGATACACGCCTTCAAGGGTGAACCGCTGTCTTCATTGCCTGATTCAATAGATGTGCGCCTGACCGATGAGACACACAAATACCATGTGCCTTATATCGGCAAGGTGATATCAGGGTTCAAGTGGCGCGGCCGCCATCCGCATAACGGCGTGGACCTCCCTTTGCACGTGGGTGATACCATCCGCGCGGCATTTGACGGCATAGTCCGCTACTCGGGCGTGCCAAGCGAGACCGGCGGCTACGGCAACCTTCTTGTCGTGCGTCACGACAACGGACTTGAGACGTATTACGGTCATCTGTCGGCCAGACTTGTGAACGTGGATGAGACTGTCAGTGCCGGTGAGGTCATCGGCCTTGGCGGCAGCACGGGACACAGTACAGGCCCTCATCTTCATTTTGAGACACGTTATCACGGCAAGCCTTTCGATCCGGAGAGAGTCTTTGATTTCGAAAAGGGCCAGGTTCGTGACACCATACTCGAACTTCGCAAGGAGTATTTCAACCTCAATTCGCATTACAACCAGGGCAATTACCAGTCTGCCGGCGCGGCGTCAAAGCCTTACCGCCCTAATATCTATCATAAGGTGCGCAAGGGTGATACATTGTCCAAGATTGCCCGCAAGTACGGTACGACCGTGAATGCCATCTGCAAACTTAACGGTATCAAGTCCACAACGGTGCTCAGACCGGGAAGAAGCCTGCTGATCAGGAAGGGCCGTTAGTCCTCCTGCTTGTCGTTCGTTTCCAGGAAGCGCTCACCGCCCAGTGCGTTGAGCGCTTCCTGCGCTATGGCCAGCGACCGGGAGGCTTCCAGATTGCCGTATAGGTATATCAGGGACTCCAGATAGATGTTCAGCAGTACGGTGTTCCTGCGTATCAGGAAGCGGGCATGGTCCAGGGACATGCCCTGTTCTATCATATAATCCTTCAGCTTGGATTCGTTGAAGATCTCACCGTTCTGGAAGAGGTTGGCGTAGAAGAGCTCCCTGCCTTTTTCCACGTAAGCCGGAATGAATCCGCCCTGGAAGCAGAGCGGGTAGAGGGGGAGGCCCGCCTCCTCGGCCATCATCATATATATGATGGCGACGGTGAACGGATTGCCGCGTCTCGAGCGCAGGGTCTCGTATATCGATGCATTCTTCTCCGTGGTGATCTGCTGGTCGCAGATGGAGAAACGCAGGCGGTGGAAGAATATGTGGTTGAACAGCCCCATGTTCTCAATGGCTGTGCGCTGGGAGGATATTTCCTGCCTGAACTCGAATGCGCACTGGAAGAATGCATCCTCGAACTGGCTGCGCTCTATCTGCGGGTTGAGCATTGAGCTGATGAGGAAGCTTCCTTCGTAGAGGTTGAACGGCAGTGCGGTCTTTCCGCTCGAGAGCCTGGCAAGGTCAAGAATGCGGAACTTGGCGTTGTATGCGAATATTCTGTGCGAGAGCAGTCTCTTGAAATCCAGATCCTGGCTTTTGCGGCGCAGTTCTTCCAGCTGGGGTATCACTTCGCGGCCCAGCTCGATTATGCGCTTGTCAACGCATCTGGAAACAACCTCGTCCTTGTCGTCGAAGAGGACGGCAAGGTCTTCTATTTCCCGGATGTCCGTCATTTTCTAGAGATTTGTGATGATGCCCAGAGCATGCTCTATCAGGCCTTCCATGAGAGGCTTGTAATCAGGGTTGCTTTCCTTGGCGTAGCGGTTGGCGATGGCGAGGCATATGGTGCATGCCTCATGGCCGAGTATGCCAGCCAGTCCTGCAAGAGCGGAACTTTCCATCTCGATATTGGTGAAATGGTGGCCTTCGAATTCGAATCCCTCCAGCTTCCGGATCAGGTCGGGGATGGCGATGCCTGTGCGTACGCTGCGTCCCTGCGGTCCGTAGAATCCCGGCGCCGACATCGTGATGCCGCAGTATGCGGAATCCCTGAACGCATCGACGATGCGCTTGCTGGCCTTCACGAAATAAGGCTTTGCCAGACGCTCGGGCCAGTTCATGTATTTGATGAATTCAGCCTCGATATCCTTCTGGCCAACCTCTTCAATGCCTGTGTACCAGTTGAGCAGGCCGTCGAAGCCGCAGGACATCTCGGATACGATATAGCCTCCGAGCGGTATCTCCGGGCGTATGGCGCCGCAGGTGCCGATGCGCAGGATGTTGAGGCTGCGGTGTTCTTCCTTCGGGAGTCTGGTGTCGAAATCGATGTTGGCCAGGGCGTCGAGCTCTGTCATCACTATGTCGATGTTGTCGGTTCCGATGCCTGTGGATATGATGGAAACAGGCACGCCGTTGTAGCGGCCTGTGATGGTGCGGAATTCGCGGGATTCCTTGTTGACCGTGATGGACCATTCGTCGAGGAATGAGGCCACCATTTCCACGCGGCCAGGGTCGCCGACGAGTATCACATTGTCAGCAAGATCTTCCGGTAATATATGAAGATGGAATGCAGAACCGTCTGCATTGATGATAAGTTCGGATTCAGGTATTCTTTCGCTCATGTTCTTCTATTTTTCTACAAGAAACAAATGTAGCAAATTTTTGCGTAAAATGCCCGGAATTCTGTGTTGATTTTTCGCGTGATTTGAATTAAATTTGCAACAATTTTTGAATAAAAATCAATAGAAAAGATATGGAATACTCAAAAGAAGTACAGCACATGTGTGTTGTCGCAAAAGGTCCGAACCACGGTTGCGCTCCTATTCCTGAGGAAGGCAAGTGGGTGAAGGCCAAGGAAATAACCGATATCTCCGGTCTTACCCACGGTATCGGCTGGTGCGCACCTCAGCAGGGCGCATGCAAACTCACTCTCAACGTCAAGAACGGCATCATCGAAGAGGCTCTCGTGGAGACAATCGGCTGCTCAGGCATGACACATTCTGCAGCTATGGCTGCTGAAATCCTGCCTGGCAAGACACTGCTCGAGGCACTCAACACTGACCTCGTATGCGATGCCATCAATACTGCAATGCGCGAACTTTTCCTCCAGATCGTATATGGCCGCACCCAGTCCGCTTTCTCAGAAGGCGGCCTCATCATCGGAGCCGGTCTTGAGGATCTCGGCAAGGGCCTCCGCAGCCAGGTGGGCACAATGTTCTCCACCAAGGCGAAGGGTGTACGCTATCTCGAGATGGCTGAGGGTTATGTCACAAAGATCGCCCTCGACGCTGACGGCGAAGTATGCGGTTATCAGTTCGTACGCCTCGGCGTGATGATGGACAAGATCAAGAACGGCGTTGACGCCAATGAGGCTCTCCGTCAGTCCACAGCCACCTACGGCCGCTTCACCGAGGAGCAGGGCGCAGTCAAATTCATTGACCCAAGAAAAGAATAGGAGGAACAGATATGATACGTGAAGTTAAGTTTGAAAGCCAGGACCGCCGTATGGCGAATATCCTCAAGGTGTTGAACTCCTATGGCATAGCTTCCGTCGAGGAAGCCAACAGGATCTGCGATGAGGCAGGCATTGACCCTTATCTCGAGTGCGAGCAGACTCAGAACATCTGCTTCGAAAACGCGAAGTGGGCTTATGTATGCGGTGCCGCCATCGCCATCAAGAAGGGCTGCAAGAACGCCGCTGACGCTGCAGAAGCCATTGGCGAAGGCCTCCAGGCATTTTGCATCGCAGGTTCCGTAGCTGATGACCGCAAGGTAGGACGCGGACACGGCAATCTCGCAGCACGCCTTCTCCGCGAGGAGACAGAGTGCTTCGCATTCCTCGCCGGCCACGAGTCATTCGCGGCAGCGGAGGGTGCCATCAAGATCGCCGAGATGGCCAACAAGGTACGCCAGAAGCCGCTCCGCGTCATCCTCAACGGCCTCGGCAAGGATGCTGCGATGATCATCAGCCGCATCAACGGTTTCACATACGTGCAGACAGAGTTCGACTATTATACCAGCGAGCTCAAGGTCGTAAGGACCAAGGCATATTCCAACGGCCCTCGCGCGAAGGTCAACTGCTACGGCTGCGATGACGTACGCGAAGGCGTTGCCATCATGCATCACGAGGGCGTGGACGTTTCCATCACCGGTAACTCCACCAACCCTACACGCTTCCAGCACCCTGTAGCAGGCACTTACAAGAAGGAATGCATCGAGCAGGGCAAGAAGTACTTCTCAGTGGCATCAGGTGGCGGTACAGGCCGCACCCTGCATCCTGACAACATGGCTGCAGGTCCTGCAAGCTACGGCATGACCGACACAATGGGCCGTATGCACAGCGACGCTCAGTTCGCAGGTTCCTCATCCGTTCCTGCACACGTCGAGATGATGGGCTACCTCGGTATGGGCAACAACCCTATGGTAGGCGCCACCGTCGCAGTCGCCGTCTCAGTGGCTCAGGCGCTTAACAAGTAAGCTGACTCTCGGCCCTCCGGCTGACATATATCCCATGCTCCCCGCGGCGGATTCGCTGCGGGGAGCTTTTTATTGCCCGCGATCCGTGGCCCATGCGGTGAGGATTCTCACCTGGCTTGCGCCAGAAGCAGTTGGGCGAAGGCGAGGATCGGTTCGAGGTTTGCGGCCATGGGTTCCGGCAACCATCGTCAGAAGGCCTTTGGAGGCCGGTCATTGGTACCCAGGCCTCGATTTGGGGCCTTGGGTGCCTGGTGCCATCATTTGAGTGCATTATGTGACAGGTCACTGGCACCCATTTCCATTCTCGGCAGCGGGCTTGCGACGGAAAGCGCTTGGGACTCAGGCGAGAGTTGTCTCGAGCGGGGCCTCAGCCGCATGGTGACGAATGGCTCCGCCCTTGCGGATGACGAAAAGTTTGTGATTTCTCAATGATATACGGGAAGCAAATGTTATATTTGTAAAATGATTATTAAATACTTTACTATGACAAAGCACATCATACCTGCGGCATTGGCCGTTTTTGCAATGCTGGCAGTGGCATGCGGCCCTGCTCGCGTTACCGTTACTTCTCAATCAGGATACAAGTTCCCTGCTGTCGCTCAGGGCGGAAAGACTGCCATCGTGGCTCATCGCGGCTTCTGGAAGTGCGAGGCCGGCGGAAACAGCCAGAACTCAATCGCCGCTCTCAAGGCGGCTCAGGACAATGGGCTGTGGGGCAGCGAATGCGACCTTCAGCTGACGAAGGACGGTGTTGTCATCGTCAATCACAATGATGAGATCGACGGACTTTACATCAGGAACCATGACTGGGCTGAGCTCAGCACTCATCTGCTTCCGAACGGCGAACGCCGTCCGACTATAGACGAGTATCTTGAGCAGACCGCGAAGTGCAAAACGACCAAGCTCATAATCGAGTTCAAGGAGCAGAAGGAGCAGGCAAAGGAGGATGAGCTCGTGGACAAGACATTTGCCGCCATCAAGGCTCACCGCCTCGACGATCCGGAGAGGGTGCTCTTCATCTCATTCAGCAAACATATTTGTGAAAAGGTTGCAGCCGAACATCCGCAGTATGTCAACCAGTTCCTCACATCGAGGAAAGCTGAGGAGAATCTGCCAACCAATTTCGAGAAGCTCGGCATAAACGGAGTTGACTACCATTATAACGTATTTCGCCGTCATCCGGACTGGGTCGAGAATGCACACAAGGCCGGCATGTCGGTGAATGCATGGACCGTTGACAAGAAGTCCGATATCAATGCAATGATAGAGCTCGGCCTCGACCAGATCACCTCAAACGAACCTCTTCTGGTCCGCGAACTTCTGAAGGACAAGGAATACAGGCTCGCAAAGTAAGGCCGTCCCTTTGTTTTATTCTTTGAGCCGCTGCAGGAGGTCGGCGAGAGGGTACAGTCCGTCTTCGTTGGCTTTCAGGCCTTCGAACTGCAGCGGAATGCAGTTGGGCTGGCAGGACAGGTCCAGAAGCGTATTGTTGCGCAGCTGGTCGATAGTCTGATATACGTGGCTGACGGCTACAAATGCGTTACCGAAGGCGTCTGTCCATTTTTCGAAGACAATCTTGCTGCCGATGGGAGTACCCACTTCTATGGCGTCCGGGATGTCGTAAGGCAGCACGCGCATGGATTTCAGGATGTTGAGGATATTTACGTCATGCCCGCAGATGAAGCTGAACTTGCGTCCTTCCTTCATCAGTTCATCCGCTATCATCCTGCGCTGACGCTTTGATACATAGTGCTGTACGGTAGGGGAGCCGAAGCGTATGACGTCGCGCGTTTCGATGATCCTGGCGAGCTTATGCCACTCTTCAACGGAAAGTTTCCGGCCGAATGCGGCCTTCTGCAGGTCCGGTTCTTCGTAATACTGCAGTATGAGGGCATCGACCACGGAGCAGGCGTCATTGAGCGAAGCTGTCATGCGCGGCTCGTCCCCTTCGGGAAATACTATGGTGCTGTTGTAATCATTGAAGCCTTTGAAGCTGCCGTCCCGGTATGCCGCGGATTTCTTCATGCGGAGGACCTTCGCGAGCAGTTCGAAGCTGGGCTTCAGCTCCTCGCAGGCCTTACGGATGGCATCTGGACTGTATTGCGCCTCATATTCGGCTTCTATCCGGGCGTGTTGCGCTTCGCTGACATCCTCTCCAAGACTGAGCGAGAAAATGGAATCCATCTCGTTGAGCCTGCCATTGTGCTGCACGGGGACAGTCACAGTCGGCATGAAGCCGGCCATGAAATACCTTGCCGTGGCTATGGTGCGCTGCTTGCTGTTGGCGTAGGCGTATATTTCGCCGTCCGAAGGCTCTGCATTGTCCTCGAACAGTCCTTCGCTCACCGCCCACCTGTGGAAATACTGGCCATTGATGGTCTCGAGCACGCCGCCCTTCATGGTGAGTTCGGAGGCCTTTACACCGAAGTCGTGCCATGAGTACGGGGTTATCTTGCTGATAAAGCTGCCCGGCTCCGCAAGGGGAGCACGTATGTTGTGACGGCTGAACACCACGACTTCCTCAAGCCTGTATTTCTCGCGGAATTCACTGTTCCTGGTGAGGGAACCTTCTGCCCAGGCGTTTCCTGATGACAGGAATACCAGGACAAATAACAACAGATACTTCTTCATTGATTTTGCCCCCACATGGTATGCCACGGATGTTTGCTGCTGAGGAAGATTACTATGCCCTGGAGGACAATGGCTGCTTCGTAGATAATGATTGTCTCCCAATCAAAGGTATCGGTTATCAGTTGATATACCGGTAAGGCGATCATGCATACAAGCCCGATGATCAGAAGGATTCTGAGTATTTTGCGCGTGTAGTATTTTGCGGGATCCATGTTGTAATCCATGTCGTGATGTTTTATTCGTCTATTTTTTGCGTTTTGCCGCCATTGCGTTGGCGACGGTGAAGCGTATCTCGTCGCGTCCTATGAATCTGGCTGCGACCAGCAGGAGTATGATGGCGATGATGGGGAAGAGGGAGGCGATGCCGAGTGTGAATTCCTGGCGCATAGCCACTCCGTTGAAGCTGCGGAAGAAGAATTCTCCAAGTATCCAGAGCTGGTAGAACAGCAGCATTATGGAGTTGAGGATGCAGAGACGCATCTGGATGATGCGCTGCTTGTAGTAGCCGATGGTCACTATGCACAGTGCGAATGTGGTGAAGGAGAATATCATGAACTGGTAGCGTTCCGTGAACTGTATGGAGAAGCGCTCCATCACTCCTGCCGCGCCTGCCTTCGGAACCATAGTATAGCACATATCCATCGCGAGCATTGACACGAGCAGCGCCGCCGCTATGCCGATGATCAGGGTCTGTATCCTTTTCCAGCTGAAATCTTCTTTTGCCATAGTAAATTGATTTTGCGCAAAAGTACTAATAATCCGGATTATTTGCTAAATTTGCAGAGTAATGCGGAAGTAGCTCAGTTGGTAGAGCGTCGGCTTCCCAAGCCGAAGGTCGCGGGTTCGAAACCCGTTTTCCGCTCCACAGGCGGCCGCACAACGGTCGCCTTTTTGATTGTTTGTCGTATGGACCCACAGAAAAGACTCAAGAGCCTGGACACCCTCAGGGGATTTGATATGATGTTCATCATGGGCGTCGCCACGCTCATAATCACTATATGCGAGCAATTTCCCGGCGGTGCGGACTGCTGGCTCGCGCAGCAGATGGACCATGTCGAATGGAACGGCTGGCATCATCACGATACCATATTCCCTCTTTTCCTGTTCATCTCCGGCATATCCTTCCCGTTCTCCTATGCTGCAATGCAGGAGAAGGGTATGGCGCGCAGAAGCATATACTGGAAGATATTCCGCCGCGCGGCGCTGCTGGTGCTCTTCGGCCTGATATGCAACGGCCTCTTCAAACTGGAGTGGTCCACCATACGCATACCGAGCGTCCTGGCCCGCATCGGCCTGGCCTGGATGTTCGCGGCGCTGATGTTCATCAACTTCAAGCCGGGGACCAGGGCTGTCATCTCAGCCGTCATACTGCTGGGATACTGGTTCCTGCTCATGATTCCGGCGCCTGATGCGCCGGGAATGGACCCGCTCTCGCATGACGGCAACCTTGTCGGCTACATCGACAGGATGGTGATGCCCAACCACCTCTACCGCTGGGATGGCGGCAACTTCGACCCGGAGGGCATACTCAGCACCCTGCCTGCAATCGTTACGGCCATGCTGGGAATGTTCACCGGCGAATATGTCCGCAGCACGCGTCATGACGGCAACCGCAAGACCCTGTATATGTTCGCAGCAGCGGCCGTGATGCTGATACTGGGCTACATCTGGAACATCTGGTTCCCAATCAACAAGAAACTCTGGACCAGCAGTTTCGTGCTCGTGCTCGGCGCCTTCTCGCTCGCCAGCTTCGCACTGTTCTACTGGATCATTGACGTACGGGGCCGGGACGGATGGACTTTTCCTTTCCGTGTCATCGGAATGAACTCCATCACCATTTTCATGGCTCCGAGAGTCATAGATTTCCATCATGCCACAGACTTCTTCATGGGCGGTATCGTCGGTCTGATGCCTGAGGGCATAGGCTCCATAGTCTCCAGGGTGGCGTATCTGGTCATCTGCTGGCTCTTCCTTTATTTCCTTTATCGCAAGAAGATTTTCCTCAAACTATAATATTCTGAGAAATGAAAACACGTTTTGAACCTATTCGGATCGTCCTGCTTGTTGCGGTGCTGCTTTTGGCAGAGTCCTGCCAGAGGTCGCCTATCCCGATGAGGACGATGAAACGCATATACAATGATATGTTTATCGTTGACTCCCAGATGGAATTCGCTCCCGAAAAGTTCATGGAGGCGGACTCCATGGCCGTGTATCCGTCTATCTTCGAGAAGTACGGCTATACCACGGAGGAGTTCCTGGAGGCTCAGTCATATCTTATTTCCCATCCGGAAAAATTGATGAAGATGGCCCAGGATATGAAGACCATGTGGGATGCGAAGAATGCCACGGCGCAGCGTGAGATGGCCGTTCGGGATTCTCTGGCGGATATAGAGTTTGAAAAGCAGCAGGCCATCCAGACTGCCATCGACAATTTTCTGGATTCCATCAGCTTTGCCTGCCTTATGGATACGATTGACGTGAGATACGGCGATACCGCCGTGGTCAGAAAGGCTGTCAAGACGGCAACGGATTCGACAACGGCCAAGGCTGCCGGGACGGAGGCTGATACTGTGGCCAAGCCTGTGATTAAGAAGGACAGCTTGAAGAAACGTGTCCCTGCAAGAAAGATTCTCAAAACCGACTAATAGATTATGATATATACTGCTGATTATATTTTCCCAGTCACTTCCGCCCCGGTAAGGGACGGATATCTGCGTTGCGAAGAGGACGGTACCGTCATCGGCTTCGGAAGTTTATCGGATCTGACGGAACAGGAGCGGGAAAGCGCTGTGCACTGCCGCGGCTTCCTTGTGCCGGGATTCACCAATGCACACTGCCATATAGAACTTTCGCACATGAAGGGGCTCTTCAAGCAGGGTACCGGCATGGACGGTTTCATTCAGCAGATCAACGCCCTGCGCCTCACCATTGACCGTGAGGGACGCATCGCCGCCATGCGCGAGGCATTCGCCGACCTGGCTGCCCAGGGCGTGTGCGCCATGGGCGATATCAGCAACTGCGACGAGAGCTTCGAGATGAAGCGGGAGGCCCTTGCGGACGGCAGCATGTACACCCGCACCTTCATCGAGGTGTTCGGCACCGAGCCGGAGGATGCGGAGGCCATCGTGGCAGACGCCCGCGCCCTTCAGGCGAAGGCCAATGCCATGGGCCTTGACGCCGCTCCTACGCCGCACAGCTGTTATACCATGTCGCCTCTGCTCAACCGCAAGTCAGCCGCCGCAGGCCTGGAGAGCGGATATATCTCATACCACAGTCAGGAGAGCTTCGAGGAGGAGGATATGCTGCGCTATGGCACGGGCCCTCTCGCCGAGGATTACCGCGGCCGCGGAACGACTCAGCTGCCAGTCACCGGCACCGGCGCTCTGGTGTATTTCCTGGACAATCTGCAGAAAGAGATACCGGCTCCGGTCAAGGGTAATGTGCTGCTGGTGCACAATGTGGCAACCGATCAGGAGAGCATCGATGCGGCGAAGCGCTGCCTCGAGCATCCTTTCTGGGCAATATGCCCGCTCTCGAACATCTTCATACACAGGGCACTGCCGCCGATTGACCTTATGCGCTCCAACGGCCTGAAGATCTGCATCGGTACAGACAGTCTCTCCAGCAATCTTCTGCTGTCCATGGTGGCCGAGATGAAGTGCCTGCAGGACCATTTCCCTCATCTGACCTTGGCTGAGATGCTTCAGTGGGCATGCCTCAACGGCGCGGAGGCTATAGGCTGCGCGGACCGTTTCGGATCCTTCGATACCGGCAAGCGTCCGGGTATTGTCCTGATAGAGAATGTTGACACAGATAATGTCCGGCTCACAGACGGGAGCCGTTCAAGAAGATTGAAATAATGGCATAAAAGGGATGTTGTTATGAGAGTAGTTATTCAGAGAGTGCTGCAATCCAGCGTAAGCATTGACGGTGAAGTGGTCGGAAGCATAGGGGAGGGCCTTATGGTGCTCTGCGGCTTTGGCGAGGACGATACGGCTGAGGATCTGGAGTGGATGAGCCGCAAGGTGGTCGGTCTCCGCATATTCGATGACGAGCAGGGCGTAATGAACCGCTCGGTGCTGGAAGCGGGAGGAGACATACTCTGCATAAGCCAGTTCACCCTCATGGCCTCCACTAAGAAGGGCAACCGCCCGTCATATGTGGCTGCCGCGAAACATGAGATATCCATACCGCTCTACGAGGATTTCAAACGTCAGCTCTCCTATGAGCTGGGTCATCCGGTGCAGTGCGGACGTTTCGGTGCGGATATGAAGGTGTCCCTGGTCAACAACGGCCCGGTCACCATTTGCATTGACAGTAAAAACAGAATTTAAGATATGAAAGAGATTTATCGCGAAGCCCTCGGTCTGATAGACCTCACTTCGCTCAATCCGACGGACACGCCTTCGAAGATAGAGGCCATGGTCCGCAAGGTGAATGATTTTCACAATGTGTATCCGCAGTACCCTCTGCCTGCTTCCATCTGCGTATTCCCTAATTTTGCGTCAGTTGTGAAAAATACCCGCAATGACGCCGATGTTCATGTCACGGTGGTGGGAGGATGCTTCCCGGCATCCCAGAGCCCGCTTGAGGTCAAGCTGCTCGAATGCACGACGGCCGTTGCGGAAGGAGCCGACGAGGTGGATATCGTGCTTGCGCTGAATGCCTTCATGGAGCACCGCTACGATGCTGCCGGCAATGAGATTGCTCAGATAGGCAAGGCAATACGCGCCGTCAATCCTGACGTGCACCTGAAGGTTATTCTGGAGACAGGCGCCCTCAAGGAGAAGGCTCTCATCGAGGATGCCTCATATCTTGCCATGGAATCAGGCGCTGATTTCATCAAGACTTCCACAGGCAAGATGCAGCCTGCCGCAACACCGGAAGCGGCTCAGATCATGTGCGGATGCATCAAGGAGTATTTTGCGAAGACAGGTACGATGGTCGGCTTCAAGCCAGCCGGCGGCATAGCTACAGCTGACGACGCCGTGCTCTACTACAATATCGTGAAGGACATACTCGGCCCGAAGTGGCTCAACAAGCGCTACTTCCGCTTCGGCGCCAGCCGCATGGCCAACAACCTCCTCACCGCCCTCGAAGGCACCGAGGTCAAATATTATTAGTGATATTCTCCGCAATCTTGCGGATGAGGCATTCACGAGCTTCTTTGCTGGCCCAGCCTATGTGCGGGGTCAGCATTATTTTTTCCGGATGGGCCATCTTCAGGAAAGGATGGTCTGCCGGCACCGGTTCCTTTGTGAACACGTCAGCTGCGGCGCCCGCGATGAGGCCCTCGTCCAGCGCGCGTGCCAGCTCAGCCTCGTCGATGATGCCGCCTCGGCCCATGTTGACGATGATGCCGCTTTTCTTCATCCTGCCGAGCTGCTCGTATCTCACAAGACCCTTCGTGCGTTCGTTGAGAGGGCAGTGGATGGACACTATGTCGCTCTCGGCGAGCAGTTCGTCCAGTGAGACAGCCGGATACTTGTCACAGTGCGCAATGCCGGAGGTAGGGAAGTATGAGACCTTCATGCCGAATGCGTCGGCGATCTGAGCCACTCTGCTGCCGATATTGCCCATGCCTATGATACCCATCTTCTTGCCTGAGAGCTCGAAGAAAGGCACTGTGGCGTTGGTGAAACATCCGCTGGCGGAATAGCTGCCATCCTTGACATATCCGTCAAAGAAGCTGCCCTTGCCTACAAGGCTGAGTATGAATGAGAATGTCACCTGGGCCACGCTTTCCGTGGAATAGTTGACGGCGTTCTTCACAGGTATTCCCTTTTCGGCGGCGTATGCCATATCCACGTTGTTGGTGCCGGTGGCGGCCACGCAGATCAGTTTGAGCTGAGGCAGTGCGTCCATTTCCTTCCTGCCGATATACACCTTGTTGGTGATCACCACGTCGCAGCCCTGGCAGCGCTCTATGGTCTGCTCGGCTGTGGTGGAAGGGTATGAGGTATAGTCGCCCAAAGAACTTATGGCTTCGAGAGATACGTCATTGCCGAGGGTCTCGGCATCGAGGAATACTATTTTTATCTGTTTCATTATTTGGCTGTTTTGAGCAAAGTTACTAAATTTGAAACATTATGAAAAGGGATCTGAAGTATCTTGAGCTTCTGTCGAAGAATTTTCCGACGGAGCAGTCGGCCTGCAGTGAGATCATCAATCTGGAGGCAATCCTCAACCTGCCGAAAGGCACGGAACATTTCATCACTGACATCCATGGAGAAAATCAGGCTTTCGAGCATATCCTCCGCAACGGATCCGGTGTCATCAGGAAGAAGGTGGAAGATATTTTCGGCAGCAGTCTGTCCGAGCGCGAGCGCAGGGAGCTCTGCACGCTGATCTATTATCCCGAGGACAAGATTGCCCTTGTACGTAAATCCATGCGCAGCAAGGCCAAGATGGATGAGTGGTACCGTATGATGCTCATGCGCATAGTCCGTGTATTGGCTGTCTGCTCATCCAAATATACCCGTTCCAAGGTCCGCAAGGCCCTTCCTGCCGACTACTCCTACATCATCGAGGAGCTCCTGCACGAGTGGATTGAGGACAACGAGAACAAGCACAACTATATGATGTCCATCGTGGATACCATCATATCCACAGGACGCGCCGACCACTTCATCTGCGCCATCTGCAATGTCATCCACAGACTTGTGATTGACTGCCTGCATATCATCGGCGACATCTATGACCGCGGTCCGGGCGCCCACCTTATCATGGACAAGCTCTGCAACTATCACAATTTCGACATACAGTGGGGCAACCACGACCTTGTGTGGATGGGTGCCGCAGCCGGCAGCTGGGCCTGCGTTGCAAATGTGCTCCGCATGTGTTTCCGCTATGCCAACCTGGCGACCCTCGAAGACGGATACGGCATCAACCTGCTGCCGCTTGCGACCTTCGCCCTCAAGACATATACTGAGGAGCAGACCAAAGTGTTCCGGCCTAAGGCGAATGTCTATGAGAAGCTCGACCCGAACCAGGCCGACCTCATCACCAAGATGCACAAGGCCATCAGCGTGATACAGTTCAAGGTCGAATCCCGCGTCATCGCCCGCCATCCGGAATGGCATATGGAGCAGCGCAACCTCCTGCACCTGATAGATTACAGCAAGGGTACCATCACCCTCAACGGCAAGGAATACGAACTCCTTGACAAGATATATCCTACCATCGACCCTGCGGATCCATATCGCCTGACAGATGAGGAGATGGAGCTCATAGACCAGCTTGCGAACAGCTTCATGTCCAGCCAGAGGCTTGCAAAGCACATGCAGTGCATGCTTGAGCACGGTTCGCTCTACAAGGTGGTCAACAACAACGCACTCTTCCACGGCGCATTCCCTCTCAAGGCTGACGGTTCCTTCGCGGAAATGGAGATCCAGGGGAAGATGTTCAGCGGCAAGGCTTTGCTCGACGAAGTTGACCGCATGGTCCGCGCAGCATACTACGCACCTGCCGAGAGCCCTATGAGCCAGTACGGCCGCGACTTCATCTGGTATCAGTGGTGCGGTCCTGTGGCACCTCCGTTCGACAAGGACAGGATGGCGACATTCGAGCGCTACCTCCTTGCTGAGAAGGAGACACATACCGAGACCATGGGCGCATACTTCAATCTCAAGAATGATCCCGCTGTATGCGACAAGGTGCTCCGCGAACTCGGAGTTGAGGACACTCGCCATGCGCATATCATCAACGGCCACATTCCGGTCAAGACCATCAAGGGCGAAAGTCCTATCAAGGCCGGCGGCAAGCTGCTCGTCATCGATGGCGGCTATTCAAAGGCCTACCAGGGTGAGACGGGTATTGCAGGCTATACTCTGATATACAATTCGACATCGCTCAAGCTTGTACAGCACGAACCTTTCGAGAGCCGTGAGAATGCGGTCAAGCATGGAAAGGACATCATATCCGAGACCAAGGTGCTTGAATTCGCCGAGCACCGTCAGCTGGTGAAGGATACGGATATAGGAAAGGAGCTGCGTTCACAGATAGATGATCTGCAGCAGCTCCTCAAGGCTTACCGTAGCGGTGAAATCCAGGTTAAAGGACTATTCCTTCGAGAGCAATCGCTTCGTAGTCACGCGCAATAATCTTTTTGTTGCGGTCAAGAAGATAGATTTCAGGTACGAATCTGATATCATATGTCTGCCTGCGCAGACCTGAAATGGCTGGGTCATCCTTGAGATAGGTCCAGCCTTTCGGATTTTCAGCGATGAACTTTTTGTGGAGTTCCTCGTCGAAGCTCACGCATACGCATACGACCTTGACCTTGTTCTTCTTCAGCACGTCAGCTTTCTCCCTGAGTATGGCGATCTCGCGCTTGCAGTCAGGGCAGGTGACGAGGTGGAAGAAGAGTACGGTGTATTTCGGGCGTCCCTTGAGCATGTTGCATTTGCGTCCCCTGGCGTCGCGTACCTTGACATTGACCGCCACGTCACCGACTGAATTGCTCTTGAACAGCTCCACGTCCTTGGCTATGGTCTCCCTGAGCTCCTTCGCCCAGATGTTCTCACCTGGTATGATGTATTTCTCAGCTATGGCGGCGGCGCCCTTCTGATACTGGAAATTCTGGATGTTGCGCAGATACTTGTAATACTCGAACATCATCTCTGACGTGAGTTCCCTGCTGTCCTTGCACTTGCTGTAGAGAGAGCCGGCCACTGCCACGACGTCTGCCGAGTCTGCCGGTGCGAGAGCTGTCAGGAGATCCTTGAACAGGGCCTTGTATTCCGATGCGGTCTCGTTCTGTATATTGAGCAGCTGCTTGAGCGCATCGCAGTTGAGGTTGCGGCCGATGATGACATTGTTCGGGTCCACGAGCACCATGCCCGGGGTTGTGACGACGCCGTATTTGCGGCGGTAGTCATTGCTGTCCTCAGTATCTGACAGGTGCTTGATGGCGAGATATTTCTTTGGCTTGATGCCACCGAAATACTCTTCGATATATTTGCTCCAGCTGTCCTTGTTGCCTATGGAGTTGACGGCGTAGATGGTGATAGGCTCGCCCTTGTATGACTTGGCCATTTCAGCCAGCTGCATGGTCTGCTGGCGGCAGGTAGGGCACATCTCATCGTAAAAATACAATATCTTGTACGAGCCGTCGCCCTGCCTGGTTGATACCATTTCACCGTCGATACTGGTCATCCGGAGTTCGGGCGCGTCCATGCCGATGAGGGAGCTGCGGTTGAATTCAGCGAAAGAATAGAGCAGGGGATAGGTCTCGGGATTGCTCCACTGGAGTTTCTTGCTGAGGAACCAGTTGTCCGCGATGTGGACAGCCACCGTCTCCATGCCCATCACCTTGGATGAGCTGAACCAGTCGAAGGCCACGCCGGCTATGTCAGCCTGCTGCTTCGCATCCTGCCCCTGCATGATGAGGCTGTCAATCTTAGGTATGATCCTGTCAACAGGAAGCTGTACCAGGCTCTGGAAATACTCTGTGACGCTGTCATAGACCGTCTGCGCCTTTGAAACGAAACTGCTGCTGAGCAGGACGGCCGTCAGCAGCAGAATGCGGAATGATTTTCTGTACATTGCTATCTCTTCTTGTAGTCGTTGATGTCAATGCCCTTCGGGAGGAAATAACTTGCGTCACCTCCGTTGATGAGCACGTCACGGACGACTGTGGATGATATGAATGAATACTCGTGGCTGGATGGGATGAATATGCTCTGGATATCCGGAGCCATCTTCTTGTTCGCCTGGGCGATAACGCTCTCAAGCTCGAAATCGGTAGTGGTGCGGAGGCCTCTGACTATGCAGGAAGCGCCTTTTTCGCGGGCGATGTTCACGGTCATGCCCGTATATGAGCAGACCTCAATGTTAGCCATGCCTTCAGTGGCCTTCTTTATTATCTCGACTCTGGTTTCAGGTGCGAAGAAACCACCGTTCTTGTTGCTATTGTATCCTACGGCCACTATTACCTTGTCAAACAGCTGGAGCGCTGACTTGAGCACGTCCATGTGGCCGAGAGTGAATGGGTCGAAAGAACCCGGGAATATTGCAGTTCTCATAATTTGTCAGTCAAAAAACCTTGCGAAGTTAACTCTATTAGTTAAATAATCAAGCAAAATTGTCAGAGGCTCCAGTCTATCGGGCTCAGGCCCTCTTCCTGAAGCAGTTCGTTGGCTTTGGAGAAATGCCTGCAGCCGAAGAATGCACCTCCGGCCAGAGGTGACGGATGTGCGGCTTCCAGCACATGGTGCCTGCCCGTGTCGATAAGGGCCTTCTTGCCTCTGGCAAAATTGCCCCACAGCATGAACACCAGGCCGTCACGGCGCTCAGACAGCGTGCGTATGACCGCATCGGTGAATTCCTGCCAGCCTATGCGGCTGTGCGATGCGGCGGCTCCTGCCTGCACTGTCAGTATGGCGTTGAGCAGGAACACGCCCTGCTCGGCCCATGCCTTCAGCGAACCGTCCTTCTGCACTTTGATGCCCAGGTCCGATTCTATTTCCTTGTAGATGTTTTTCAATGATGGGGGAGGGACGACGCCGTGTGGCACTGAGAAGGACAGCCCTTCCGCCTGCCCCGGATTGTGGTAGGGGTCCTGGCCGATGATCACCACCTTGACCTTGTCTATCGGGGTGAGGTTGAAGGCATTGAAAATAAGAGGACCGGGAGGGTATATCACCTTTCCGGCCTTCTTTTCCGAGTGGAGGAAAGCTACGAGATCCGCGAAATACGGTTTCTCGAACTCTTCCCTGAGCGCTTCCTTCCAGCTCTGTTCTATTTTGACGTCCATGGCGTTTTATTATTTGGCGAAGACATAGTCCAGCACCTGATCGACGGTCTTGACGTATTGGAACTCCAGACCTTCTATGTATATAGGCTTGATGTCCTCGATATCCTTGCGGTTCTCCTCGGAAAGCACGATCACCTTGACGCCGGCGCGCTTTGCCGCAAGTATCTTCTCCTTGATGCCGCCTACCGGCAATACCTTGCCGCGCAGTGTCATCTCACCGGTCATGGCTATGCCGCTGCGTATCTTCTCTCCGCGGAATGCCGATGCTATGGCGCAGGTGATGGTGATGCCGGCGGAAGGACCGTCCTTCGGCGTCGCACCTTCAGGTACGTGTACGTGCACGTCCTTCTCCATGAATGTCTTGGTATCCATGCCCACCATATCAGGATGGGCCTTGAGGTACTGGTATGCTATCTGGGCTGACTCCTTCATGACGTCGCCGAGATTGCCCGTGGTGGAGAGCACGCCCTTGCCTTCGCTGAGCGAACATTCAACGAAGAGTATCTCGCCGCCCATCTGGGTCCATGCGAGTCCCGTCACTACGCCGGCTTCCTCGTTGCCTTCCTGAAGGTCGTGGAAATTGGTCGGCAGACCGAGGTATTCGCGAATGTCCTCGGCGCCGATGACGTCCTTGCGCTCCTCTTCCAGAGCTATCTTCCTGGCCGTGATGCGCGCCATCTTGGCAATCTGCTTGTCCAGACCGCGCACGCCGGATTCGCGCGTGTAGTTGTCAATGATCTTGTCGAGGGCTTCCGGGGAGATCCTGAACTGCTCCTCCTTGAGTCCGTGCGCTTCGGTCTGCTTCGGGATGAGGTAGCCGTTTGCGATGGCAGCCTTCTCCTCCGGCAGGTATCCGGTGACATTGATCAGCTCCATGCGGTCGAGCAATGCCGGCTGCACGCTGCTTATGTCGTTGGCGGTGGTTATGAAGAGCACCTTGGACAGATCGTAGTCAATGTCCAGGTAATTGTCGTGGAAAGTGGTGTTCTGCTCAGGGTCGAGCACTTCCAGGAGGGCGGATGACGGGTCACCGTGGAAATCCTCTGTCACTTTGTCAATCTCGTCAAGGACGATGACAGGGTTGGATGAGCCGACCTTCTTGATGGTGTCGATGATACGGCCCGGCATTGCACCTATGTAAGTACGCCTGTGTCCGCGGATCTCCGATTCATCGTGCAGACCGCCGAGCGACACTCTGCCATATTTGCGGCCGAGGGCGCGTGCCACAGACTTTCCGAGCGAGGTCTTGCCCACACCCGGAGGGCCGTAGAGGCAGAGGATAGGGGACTTCATGTCGTTCTTGAGCTTGAGCACTGCAAGGTACTCTATGATTCTTTCCTTTACTTTCTCGAGGCCGAAATGATCCTCATCCAGCACCTTCTGGGCGTTCTTGAGGTCGAGATTGTCTTCAGTCACCTCATCCCATGGCAGGTCGAGGACGGTCTGCAGGTAGGCGTACTGCACGTTGTAGTCAGGTGAACTCGGGTTGGTGCGCTCCAGCTTGCCAAGCTCCTTCTTGAACGCCTCCGCCACCTTCTCCGGCCACTTCTTGGCCGCTGCAGCCTTCTCCAGCTCGTCGATGTCGTCACCGGAATTCATTCCGAGCTCTTCCTGGATGGTTTTCAGCTGGTTGTTGAGGTAATACTCCCTCTGCTGCTGGTCCATCTCGCTCTTGACCTTCTTCTGGATGTCGTCCTTTATCTTGAGGAATTCTATCTGCTGGTTGATCATCTCAAGCAGCTTGAGAGCCCTTTCCTTGAGAGAATCGATGCGCAGCAGTTCTATCTTGTCATTGATGTTCTCTATCTCAGCCGATGATGCGATGAAATTGACCAGGAAACTGTAACCTTCTATGTTCTTGATGGCGAAAGCCGCCTCCTGTGGCAGATGAGGTGTCAGTTTGATCATGTTCTGCGCTGCGTCCTTGACGGACTCGGTGACAGCGTCCATGTCAGGGTCGTTCTTCGGCGGAACTATATCGTTGAGGTAAGTCACGTTGCCCATGAAATACGGCACCGTGATAGGTATCGAATTCACATGGAAACGCTTCACGCCCTGCACGATTGCTGTGATTGAACCGTCAGGCATCTCTATGATCTTGAGTATCTTGCCGAGCGTGCCCACTTCGAAGATGTCATCAGGTCCCGGATCCTCGGTCCTTACGTCCTTCTGGGATACGGCTCCGAGGAGCTTGTCGGATGCGAATGCCTCGTTGACAAGCTTGATGGACTTTTCCCTTCCTATGGCGATAGGAATCACCGTCTCAGGGAAGAGAATGGCGTTCCTGAGCGTGAGGATAGGGAGGGTTTCGGGCATCTCTGCGTCACCCACAGGGTGTCCTGCCTCTATATTCATCACCGGAATGATGTTCACATCCGCGGCGTTTCCTGAAAAAATGTTATCCAATATATCTTTCATAATGTCAAAATGTCAGTCAAAGATAAGCTAATTTTTGAAAATAGGGTAAAATCAGCACGTGAGTGCTATTTGTCAATCATTGTGCCATATTTTTTCGCCTGTATCACTTTGATAATTGAAAAATTAACGCTAATTTTGCGCCCCATACGGGAGAATCCCGTCAAACCGAATATTAATTGATAAAATACTTATTTTCATTATGACAAAAGCAGACATCGTCAATGAGGTTGCAAAGAGCAAGGGTGTAGAGAAGATCATCGCACAGAAGGTTGTTGAAGGCTTCATGGAAAGCATAGAGGCTTCCCTTGCAAAGGGCGAGAACGTTTATCTCCGCGGTTTCGGCAGCTTCATTATCAAGAAGCGCGCAAAGAAAACTGCCCGCAATATCTCCAAGAATACCACTATCGTGATACCAGCCCACAACATCCCTTCATTCAAGCCGGCTAAGGTATTCACAGCAAAGGTTAAGTAGAATTACCTAATAAAATCTAATTTATACAACCATGCCAAACGGAAAAAAGCACAAAAGGCATAAGATGGCTACGCACAAGCG
>JAKSJG010000024.1 GCA_024398365.1 Bacteroidales bacterium | reverse complement strand
CTCACGTGCCTGATAAAAGCCCGTCAGGCTCGTGGCTTCGCGCCGCATCTCCGCTATAACGGGCGGCGCTCCGCTTTTCACGGCCTGCCAGTCTTTCACACGGCACTTGCCGCATTCGCTCGGGTACATTTGATTTCTCCACCTCTTCAGCCGGGCCAACTGGTATATAGTTCCCTTTTTTTATTTCACCAGTTTAATTGATCTCTGGAATGTAACTAATTGGATTATAGTGTTTTAATATTGTTGCCCTTGCGTATTTTTGCGCAAGGGTGATGTGTTCAATCGATTGATTGATAGTCTATTGCGTTTCAGGCGCGGTCGGGAGACTGTGACTTTACGCCTTTCTGAAGAAGGAGCGGAAGAACAGCCTGTTAAGGGCGTCCCAGCACCTTGCAGGGAGGATGGCGTGGAAGAAGAGCAATGTGTGTGCGCCGCGTCCCGGCCTGTAGCGGGGACGTGGGCGTGAGGAGTTCACCGCCTTGCAGATGGACCTGGTGACGACGGCCGGGCCGGAGATGATATTGGAATTGTAGGCGTAGCGGAACAGCCGGGCCTCTCTTTCTGCACTTTCCTCGTAGGCCGTGCCTGCGGATGACTCTGACAGATGGTCAGCCGCTATCAGACCCCAGTCGGTCCTGATGCCGCTCGGCTCGATTAGCACCACGTCTATCCCGAATGGCTTTGCCTCGATGCGCAGGGCATCAGAAAAGCCCTCGACGGCAAATTTGGAGACATTGTACCACCCGCCGTATGCTATGGCCACCTTTCCGGCAACGGAGGATATATTGATGATCTTTCCGCTGCCATTCGCGCGCATATGCGGCAGAACCTTCTGAGTCAGGCTGGCGAGACCGAAGAGATTGACATCGAGCTGACGTCTGGTTTCGGCCATCGGCACATTCTCGATGGCGCCGAGATATCCGTAACCGGCATTGTTGATGAGAATGTCAATGCGACCCTGTTCGGCTATGACCGTGTCAACGCAATTCTTGACGGACGCGTCATCGGTGACGTCCAGACTGATGACATGAATGCCATGCCGGCCGAGTTCGGCCATGAGATTCACGCGGCGTGCCGCCGCATAGACTGTGTGTCCCTGGGACGCCAGCTTCAAGGCCGTGTCGTATCCTATGCCGCTGCTCCCGCCGGTTATAAGAATCACCTTTCCTTCCATAGAAATGTTGCTTTTTCGCAAAGTTAACAATAATCTATACCAGAATTATCCGCAGCTCATGAAAAAAGGACGCTTCAAGCGTCCTTTTTTCATGAGCCACTCACGAGGCTCGAACTCGCGACCTGCGCATTACGAATGCGCTGCTCTACCAACTGAGCTAAAGTGGCTGATATTTGAAACGCAAAGATAAGAATTTTTTGAACTTTTTTGCATTTAATGTGTCTAATAGGCATAAAACATTTGTTAAGACAATGAAACGCATCATTTTTATCCTTTCTGCAGCGCTGCTGATCTGCGGCGCATCGCAGCTTTCATCCGCACAGGGCCGCGGTCGTGTCCAGATGGGTCCTGAAGAAATTGCCAAGCGCACTGTAGAGCGCCTTGACAAGGTTGTCAAACTTACTGACAAGCAGTACAAGAAGCTTTATAAGTTCCATGTCTCCATGGCTGAAGAACAGATGGAGGAGCGCTCATTCGGCGGCTACGGAGATTTCGGAGGCCGCGGTGACTTCGGCGGCCGTCCTGATGGCGAGCGTCACGACCATGGTGACCGTCCTCAGCGTCCAGAGAGGCCGGCTGTCAATCCCGACAGTGCAGGCCAGCAGCCGGCAGCCCGACCTGATGGAGGACATCGTGGCGAGCGCCCTCAGCTGACAGAGGAGCAGCGCGCCCAGATGCAGGCACGCCGTCAGGAAATGATGGAACGCCGCAAGGAGATGATGGAGGAGCGCGCTGCCGAAGAGGCTGAGCGTCAGGCCACCATCGACAAGAAGTACAAAAAGGTTCTGACTCCTGAGCAGTACGAGGCCTGGAAGGCCCACGAGGCCGAGCAGGCCGCCCGCAGGGAGCAGATGATGAAGGAACGTCAGGAGCGCATGCGTCAGCAGCGCGGCAATCACAACGGTCGCGGTCACAACGGCCATGGTCCGCAGCATCCGCGTCCTGCAGACACCTTACTTCCTGTTAATCCTGAGGTTAAATAAATTCACTATTTTTATTCCAAACGGAGGTGCCGTCTCGGTATCTCCGTTTTTTTTATTATTTTTGCATTGTTATGAACCTGATTCTGGCCCTGATCCTATTCATCGTGTCACCGGGCTCCTCGCAGATTGCCTTATCCGCGGAGCAGCCGGCTGATTATGGCTGGAGCCAGACATCCGGTGTGAGGTCATTCCCTTGCCTCAATACGCCTCTGTCCAACTTCTTCTCATCAGAAGATTCGGCACCGACATTCTCTCTGCGCGACCGCTCCTCCCAGACAAGGACAGGAAGCGGCCTCAAGTGCAAGTACAAAATCATCAAGAGCGGCAGAGTATTCGGCTTTGCCATCTTCAAACACTTCTTAACTTCCTACAATCTATTTCCTTCCGGCACATTCTCTGTCGGCAGATATCTTCTGAGTGTCCGCAGTCTGCGGATCTGATGTGCAGAAAGCTCTTCCTATAGCTTTCGACATACATTTACTCATTAGATATATATAGTTCATGGAAAATACTTTCAGGAAAGTACGTTCGGTGCGCGATATTGTCATATCCGCAGCCGTGACTGCAGCCGGTATAGCGCTGCTTTTCATCGGTCCCGTCAGCTGGCTTGGCTGGATATTGCTCATAGTCGGGCTGGTCATGGTCTTCACATACAAGACATGCTGGAGACAGGACGGAGACAAGACCGATTACAAACATGTAGTGTACTATTTCCCTCCTTCGGACCGCAGCAAGATTGCCGCCTGCCTCGAGGGAGATGTGCGCTCCATCACCATACCTGCAGATCAGAATGAGTCAGGCGACAGAATGGATGTGTATTACAACCGCGATGAAAGGAAGCTTTATGCCCAGCTTCTCGAGTTTGTGCCATACACATACAAACCGGTCACCGGGCTCGTCAAGCTGCAGTTGCCAGAGGCGTCGAATCTCCTGCCTTGATAAAATGAGATTCAAATAAGTAATTTGTTGATAGGTGCAGGCCCGGCAAGTTTTTTGCCGGACCTGTTATTTTGTCAAAAACATCACGCTATGACGATATTAGGCAATGGTCTGGGGCTGAGTGCGGCCCTGTTCATACTCGGAATCATAATATTCACCTGTGTGCTGCTCAACGGCGCCTCAGCCAGAAGAGGAGTTCCTATGCTGCTGGCGTTCATCGTATTCGGTATAGCCTGCGGCAATATCGGCAATATACCCATTTATCTGGATGACAAACATCTCGCAGCCCAGGTGTGTACCGTTGCCTTGATTTTCATAATGTTCTACGGCGGTTTCGGAACCAGATGGAAAAGCGCGAAGGGGGTTGCTGCGGAGTCCTGCCTGCTGGCTTCGGCCGGTGTCCTTGTCACTGCAGCCCTGACAGGTCTGTTCTGCCATTATGCATTCAGATGGGGGTGGGCTGAGAGCCTCCTCCTCGGCTCCGTCGTCAGTTCCACCGATGCGGCCTCTGTCTTTTCCGTGCTAAGGAGCAACAGGCTGGGTCTGAAGAACAATACCGCCTCCATACTTGAAGTGGAGAGCGGCTCCAACGATCCGGCGGCATTCATGCTTACCTCGGTGATGATCTCCATAGTCAATGGCGATGCCGGCGCCGGTCATCTTCTGTGGATGGTGCTGGCTCAGGTAGGCATTGGCGCTGTATGCGGCCTGCTGATAGCGCAGGGCGGCCTCGCCCTTATGCGGCGTCTTTCATTCCCGACTTCGGGCTTCGATTCCCTGATGGTGCTGGCGATAGCGCTGGCATCGTATGCACTGCCCGATATGATGGGCGGCAACGGATATCTGAGTGCATATATCGTCGGCATCATTATGGGTAACAGCACATTCCCCGGCCGCAGGGAGCTTGTCGGCTTCTTCGATGGCATCAATGGCCTGATGCAGATGATTATTTTCTTTATGCTCGGTCTTCTTGCCAGACCTGCTGACCTCTGGGCAGCCCTTGTCCCCGCACTGGCTATTACCCTGGCCCTGCTTGTCGTGGCGCGACCGGTGGCCGTCGGTCTGATACTTTCTCCCTTCGGGAAATACCCGATGAAGCAGCAGAGTCTCATCAACTTTTCAGGTCTCAGAGGCGCATCGTCCATTGTGTTCGCCATTCTGGCCGGTACGGCCTGCCCGGGCCTTGAGCATGACATCTTCAGCACGGTATTCTGCATTGTGTTGATTTCCATAGGTATAGAAGGTTCCTTGATTCCGAAGGTGGCGCGCAGGCTGGATATGGTGGATGAAAATGATGATGTCATGAAAACATTCAGTGACTTCGAAGATGAGACTACGCTCCAGTTCGGTAAAATCACCGTGGAGCCGGGAAGCAACTGGGACGGCATCACCATCAAGGATGCCAATATGCCCAAGGGCGTGCTGGCCTGCCTCGTGATAAGCGGCGGGCAAGACGACGCTGGCATCATCCCTGACGGGCGGACCGTGCTTCATGCAGGCGACACGGTGATTTTCTGTTCCCAGTCCTATGCCAGTGACAGGGAGCTCCACATACTGCGCAAGGAGATTGCTGATGGCAGCAAATGGCATGGCAGAAGCATAGCGGAATACAATGCATCCAATGCCGGCCAGATAATGATGATAATCAGGGATGGACGTTCAATAATACCGGATGGCGGGACCGGGTTGCTTTCCGGTGACGTGCTTTACATCAACGCCGCTACTTCAGCGTGATGCGGTAGAGCCTCGGCCAGTTCTTGCCGGTGATGTAGATGCCGTCGTTGGCAGGATTGTAGGCGATGCCGTTGAGCACGTCCGTGGACGGCTTGCGAAGCTGGCGCGGCAGCAGGTCTGTGCAGTCGATGATGGCGCGGACCACGCCGCTGTCAGGGTTGATGATGACGATGTAGTCCGAGCCATAGACATTGGCCCAGATTTCGCCCTTGATGTATTCAAGTTCGTTGAGGTACTCCAGCGGCCTGCCGTTGACCGTGACCTTGATCTCCTTCTTCACTGCGAAATTCTTCGGGTCGCGGAAGAAAATCCTGTCGCTGCCGTCGCTCATTATCAGCTGTTTCCCGTCTGTGGTAAGGCCCCAGCCTTCGGTGTTGTACCTGAAGCTGCCAATCTTCTCGAAAGTGTCCGGCTTATAGACGAAGCAGATCTTCTCCTGCCATGTGAGGACGTAGAGCCGGTTGTTGAGTATGCAGGAGCCTTCGGCGAAATACCTGCGCTCGAAGTTCTGCCTCTTGAGCACCTTGCCGGTCTTGAGGTCAACCTTGCGCATGGACGATTCGCCGTACTGGCCGGCTGACTCGTAGAACTGTCCCTTGTGGAAGAACAGTCCCTGGGTGTAGGAATGCGTGTCGTGGTTGAAGGTCTCCTCGACCTTGAATGAGTATCTCGCCGGAGCCTGGGCCGATGCGCAGGCTGAAATCATTACGGCTGCGGCCGCAACAAGGGTATATTTGAAGAATTTTGACATGGCAATGCTGGATCCGTCAATTATCAGGCCACAAATTTAATAAATATAGGTTAAAAGTTTCCTATCTTTGCACCGTGGCAGCACAAATGCGCCTCATCCCGACTTATGTCAGAGTACTTTGCCTCATTGGATATCTATGGATGGCTTGAGATCGCCGCGATGGTTGTGGGCTTCGTCTATGTAGTGTATGAAGTACGCAAGTCCAGCCTTATGTGGTATTTCTGGCTGGTCTCCTCACTGCTTAACATCTTCGTCTATGCGCACAGCCACTACTATTCGATGATGCTCATTCAGTTCTATTACATAGGGGCATCCATATTCGGCATAGCGCAGTGGGCGAAAGTCAGGAAGTCCGCCGCCGCGCAGCTTCAGGAAGGCGGGACGGACAAGACTATAGCAATCAAGCGTTTCAACCGCCGCAAGGCCCTCATCAGCTCCATCATAGCGGTGGCAGTGTACTTCATTCTGGCGCCGTTTTTCAACAGCGTGGCGGCCAGGACAGGCAACATCAGCTTCGCAGGCCAGCCGTACTTCGACACTGCGGTGGCAGTGCTCAGCATGCTGGCCACCTACTGGCTCAGCCAGAGCTTCAGGCAGCAGTGGTACATCTGGCTCGTGGTCAACGTGGCATCCATACCTATCTTCTTCATGGGCGGCGTCTATTGGATGTCGGCCCTCTACGTGGCCTACACCGTGATGTGCCTTATAGGCATGTACCGGTGGAAGCACCGCGGCGTAATCATCGACTAACCTTTAAAATCCTATAAAATGTATATTATTGCAGACAGCGGCTCAACCAAAGTGGACTGGAGAGCCATAAATGAATACGGTTCCGTCAAGGGCCTCACCACACCGGGCATCAATCCGGTATTCATGTCGGAGGATGAGATCGCCGACAGTTTCAGCGCCAAGCTTTCCACCCTTCCCGCAGAAGAGGTGAGCGCCGTATATTTCTATGGCGCAGGCGTGGTGGCGCAGGAGCAGAAGGACAAGATCTTCAACTGCGTGAAGCGTTTCTTTCCGTCTGCGGAATGTCAGGTGGCATCGGACATGGAAGCTGCTGCGCGCGGCCTCTGCGGCACCGAGGCGGGTATTGCCTGCATCATCGGCACCGGTTCCAACAGCTGCTTCTGGGATGGAGAGCAGATCACTGACAATGTACCGGCCGGCGGCTTCATCCTCGGCGACGAGGCCAGCGGCGCGTACCTCGGCAGACAGCTGATCTCCGACTTCATCAAGGGACTGCTCCCTACGGCCATCTCCCAGGAGTTCAACCGCCGCTTCGAGCTCGACTACCCGACAGTCGTGAGCAAGGTCTATAAGGAGCCGAAGCCTAATGCCTACCTCGCCTCATTCGTGCCTTTCCTCCACGAGTTCAAGAACCATCCATACGTCACAGGCATGGTCAAGAGCGCATTCGAGGCCTTCATCTCACGCAATGTGGCCCACTACGACTACAAGACCTACAAGGTCAGCTTCACCGGGTCGGTGGCATTCTATTTCAAGGACATACTTGAGAAATGCATCGTGGCCGCAGGCATGCGTCCGGGCAGGATATGCCGCACTCCGATGGACGGCCTGATCGAATATCACAAGCAGAAATAAGACAACATGTTCGGGCGCAATTACAATTCAGCTCTGCTGGAGGATGCAGTGGACCAGTTCGCTTCGCTGCCGGGCGTGGGACGCAAGACCGCGCTGAGGCTCGCCCTGCACATGCTGGGACAGCCGGAGGAGAACGTGCACCGTTTCGCCGACGCCTTCCTCAAGCTCAAGAGCCAGATACATTACTGCCCGGACTGCAATATGATCTCCGATGACGGGATATGCCCGATATGCTCGGACAGCCGCCGCAACCGCTCTGTTGTGTGCGTGGTGGAGAGCCTCAGGGACGTGTTCAGCATCGAGAACACAGGGCAGTACAACGGACTGTACCACATCCTGGGCGGCATCATCTCGCCTATGGACGGCATTGGCCCGGCCGATCTGCCCATACGCGAGCTGACTGAGCGCATCGCCGGGGGCGAAATCAAGGAGGTGGTCCTCGCGCTGAGTACCGGGATGGAAGGGGAGACGACCTCCTTCTATATCTACAAGCAGCTCTCCGGCCTGCCTGTCACCGTGACCACCATCGCGCGTGGCGTGGGCTTCGGGGATGACCTCGAATACACCGACGAACTGACCCTCGGGCGTTCCATCCAGAACCGCCAGATATTCAAACCTTAGGACTCCATGCAGCACGAATTCCCGTTCCATTGGTTTCTCATAGCCTTTGCAGCCTACACCGCGCTGCTGTTCATCATATCGCACCTCACCACGCGCAGGACGGGCACCGCGTCCTTCTTCTCGGGAGACCGTAAGGCGCCGTGGCCGGTGGTGACCTACGGCATGATAGGCGCCTCCATCTCCGGGGTGACCTTCATCTCCGTGCCGGGCAATGTCTGGGCGCAGAACTTCTTCTACATGCCACTGGTGCTGGGATTCGTGGGCGGCTACATCATCATAGCCAAGGTGCTGCTGCCGCTGTATTACAGGATGAACCTCACTTCGATATACAGCTATCTGGGAGAGCGTTTCGGGCCTGTGAGCCACCGGACGGGCACTGTGGTGTTCATGATATCCAGGCTTCTGGGAGCTGCGGTCAGGATATTCGTGGTGATAGTGGTGTTCTTCTCATTCGTGCCGGAGAGCATCGTCTCCGCGACTTCCCCGACCTTCGTGTTTTCGCTGATAAGCGTGATCTTCCTGGTGCTGCTCTATCTCTATACCTACAAGGGCGGCGTCAAGACCATAATATGGACTGATGTGCTGCAGACCACCTTCATGCTGCTGGCCGTCGGCCTTGCCATCGCCGGAATATGCCGGGACATGGGCTGGAGCTTCCGCGGAATGTGCGCTGCGCTGGCCTCCGCGCCGAATGCCCTGACTCCGGGGCACAATTACAGCGACTGGTTCAACTGGGACTGGTCCGCCGGCACCAATGCCGTCAAGCAGATAGTGTCCGGCATTTTCATCGCCGTGGCGATGACTGGCCTGGACCAGGCGATGATACAGAAGAGCCTTGCCTGCAAGGATCTGCGCGCCGCGCAGAAGAATATGTACAGCACCAGCGTTACGGTGGTGGTAGTCAATCTCTTCTTCCTGCTGCTGGGCGCCCTGCTCTGCGTCTATGTGGCCGGTAAGGGCGGGATGGAGGCTCTCGGCGTCACCAAGACGGATGAGATATTCCCTGCCGTGGCGAGCAGTTACCTCGGCTTCGGAGTGTGCCTGTTCTTCCTTATCGGTCTGATCTCCGCCTCGTATCCGAGCGCAGGCGCGGCCCTGACCTCGCTGACCACCTCCGTGTGCGTGGATTTTCTGGGCTTCGAGAGCCGCCAGGACCTGGACGGGAGGAGCAAGGACCGCATACGCAAATGGGTGCACGCCGCCGTGGCGGCCGCCTTCCTGCTCATCATACTGGCGCTCTACCTGATCAGCAACGATTCGGTCATCAACCTCGTATATAAACTCGCTTCATATACATATGGTCCGCTGCTGGGCATCTTCTTCTTCGGCATACTCACGCGCTGCCGCGTCAATGACAGGGCCACGCCGTGGATCGCCCTCGCCGCACCGCTGCTCTGCCTGGCCTTCAACCTGCTGGGCAAGCGTTATCTGGGCTTTGACCTGGGCTTCACGCTGCTCATCGTCAACGGCCTGCTGACCTTCATCGGTATGTGGCTCTTCCGCATACGCAAAACCGCCTGATATGTCATTACTCGAAATATTCCTCATAGCCGTGGGCCTGTGCTTCGACACTCTGGCCATCTCGCTCATCGGCGGCGCCTGCATGAAAGACGTCAACCTCGCCAAGCGTCTCAAGGTGCTCTTCTTCTTCGCCTTCTTCCAGGGCGGCCTGACGTTCCTGGGCTGGGCGCTCGGCTCGACCGTCAATCAGTATATCGAGAAGTACGACCACTGGGTGGCGTTCCTGCTGCTGGCATGGATAGGCGGCAATATGATAGTGGAATCCTTCAAGAAAGGGGAGGAGCAGGAGTCAGTTGACCTGCTCAATACGGGAAAGCTGGTACTGTCCTCCGTCGCAACTAGCATAGATGCCTTCGCGGTGGGCATCTCATTCGCCATGATTCAGATGAAGTTGTCAGCCATACTTGAGGCGACTCTGGTGATAGCGCTCGTGACCGCAGCCGCAGCCGAGATAGGCCTGCGCGGCGGAAAGAAGCTGGGTGAGCTAATCGGCAGCAAGTGCGACCTTCTCGGCGGCCTCATCCTCATCGGCATCGGCGTCAAGATCCTCATCGAGCATCTGATGTAATACAAACCTAGTCCGCGCAGTCGTCGGGCTCGACGTGGATGGATATCTGGGTCCTCGGGCCGTATTCGCCGCGGAGGCCGTCTTCCACGGCTGTGGCGATGTCGTGGGCCTTGGCGACCGTCAGTTCAGGGTCAACCACGATGTGTGCGTCCACCACGATGTCCGGACCTGTGCGGCGGGTCTTGAGTTCGTGCACGCCCAGTACCTCCGGCACTGAAATGATGATGTCCACGATGCGTTTTTCAGTTTCCTTCGGCAATGATGCTTCGGTGAGTTCGCCTATGGCAGGAATGATCATCTTGACGGCCACCACGATGATGACTATGCTGATGAGTGCACCCACTATAGGGTCGAGGACTGTCCATTTGCCGCCGAAGAGAATGGCGGCGCCAATGCCGACAGCTGCGCCAACTGATGACAGGGCGTCGGAGCGGTGGTGCCAGGCGTTGGCCACCATCGCCTGGCTGTTGACCTTGCGGCCAACTGCAGCTGTCCACTGGTAGAGTATCTCTTTGACGGCAATGGATATCAGGGCGGCCCAGAGCGCCACGCGGCCTGGGGCTTCAATGACGCCGCCTTCGGCGACGAATACTATGCTGCGGATGGCGTTTGCCATCAGTTTGGCTCCGACCACCAGCAGTATGATGCTGAGAATGACGGTGCCGAGGGTCTCGAATTTGCCGTGGCCGTATTTGTGGTTGTCATCTTTCTCGCGTCCTGCTATGCGGACCATCACTATGACGACCAGGTCGCTGAGCAGATCAGAAAGGGAATGGACTGCATCAGCCACCATCGCGGCGCTTTTGCCGAGCAGGCCGGCGGCCAGTTTGGCTGCGCTGAGCGCAAGATTGGCGGCGGCTCCCGCCGCCGTCACCCTCATTACCGTACGTTCTCTGTTGTTTTCCATAATTTATTTACTTCCATTCGGGGGTGAATTCCTCGCCGGTGGCTGAATCGATGAAGCGGACTGAAGCTGCCTTGAGGCTGGCGCTGGCAATGGCGTTGGCCAGACCTCTGGTGCAGCGTATGGTGACTGTCCTGTCTTTGGCGGTCCTGTTGCTCTTGTCACCGGAGTTGGCCACGACGGCATTCGGATCCTTCCAGCCTACATACTCCATGGCACCGAGGTTGACCTCCTCGAGAGCAGGCATCAGGCGCAGCATATTGTTGATATTCTCCATAGGGCGCTTGCCGAAATGAGAGATATCTATCTTCTTGATGAGCTTGCAGCCCTTGAACATGGCATTGGCATCCACAAGCCTGTCGGCCTTGAATCCCGACAAATCAATGGACTCCAGCGAAGCGCAGCCCTGGAACATCTCCATGAAAGTCTCAGCCTCCTCAGTCCTGAGGGCCTTGAGATTGTCGATGGACCGGACACTGCTGAAGCCGCTGAAAAGGAAGGCCGGCAGCGTGCCGGAGTTGAATTCCGCAGCCGCTGTGGTGAAAGTCAGCACACCGTCCTTGATGGAAGCGTAAACCGGCTCCTCGGAGCGCAGCCTGTCATCCACACGCATGCCGGCGGTGCTGCGGTCACCGGTCCTGAACACGATGCGGGTGATTGTGCTGTCAGTGTCGCTGCCGTCCAGCGCCGGATTGATGGACTTCTTGATCATCTCGTTGATATCCATACCCTTCGCAAGCACGGCCCTGCCTGTGGCGGCATTGTCCCACCTCACTGAGATGCTGTATGCCGCTCCGTTGAGAATGCCGGTGTTGCTGTATTCGACGTGATCCCCGAGCTCCTTCGTCTCCACCGTGCTCTCGCACTGCACGCCAACATACCAGGTGCCGGCAGGCAGCTCGTCGAAACGCAGCTCCTTGACAGCATCCTTGCCTTCAGCGGCATACTGCGCATCCTCCTTGAAGGCGAATGTGCCGTTGGCCAGCCTCAGGCTGAGCTCATAATTGTCGAGGGACTCGAGGCGCACCACTATGTTGCGCGCCTTCTTCGGCAGAGCGAACACGAAATGGTGGCACTGCCTGTCGCCGATCTTCGTGTGCGCAGGGTCCTCATCCTCTGTGGATTTGGTCATCCTGCGCATCTCTCCGTTAGAGAGAATGGCCTTGGCCTTGGCGCAGCCCTGGCCTTCGAGGGCATAGCGCACGATGTCGCACATCAGCTCCAGCCTCTCGCCGCCCTTGACCATCTCCGGATGGCCTCCGATAGGTATGACGCGGCCCTTGAAGCAGTCAGCCTTGTATGCGATGACAGAAGGGTAGCCGTGGAACTTGTAAGCCGGATAGTCGTTGACAGCCAGGACTTCAGTGCCCGGAATCTGCTGATAATGCTGGAAGAATGGCCCGTTGTGGTGAGTTACGGAATCGATGTAGAAGTCGCCTCCGAAGTCGCTGTATTTGCGAAGAGGGGAACCTTCAGGTATGATGTAGCCCACACGCCAGGAAGGGGTGCTCGTGCCGTCAACGTAGCCCGGCCAGATGCCGATGTATCCGCCGCTGTGTATGTGGTCGTAGGACGTGCCGATGAGGTATGCACCTGCGCAGGAACCCACGTAGCAGCCGCCGTTGTCCACGAACTGCTTGAGATTCTGCCTGCCTGTATATTCGATGGAACGGCCGTGGCCGTCAGCGCCTCCTCCGTTGACATAGATCATCCTGAAGCGCGGTTCGCCGTCAGGGTAGAGCAGGACGCCGTTGGCATCATTCTCATTGCAGCACATCACCGAATTCTGTATCGCCTTGTTCTCGTCGGTGCTCTTTCCCACGCCTATGTACTCGTGAGTGAGGCCGAGGACCTTGAGAGAGGGCATATTCTTGTTGCTGCTGAGTGCTAGGCCTCCGTCCATGAACACGTCCTTGTAGAATGCCTTGTTGGGCACGTCAGTGCGTATCGTGACACAAGGGATTGCGTCCGGCGCTCCGTCCTTGACGGCGGCGTCGGTGGCTGCCACTTTCGGCGAGCATGCCGCCAGGGAGGCGGCAGCCATTATGCCGAATGAGATTTGCTGTATGCTTTTCATGTGGATCAATATCTTGTCACTTCTGTCCATTCGGCCTTGATTTCCTTACCGGTGGCGGAGTCGATGAAGATGATTTTGACAGGCTCGGCATTTTCAGCGCCGAAGCTGAGATTCTGCAGGCTGCCGTTGGCGAACATCTTCGCGGCCACGCTCTGCGTGCACCTGATGGTGAGCTTTCCAGGTATGGATGAGCAGCGCTTGTTGCCCGCGTCCTTCTTGCTGGAGAACAGATATATATTGTCGTATATCTCGTAATCATTGAACTCCATCATGCCGAAGTCGATCTCCTCGAGATTAGGCATTCCGCGGAATGCGTCGCCGAGCTTGATGGGACGCACGGTCTTGAGAGGTGAGAAGTCCACCTTGCGGAGGGATGCGCAGTTGTGGAACATGCCGTCGATGGAGTGGAGGCTGCCGGCTTCGAATGAGGAGAGGTCGATCTTCTCGATGGAACGGCAGTCCTTGAAGAGTTCGGTGAAGGAGAGGGCCTCGCTGGTGTTGAGCGCCTCGATATTCTCTATGGTCCTGAGAGCGCCGTAGCCCTGGAAGAAGAAGCTCGGATGCAGGCCGGAGTTGATTTCGGCTGCGGTGGTGCTGATGGTCAGGACATCCTTGTCAATGGAAGCGCAGATCGGCTCTTCGGACAGTGCCGGGTCGTCGATGCGCACGCCTGCAGGCGCTGCCACAGAGGTCTTGAATACAATCTTTGTGATGGTGCTGTCAATATCAGTGAAGATGGCTTTCGGCTTGAGCATCTTCTTGATGGTCTCGTTGGCATTTGCGCCGTTGGCCAGAACGGCCTTACCCGTGCCGATGTTGTCCCACTTCACGGAGATGGTGTAAGGCGCGCCGTTGAGGATGGCGGTGTTGTTGTATGCAACGTGTGTCTTTGTAGGGGTTGCCTCCACCGTGCTTTCGCACTGAACACCTATATACCATGTGCCTGCCGGGAGTTCGTCGAATTTGAGCGTTTTCACGAGCTCCTTGCCTTCTGCAGCATATTTCGCGTCCTCCTTGAAAGCGAATGTTCCCTGCGCGAGACGCAGGCTGAGTTCGTAGTTCTCGAGGGATTCGAGGCGGATCTCAATGTTGCGCGCCTTCTTCGGCAACGCGAATACGAAGTGATGACACTGCTTGTCGCCGATCTTCGTGTGCGCAGGGTCGTTGTCCTCCGTGGATTTGGTCATCCTGCGCATTTCTCCGTTGGAGAGAATGCCCTTGGCCTTGGCGCAGCCCTGGCCTTCGAGGGCGTACCTGACGTATGACTGCATCAGGATGTACTTCTCGCCCTCTTCGATCTTTTCCGGATGGCCTCCGATAGGGACGATGCGGCCCTTGTAGCAGTCAGCCTTGTATGCTATGGCTGAAGGCTGCATATGGAATCTGTAGGCAGGGTAGTCGTTGATGGTCAGCACTTCGGTGCCAGGCACCTCATACCAGCGCTCGAAGAAAGGTCCGTTATGATGTTTCACGGAGTCGATGTAATAATCTCCCCCGAAGTCGCTGTATTTGCGAAGCGGGGAACCTTCAGGCACGATATAGCCGACGTTCCAGACTGGGGTGGACGCTCCGCTGCAGTCACCCGGCCAAACTCCGACATAACCTCCGAAGCCTGTCCTGTCTTCAGTGACGGCCGGCAGGTAAGCTCCGGCGCAGTTGCCCACATAGCTTCCGCCATTGTCAACGAAGGCCTTGAAATTGAGACGTCCCTGCTCCTCGAGCCTCTTGCCAGAGGAATTGGCGCCGCCGCCATTGACATACAGCAGCCTGAAGCGCGGTTCTCCGTCAGGGTAGAGGAGGACACCGTTGGCATCGTCAGGATTGCTGTTGAAAATGCTCTTCTGGAGCTCCTTGTTCTCTTCTGTGGCGCTGCCGAGGGCTACATATTCGTGGCTCAGGCCGAGCGCGCCGAGGAATGGAAGGGAATCATACGAGCTGAGGCTGAGGCCTCCGTGCATGAACACGTCCTTGTAGAATGCCTTGTTGGGTACGTCGGTGCGTACTGATACATAAGGGGTTTCAACTGCAGGCGTCGCATCCTGGGCGTCTGCGGCCACTGTTGAGGCGGCCTTTGGCGAGCATGCCGGCATCATTGTCAGCACAGCTGCAAGCAGAAGAATGGATTTGGAATTAATTTTCATTGTCAGAAGCGGTTATTCCATAAGTGATGGATAGTTTTATTCTTCAAATTTAAGAAATAATCGGGTATATTGTTTTTGGATTTTTTTTATACCTTTGCGGTTTGGGCGGAAAGAGTGCGCCCGGCATCGCAAGCAGATGACTATATTTGTCCAGATAAGAAACTTTTTTAACGTCAGACGACCCAAGCCCCGAGCCCGTCAGTTGTAACCCGTATCCAATCCACGGAATTGCAAACTGCTTAACTTGAGGGCAATGGTAGAAGTTTTTTATTATTCAAACGGACAGATTCTTACAGCAGAATCCACAGACATATTCAAGAGCATTCCGGTCAAGGACGCATTGTGGCTTGACCTCTTCGATCCCACAGTGGACGAAAAACGCGACGTTGAGGAATTCCTCGGCACCAATCTCCAGAGCCGCGCACAGGCGGAGGAGATCGAGAGTTCATCACGTTACAGCGAGACGGCAGACTCGATAACGGTCAACACGGACTTCCTTATCCCGGGACCTGAGAGCTACGCCATGGAGTCGGTGTCATTCATGCTCACCGGCAACACCTTCACGTCCATCCGTCAGGTGCCTCTGCGCAGCTTCACCGACATTCAGCGCAGGATGCAGTTCAATCCGGGCCTCTATCCGACAGGCTTCCACATCCTCGCCGGCATACTTGAGACCCGTATCGACCTTGATGCCGACATGATCGAGTTGATGTCCAAGGAGATCGCGCAGTACAGCAAGAGGGTGAGCCTGGGTGAGGATGTCAACGAGGACTTCCTCATCGACATCAACCAGCTGCAGGAGAACTCCATGATAGTAAGGGAGAACATAGTCGACAAGCAACGAATGATATCATCCCTGCTCAAGAGTGACAAGACTCCTGATATCCTCAACGGCAAGCTCAACATCATGCTCAAGGACGCCAATTCCCTCATCACCCACACGGACTTCAGCTTCGAGCGTCTCGAATACCTTCAGAACACCGTACTCGGTCTGATCAACCTGGATCAGAACAAGATCATGAAGGTGTTCACCATCGTGTCCCTGCTCCTCATGCCTCCGACACTCATCGCGAGCATCTACGGCATGAACATCAAGCTGCCTCTGATAGGCGGCAACTGGGACATCATAGTGATAGCGGCGTCAATGATAGTCATTGTCCTCGCGCTGATCATACTCTTCCGCAGGCGCAATCTCATGTAGTGACGCAGCGCCATGGATTCCGTTTCAGTCAAAGATTTCCTTCCTACATCCGCCAAGGAGGTCGCGGCCCTCGGCTGGGACTATCTTGACGTCATACTCTTCAACGGAGACGCATATATAGACCATCCTTCATTCGGCGCAGCCGTGATAGGACGCATACTGCAGCAGCAGGGCTACCGCGTGGCAATCATACCGCAGCCCAACTGGCGGGACGACCTGCGCGACTTCCGCAAGCTCGGCGCACCGCGTCTGTTCTTCGGCGTGACGGCGGGCAGCATGGACTCGATGGTCAACCATTATACCGCCAACCTGCGTCTGCGCAGCGACGACGCCTATACGCCCGACGGCAGGGCGGGGCAGAGGCCGGACTACGCGGTCACCGTATATACCCGCATACTCAAGGAGCTCTATCCCCACGTGCCCGTGGTGGTGGGCGGCATCGAGGCTTCGCTCAGGCGCCTGACACATTACGACTACTGGAGCAATTCCCTCAAGCCGTCGGTGCTCATCGACAGCGGTGCGGACCTGCTCATCTACGGCATGGGCGACAAGGTCATCTGTGAGGTGGCCAAGGCCATGCGCAACGGCTACAACGCCAAACTGCTCCGCAAATTGCGCCAGGTGGGATTCGTGGCCGATGAGGCATACGTCTCCCGCCTTCCGGAAAATACCATAATGCTCAACTCCTTCGAGCGCTGCTGCAGCGATGTGGACGCATTCTGCGACAATTTCGTCAAGATGGAGGTGGAGAGCAACCGCCTGCAGCAGGATGCCGTCCTTGTGGAACGCACCGGCGAGCGCTACGTGGTCATCAATCCGCCTTACACTCAGCTGAGCCAGGAGGAGCTGGACAACAGTTTCGATCTGCCTTACACCCGCCTGCCTCATCCACGCTACAAGGGCAAGACCATCCCTGCGTACGAGATGATCAAGCATTCGGTCAACATACACCGCGGCTGCTTCGGCGGCTGCGCCTTCTGCACCATTTCCGCCCATCAGGGCAAGTTCATCAATTCGCGCAGCGAGCGGTCCATACTCGCTGAGATAGAGAAGGTGACTCATATGCCGGAGTTCAAGGGCTATGTCTCCGATATCGGCGGCCCTTCGGCAAATATGTACGGCATGCACGGCCGCGACCTGAGCCTCTGCGCGAAATGTGTCCGTCCGTCATGCCTGCATCCTCATCCATGCGCCAATCTGGACAACAGCCATGCACGCCTGCTGGACCTCTATGCGAAGATCGGCAGGGTGAAGGGAGTCAAGAAGGCATTCATCGGGAGCGGCATACGCTATGACCTCTTCGAGAAGGACAATTGCCGATATCTGCGCGAGGTGATAGTCAATCACACCTCAGGCCGCTTGAAGGTGGCTCCGGAGCATACCGAGGATCACGTGCTGCAGCTCATGCGCAAACCGTCCTTCAAGCTGTTCCATCAGCTGAATGACGATTTCAAGCGCATCTGCCATGAGGAGGGCTTGAAGTATCAGCTCATACCTTACTTCATATCCTCTCATCCGGGCTGCACCGAGGAGGACATGAAGCGCCTGTCGCATGAGACCAAATCTCTCAATTTCCATCTCGAGCAGGTGCAGGACCTCACGCCTACGCCGATGACACTGAGTTCAGTGATGTTCTATGCCGGCAAGGATCCATATACCGGCAAGCCTCTCTTCGTGGCCAGGGACCAGGAGTCCAAGCGCCGCCAGAAGAGCTGGTTCTTCAAATAGATAGTTGTTGTTATTCGTCGGTTTGCGTCTCTGGCAGCACTTCGTCGGCCAGTGGCGGCAGGATCTTTTTGCTTTTGACACCGAGGGCTTCGACCTCGCGTGCAGCGTGGAGTATGCTCTTGCCGCTTTCGCGGAGTTTCTGGTCACCGCTTTCGAAGGCATCCACAGCCTTTTTGAGGCTGCTGCCGACTGCGGCGTAGCTGTCACAGAACAGGCCTACACGCTCTATCATGCGTGTGGCGGCTGCGATGATCTTCTCCTGGTTGCGGGCCTGCTCGAAGTTGATCCATGCGCTGCGTACGAGGCGGAGGAACGGCATCAGAGTCTCTTCGCTGGTGATGAGGACATTCTTGCGGAACGCATCTGAGATGACGTGCGGATCTTTCTGACGCGCGAGCACGAGGGCGTTCACGTTAGGTACGTACATCACGGTATAGTCGAGACACTTGCGGCCAGACTTGAGGTATGAGCTGTATTCCTTCCTGGAAAGGTTTTCCACCTGGGCCCTGACGGCCTTGAGATTGCGCTCCGCGGCATCTGCGCGTGCCTCGTCCGTCTCGGCTTCGAAATAATCCGATAGGGCGTTGAGGGATACCTTGCAGTCCACGATGATGTCCGTGTTGTCCGGATAATGGAGTATGAAGTCCGGGCGCATGCGCTTGCCGGTATCCTCATTGTGTATGATGATTCCCAGATCGTCGCGCAATGTCTCCTCCTTGTCGAAGTCGCGGCCTTCCACCAATCCCTCGTTGATGAGGAGGTTGTGGAGCTGTGTCTCGCCCCAGCATCCCTGCATCTTGTTCTGGCCGCGCAGGGCGCTCGCGATATGGTCGGCTTTCTCCCCGACGCTGGCGGTCTGGTCCTTCAGATTCTTTACAGCTTCGCCAATCTGTGTGCGGAGCTCAGCCGATGTGTCGTTCTGAGCCTTCTTGTTGGCCTCGAAGGCCTCCTTCATATCGGACAGATTCTTGTTGAAATCCCCTGCAATCGTATTGAGAGACTCTTCGGCCTTCTTCGAGAATTCCTCCTGGCGTGTCTTGAGCACCTTCTCGCTCTCCGACATTATCTGGGCCTTGACGGCCTCTATCTGCTGCTGGAGGGACTTCTCTCCGGCTTCCTTCGTTTCCTGCAGGTTCTTCTGGTAATTCTCCTTCAGGGAGCGGACGGCCTCGTCATGCTGCCTGCGCAGGTCCTCGAGCCCGGCCTGCTTGTATTCCACGTCCTTCTCCAGGCCCTGGATCCTCACGTCGCGTCCGGCAATCTCATCCTCCAGACGGTCAATGTCGGTCCGCGCCTCGGTGAGGCGGCGGTCAAACCCCGACCTTGCTATGATATATACAGCCATTCCGCCTACGGCTGCCGCAGCTGCGGCAATGGCTATTATGATGTAGATATTCATATCTGGTATATGTGTGTTATAAGGTCAAAGATAACCATTCGCAGACAATAAAAAAAGAGAATGGGACAAATGACATTCATTGTCACAGCTTGCCCTTGCCGTAAGGGCTTCCCGCCGCTGTGGATTGTGACAACGCGACAAAATCGGCCCGTTGTCACAGGTATATTGACCTTGGACTTCCTGGTGGCTGCCTGAGCTGTTTCAACAAATGTCACTTCTGGCGCCAGATTAGGAGCATTTCTGCAATATACATTTGCTGATTTAAGTATCATCAATGTATCGCGACATTTTTTTTGGGCAATTACGTGTATGGAATCAAAAAATATTGATACATTTGCAGTAGAGATTTGAATTAGCATTGCGGAAAGGCAAGATCCCTGTGCTTAATTTTAACAGAGTATTTATTTTTTACGAAATAGGTACTCTGTTTTTTTTGACACATGACGGATGATGTACTATCAAAGCCGCTCCTTGCTTCCAAATGCAAATGCTCATAACACATGAAAATTCAAATCTCACTATTAAGCACCGGGAAGCGCCTGACAGTAGTCTGTGAGGAAGAGCCCCGCAAGACCTCTCGCGTCAGAGGCCACTTCAGAGTGATCCATGGCAAGAAGGTCTATGTGAAAGCCCACTGTCGGAAACGATAGTTGAGCTGCTCCTATTCCATCCGTCCGGGAGTCGTCTGTATTGCCACAGGCGGCTCCCGTTATTATTTGACAATCACGATGGATGCCTCTGGGCATAAAAAGAGAGAGAAGCAAAAGCTTCTCTCTCTTTCGGTGCCCAGGACAAGACTCGAACTTGCACGCCCTTTAACAGGCACTAGCCCCTCAAGCTAGCGTGTCTACCAATTTCACCACCTGGGCGGTTGTGTTTTGGGATTGCAAATGTACAACTATTTTTTGAAAGTGAAACATTTTTTTAAATATTTTTTCAAAAAAATGCATTTGCCGCAGGTCTGGCTACTGCTTCACTTTCTGCAGAGGAGGGTAGTAGATGTTGAAACCCTGCATGTTGAGTATGGTGACCGGCTTCCACATGAGGTTCGCTTTCTTCTGAATCTCAGTGCCGTCCGGCATGACGAACTTGAATTCGAGGGCGAAGCGGCTCACAATGCCTTCCGAAGCGCCGCTGTCCTTGATCTCCTTTTCGATGATTCTGGTATTGGAGGTGTAGATGTCAAACTCTGATGCGCCCGGCTTGCCGCCCTGTGTCTTGTATGCCGGCTTCACCTCAGCTGAGAACGGGGTGGTGCCGAGTAGCTTTCCGTCAAGGAAGACCTGCGCGCCGGCGGGCTCGCTGACGAAATTGAACTTTGCCGGGGAGTAGGAAGTGGCCATCTGTGCAAGTGCCGGGACCGCGCAGATCAGCATTGCAGCAAGTGCCAGTAGTCTTTTCATAATTGTAATGTTTTCACAAATATAACTAATTCATTCTTCTTTGCTATATTTGTGCCACAAACCTCTATATTATGAAAAGACTGGCAATACTGATTTCTGCAGCGCTGGTTCTCAGCTCCTGCGGCGTGTCTTACAACAAGACCAAGCATTTTGACGATGAGCATTTCACGGAACTCCAGAAGATAATGGACAACAAGCCGACTCCGAAGAATGCCAAATACGTATATACCGAAGCTTCGGAGCTGAATCTCATCGGCAAGATACTGGACAATACGCCTAATCCTTACCACAGAGTGGACACCGTCAAGTACAAGGGATTCACCAAGGGGGAGAACCTTCAGGTGCGCTGCTCAGCAGGCCTGGCAGTGCTTTTCAAGACCAATTCCTCTTCCATCACCATCAAGACCTTATGGGGTGACAAGCATACGGAGTATTATTCGATTCCGCTCACCCTTGCCGGATATGACCTCTACATCCGCAACGAAAAGGGCGAATGGGAATGGGCGAAGAATGCCTTCGGCGATCCGGACAAGGACGGCAAGGTGGTGACCCTCATCAGCAATATGGCTCCAGGTACAAAGGAATGCCTGCTTTACCTTCCTATATATAATGAAATTCTCTCCTGCCAGATAGGCGTGGAGGAAGGTTCGACTCTTGAAGCGCTCGAGAGCCCGTTCCGTCACAGGATAGCATTCCACGGTTCAAGCTACACCCACGGCATCAGCACCAGCCGCTCAGGCATGTCATATCCGATGCAGTTCATGCGCAACACCGGTCTTCAGGTCCTCGGCCTGGGCTGCAGCGGCAACTGCAGGCTCCAGCCTTATTTTGCAAATGTGATGGCGGACGTCGAGGCTGACGCATACGTATTCGATACGTTCTCCAATCCTGACTGGAAGGTTATCAAGAAGAGGCTCATCCCATTCATCGACAGACTCATCGAGGCGCATCCGGGCAAGCCGCTGATTTTCCAGCAGACCATCTACCGCGAAGGCCGCAACTTCAATACCTACACTGACGCATTCGAGCAGGCGAAGATGGACATGGCTTCCACCATGTTCGACGAGATACTCAAGAACCCTAAATACAAGGACGTATATTTCATCCAGCCTGACGCTTCAGTCAAGGGCAGCCACGAGTATCAGGTGGACGGCACACATCCGGACGACCACGGCTACTATATGTGGTCCAAGTCCATCGAGAAGCCGATTCTCAAGATTCTGAAGAAATACGGCATCAAATAGCGGCCGTCATTTCACGCTGAGCGTCGCGACGGCGCAGACTATTATTGACGGGATCACCGGGTCCAGCCATATCAGGGCGAAAGGCAGGCAGAACAGAAGTAAGCCTGTAAGCTTGTTCGCCCTTGAATGCGGGACTGCCAGCCTGTGCTGACGGCTTGAGCCTATGCAGATGGCCACGGTCTTCGCTATTCCTATCGCCGCCACCCATATCCATATCCAGACGGGGAGGGTGATGGCCGGCAGTATCATTATGCAGGCGCATACGACAAATACAAGATCCGCCAGACTGTCTATCCTCGAGCCCAGTTCGCTTTCTGCATTCATTTTCCTTGCTATCGGTCCGTCTATCATGTCGGAAAGTCCGCACCAGCTGTAAATCAGCCAGAACGGGACGCTGAATACGGGGAAGAACAGCATGATGACTGCTGTCGCGGCCCTTGACGCGGATATGATATTAGGAAGGCGGCTCATGAGACGCGGTCATGTCTAGCGCACCACCATCTCGAACTGGTCGTACGGTGCGGTGCGGTGTGCGAGGTGCTTCGTGAGAGGGGAGATGCCGAACAGCGGGGAGTAGGTCTTCACCTTGATGGTCTTCCCGTCCGGGCAGAATTCCAGTATGCGCAGCCAGCCGTCGCCGCCGTTGCCCTCCCAGCCTCCGCCGAGGGTCTGCACGTTGAACATCATCTGGTGCACGTCACGTCCGGCCGCGTTTTTGTCGCAGCGGTAGGCCGTGCTCTGGATGTAGTCGTCCTCCACTTTGCCGGTGCCGCCGGGCACTCCAGTGTGGCCGCAGATGGCCAGCACGATGTTGGGTGCGGGTTTGAGGAGCTTGTCCCAGACGCCCTGGCCCCAGTTGCGCGGTGAGATGGCGTATTTCTCGTTGTCGGTATAGGCGGCCGTCTTCTGGCGCAGCAGGGAATGTGTCAGGAAGATTACCTTGTAGTCCTTGTATTTCTTGTCATTGCAGAGATTCAGCGCCCATTCGAGCACTTCGTCGCGCGGGGCGAATTCGGAGCAGATGACCAGCATACCGCCCCAATGTTCGTCGTTGAATTCGAATGCCGCATTTTCCATGGTCATGGCGCCGTCCCTGCCGGGGAATGAGCTGACCAGAATGTCCCTCCAGCAGCTGTTGCGCTCGAACGGGAAATACTCCGGGTAGTGCGTGTGCCCGTTCTCGGAATGCTTGTAGCCGTACTCGTGGTTACCCGGGCAGATGATGTACGGCACCTTGTTGTCCAGCCTTTCGAAGCAGTGTGATGCCCAGCCGTACATCTCTCGGCTGGTCTGGTTGAGCATCCTGCGGTTGAGGGCGAGGTTCTCATTCTGCTCCGTCAGGTCGCCTGTGCAGAGCACCGCCTTGATCTTCAGCTGCTCCAGATTGTCGGCGATCCAGGCCGTGCACAGCTCGAAGATAGGCTGGTTGATATCGTATTTGGTGTATGTCTGAGGGTCTCCGAGGAGTATCATCGAGAAGGAGCCGGGATTGTCCAGCTGCTGCCTGTCGGCGCGGTTCTGTGCGCCGGCCGCCGTGGATACCACTAAGGCGGCGAAGAGGATGAGTGTCAGTTTTTTCATAATCGATGACAAATTTACTTAGAATCTGTTTTGAAACAATTCAATTTTTCTATTACATATCTTTTTCGCTGTTTTCGCAGTATTCCTCAGTTACAATGGAACCCCATTGCTCCTTCGTAATCCTGTGAAAACATCTGAAAAATCTAAAGTAATATCTTAAATCAATCATTTCAAAATAGATTCTTAATTTTGTACAAAATACTATAATATGCAACGTATCCTGGAAGCCTGCTGTACTTCGCTCTCTCAGGTGGAGTCCGCCGAACGCGGCGGGGCCGGCCGCATAGAGCTCTGCGAATGCCTTGAGCTCGGCGGCGTGACCCCGGCGCCAGACAATATACGCGCTGCGGTGTCCCGCTCTCTGCCGGTCAACGTGCTTGTGCGTCCGCGCGGCGGCGATTTCGTCTTCACTGCGGAGGAAGAGGCTGCGATGGCGCGCGATGTGGCTATGTGCCGCGAGCTGGGTGCCGCCGGGGTGGTCATCGGCGCTCTGCGCCGGGACGGCTCGGTGGATATGGAGCTGATGGGCCGTCTGATGGCCGTGGCCCGCGGACGGAAGGGGGAGAGGCCGCTGAGCGTCACTTTCCACCGCGCCTTCGATGAGTGTGCGGATCCTTTCCGCGCCCTGGAGGACATCATCTCCCTGGGTTGCGACCGCCTGCTCACCTCGGGACAGAAGGCATCGGCCTGGGAGGGCCGGGAGCTGATAGCCGAACTGGTGCGCCGGGCCGCCGGTCGTATCATAGTGATGCCGGGTGCCGGTATCACCGCTGATAATCTGGATGCAATTGCAGAAGAAACCAAAGCCGTGGAGTTCCACGGGACACGCATATGTTCAAGAAAATAACCATTTGGGCGGCTCTCGCCCTTTGTCTTGTCTCCTGCAGACCGACAGCTGCGGACTATCTCGATTTCCTTTATGAATCAATGCCTCTTCCGGATTCGCTGGTGTTCCCGCGGTCCTTCTGGGAGGCCAACGTAGCCAAGACCCTGGAAGTCCGCGAACGCATGGGTTGGGATGTGCCTGAGCGGGAATTCCGCCACTTCGTGCTGCCACTGCGTGTCAATAATGAGAATCTGGACGATTTCCGTACCATATACGCAGACAGTCTCTGCGCGCGTGTGGAGGGCATGTCCATGGAGGAGGCCGCTCTGGAGATCAATCACTGGTGCCATGAGCGTGTCACATACGTGCCTTCGGACGGCCGCACCCTTGGCCCTGTGGCCCTGATACGTTCCGGCCTGGGCCGTTGCGGCGAGGAGTCTGTGCTGGCCGTGTCGGCATTGCGCGCAGCGGGCATACCTGCGCGTCAGGTATATACTCCGCGCTGGGCACACACCGATGACAATCACGCATGGGTTGAGGTCTATGTGGACGGAGCCTGGCATTTCATGGGCGCCTGCGAGCCGGAGCCGGTGCTTGACCTGGCCTGGTTCAATTCCTCCGTATCCAGGGCTATGCTTCTGCATACCAAGGTGTTCGGTCAGTATGACGGACCTGAGGACGTGATATCCCGCACACCGGCATATACTGAGATCAACTGCATCAAGAGCTACATACCGACGCGCAGGACTATGGTGACGGTGCTTGACACTGAAGGCAACCCGGTGGAGGGCGCGACGGTGGAGTTCAGGATTTACAATTATTCGGAGTTCTACAAGGTGGCCTCATATACCACAGATGCCGCAGGTCAGGCTGCGCTGGACACAGGTGTGGGTGATATATTCATCTGGGCCTGGAAGGATGGCCTTTGGGGGGCCGCCGTGGCTTCTTCCGCTTCATCCGAACTCGTGCTGGACAAGAGCTTCGGGGAGAGGTATTCCCTCGACTTCGAGATTGTTCCTCCTGCGGAGAATCCTCTGCCCAACAAGGCCACGGCCGAACAGACCGCGGCAAATGCGCTGCGTCTCGAGCAGGAGAATGCCATGCGTGCGGCCATGCCTCATCCGCGCATGGACATCGCCGGGCTCTTCCTCGCAGAAAAGGATGCGATTGATGCCAGCGCGGAAGTCCTCGAGGACGCCCGCGCAGTGGAGAGCGACGACCCATACGTCATCAGCCCGCGCGTGGAGCTGGAGATGCTGCTGCCTTTCCGCCGCGAGGTGCTGACCTCATCCACTGCTGACAGCCTTACTTCTCCGTCTGCGATAGCCGCGTGGATCAAGGACAATGTCGCTGTCGATGACAGCCGCAATCCGCAGATGCTCCGCATACCTCCGGTGGCGGTATGGCGTTCGCGCATGTCCGACTCCCGGTCCAGGGATATCTTCTTCGTGGCTCTCTGCCGCACATTCGGCTTCGCCGCGCGTCTCAACGAAGGCGACCTGAGGCCTGAATACCGCACTGAGGACGGATGGGTGGCGGTGGATTTCGGCTCCGGAACTGAGGCGGCGGTGCCCCAGGGCAGGGTGGAGCTTGATTATGCCCGGGCTGAAGGCTGCCCTGTGCGCAATCCTGAATATTATTACAATTATACCTTCTCCAAGATAGTGGACGGTTCGCCTGAACTGGTCGAGTATAGCGGTGAGGGTGGTGGTGCTCACAGTCTCGACGAAGGTGAATATATGCTCGTGAGCGGCACCAGGCTTGCCAGCGGTTCTGTGCTGGCCCATGTGGAGATATTCCGGCTTGCTGAGAATGAGACTCTGAATGTGCCGCTTGTATTGCCGAGTCCGGCGGACAAGGTGCAGGTGATAGGAAGTATCGATGCAGAGCAGAAATTCCTCAAGGAAGGTGCCGCTGAGCAGTGCTCCATACTTGATGTGGCCGGCCGCGGCTATTATATGATATGCATCACCGGTGTGCATGACGAGCCTACGGTTCACGCTCTGGGACTGCTGCATGACTGCGCTGCGCAGATCAATGCATGGGGCCGCAAGGTCATAGTGCTGGACGGCGCATGTCCCGAGGGCCTCGACAATGTGGTCAGGGGCCGCGACACAGATGGCAAGGTCGCCGGGATGCTGCTGGAAGGCGTTGATTTCCAGGGCAAGGCGCGACTGCCTCTGATAGCCGTTGCGGACAGCTTCGGCAGGGTGGTGTACTTCTCCGAAGGCTACAACACTTCTCTGGCCTCCCAGCTGTCCTACGTCCTGACTCAGTTGTAGGCCGGGAGGGTCGCCGGGACGGGCCCGGTCTCCTTCGTTCTGGCGCAGCCGCAGGTCGCAGGCGTCATGACCGGAGGCAATCGGGGCTCAGGCGAAAGTTGTCTCGAGCGGGGCTCCAGTTGCATAACG
>JAKSJG010000023.1 GCA_024398365.1 Bacteroidales bacterium | reverse complement strand
TCCGGAAGTTGTTCGAGGTTGCCGAATTTGTGGCGCTGCCTGCCGAACAACGCAAGAAATATATTGCAAAAATGACAACTGAAAGAGACATAATCAACCAGATCGCCTATGCAAGAGAAAAGGGCGAAGAAGCCGGAATGGCAAAGGGAAAAGCAGAGGGAATTGCCGAAGGTGAAGCAAATGGCGAAGCAAAAGCCAGGCTACAGATGGCAAAGAACTTCAAATCAAATGGTGTGGCAATAGAAATTATTGCCAAGTGCACAGGGCTTGCTGTGGAGGAGGTCGAGGCGCTGTAAACTTGGCGTCAGACGGAAATGGCCATCTCTTTGGCGATCACAACTTCATCAGACAGTAAACTGAACCCCTTGCGTCAACTGGCGCAAGGGGTTCGTGCTTCATTGTGAGATAATCAAATCTTTTGAGTATTTTTGTGTGTTTATGCTAGCGCGATGAATAATGCAGATTCCACAGAAGCAATGCTCAAGGCGAGCGGCCTGAAGGCCACGGCGCAGCGTATCGCCGTGTATGACGCACTGCGCTCCCTCGGCCATGCGTCGGCTGACGCTGTCGTGGCGGCGCTGGATGGCTCTGCGGCCGATGTTTCCGTCGCCACAGTCTATAATGTGCTGGATTCGTTCGTCGATGCTGGCCTGATCAGCAGGCGTTTCAGCAGCAACAGCAAGATGTACTATGACATCACCACGGCTCCGCACTGCCACCTCTACGATGAGGACACCCATGACATTGTCGATTATGACGACAGCGGGCTCGTGGGCATTGTGGAGAGCTATATACGCGACCACAGGCCGGAGGGCTTCGAGTTTTCCGGCGTGGATATACAGATAGTCGGACACAAAACGACAGGACAATGAGTTCAACCACCACTTCACGCATTGCCTCCGCAGTAAAGGAGGTTCTTCCTTCATCCACGAAGACCTGCATATGGATGATAAAGATTACCGTGGGAGTGTCATTTGCAATGATGCTCCTCAAGTTCTTCAACATCCTTCCGTGGATTTCGGATTTCATAAGTCCCGTGTTCAAATATTTCGGTCTGCCGGGATCGGCGGCCCTCGCATATCTGTCGGGCTATTTCGTCAACAACTATTCGGCGATAGCCGTGATTTCGACACTGGGGCTTGACTGGCGCGCCACGACTATCATCGCCACGATGGCGCTGTGCTCGCATTCGATGATTCTGGAGACGGCCGTCCTCAAGAAGACCGGTGCGTCATCGACCAGGATGGTGATTGTCAGGACATTGACTGCCTTCGTGCTGGGATGGCTCCTCAATCTGATCCTGCCCGGTTCGGCGGAGCATATCGCCGATGCGGCTGCGCAGAAATGGGAGCTCCCGTTCGGTGAGACCATACTTCAGTGGTTCACCTCCACACTCAGGCTCGTCGTGACGATGGTTCTGATCATATATGCCCTCAATATCCTGCAGCGCCTGCTCTCCGAATTCGGCATAATGAACGTCATAGCGAAAATCTTCACTCCGCTGATGTATGTGCTCGGCCTGCCGGCGCGCACTGCGTTCCTCTGGATTGTTGCCAATGTGGTGGGACTCGGCTACGGCGCCGCCGCAATGCTGGACGAGATCTCGCGCGGAAACCTCTCTGAGCGCGATGTGAAGCTTCTGGACACCCATGTATGCGTCAATCACAGCAATGTGGAGGACCTCCTGCTGATGACAACCCTGGGCGGAGTGTGGTGGATAATGCTTTCCATCAGGACGCTCGCCGCAATGGTGCTCGTGTGGGAACATAGACTTGAATTCTACATTAGAGATAGAGTTTCAAGAAAAAATAGTACATTTGCAAGTTAAAACAAATTGCCCGAATGAGCCTTGAACACATCAAAGTCCTGATCATAGGAAGCGGTCCTGCCGGATATACGGCAGCCATTTATGCTTCCAGAGCCGGTCTGTCGCCGGTTCTGTATGAGGGTACGCAGCCTGGTGGCCAGCTTACAACCACCACCACCGTTGAGAATTTCCCGGGATATCCGGAGGGAGTTGACGGCAATCAGATGATGGCTGACTTCCGCGCCCAGGCAGTGCGCCTCGGTGCTGATGTGCGTCCCGGCTTCATCACGGAAGCGGATTTCTCATCCCGTCCGTTCAAGCTCAACGTTGACCGCGAGAAGGATATCGAGGCCGACGCTGTCATCATAGCTACAGGTGCTTCCGCCAAATACCTCGGTCTTCCTTCGGAGAATGCCTTCAAGGGTATGGGCGTGTCCGCCTGCGCGACCTGCGACGGCTTCTTCTACCGCCGCAAGGATGTAGCGGTGGTGGGCGGCGGCGACACCGCATGCGAAGAGGCCCTGTACCTCTCTACGCTCTGCCGCCAGGTCTATATGATAGTGCGCCGCAATGTCCTCCGCGCCTCCAAGGCCATGCAGGACCGCGTCGCCTCCGCGCCGAACATCGAGATACTCTGGGAATGCAATACCCAGGAGGTGCTCGGAGATGCTTCCGGCGTCACTGGAGTGCGTCTGCTGCGCAAGGATGGAACGGTATTTGAGAAGAAGGTGGACGGATTTTTCCTCGCCATCGGACATCATCCGAACTCGGACCTCTTCAAGCAGTGGGTCGAGACTGATGAAAACGGCTACATCGTCACCCGCGACGGTTCGTCAAGGACCAGCGTGCCGGGCGTGTTTGCCGCCGGTGACGTGCAGGATCCGGTTTACAGACAGGCCGTCAACGCCGCTGCCAGCGGTTGCCGCGCAGCGCTTGACGCAGAGAAATTTTTGATTGAAAACAATTAGCGAAATGCGAATAAGAACAATAGCGATACCGGCACTGATGCTGCTCTGCCTCGTTTCCTGCAAGTCGCAGTACACACTGCTGCTTGAAGGCAATGACATTGAAGCCAAGTACAAGATGGCGAAGGAGCTCTTCGAGGCCAAGAAGTACGGCAAGGCCGCCGAGATGTACGAGTCCCTCACACCGCTCACCAGCGGACTGCCTCAGGATGACAGCGTCCAGTTCTACTGGGGCCTGAGCAATTACCGTTACGGTGACTATATCACAGCCGAGAGCAACCTCGCGCAATTCGTCGGCACCTATCCGCTCAGCCCGTTCGCCGAGGAGGCCAAGTATCTCCGTCTGGACTGCCTCTACCGCAGCACCTACCGCTACGAACTCGACCAGAAGCCTACATACGAGGCCCTCAAGGCCATGAATGAGTTCCTCATCGAGAAGCCGGATTCAGAATATACCGGCAGCGTCAAGAGCATGATTGACGACCTCAATGAGAGACTTGAGATGAAGGCCTACAAGTCAGCGTACCTCTACTACCACATGGAGGACTACATCGCCGCACACGCCGCGCTCAAGGGCGTGCTCAAGGACAATGCTGACAACCGCTACAGGGAGGAGATACTCTATTACACGGCAATGTCCGCTTACAAGTATGCCGAGAAGAGCATACCTTCAAAGCAGAAGGAGAGATACCTGACCTTCGTGGACGATTATTTCAACATCGTCAGCGAGTTCCCTGAATGCAAGTGGCGCAAGGAGCTCGACGGCCTCTATGACAAGGCCCAGAAGTACATAGGCAAACTTACGACAGAAGAAGAGAAAGAAACAAAATAATAAATCATTATGGAAAACAAGTCACAGGTTCCAACAAACACCATTACACGCGAACTCAGGGATTTCGCGGCTCCTACAGGCAACATCTACGAGACAGTGATGATCATTGCCAAGAGAGCCAATCAGATATCCGTTGATATCAAGCAGGAATTGAGCAAGAAGCTCGAGGAATTCTCCTCATACGCCGACACCCTCGAAGAGACTTTCGAGAACAGGGAGCAGATTGAGATTTCCCGCTACTACGAGAAACTCCCTAAGCCAGTACTTACTGCCACCAAGGAATTCGAAGACAACAAGATCTTCTATCGCAAGGCTGAGGAGTAGCCTTCCAGGGCAGTATGCTCACCAGACTGTACATACAGAATTACGCCCTTATCGATTCGCTTGACATTTCCTTCCCGGGAAATCTTGTGGTGATAAGTGGTGAGACCGGCGCCGGCAAGTCCATCTTGCTAGGCGCTTTGTCACTTCTTCTGGGCAGGAAGGCGGATGCCTCCGTGCTCGGCGACCCGTCGCGCAACTGCGTGGTCGAGGCCGAGTTCGAAGATGCCGGTGAGCAGACCATACTCAGACGCGTGGTATCCCCGCAGGGCAGGTCGCGTTCCTTCGTAAATGACGAGCCTGTCCCTCTGGACGAACTGAAGCAGATATCCGCCACTCTGGTGGACCTGCATTCGCAGTTCGACCACATAATGCTGTCATCCAGCAAATATCAGCTCTCCGTGCTCGATGCCTTTGCCGGCATCAGCGATGATGTGGCGGCATATCGTGAGCTGTATGGCAGCTGGTGTGCTACGGGCCGGAAGATTGCAGAGCTGCAGGCTCTCTCCGCGAAGTCAGAGTCCGACAGGGACTATCTGCAGTATCAGTTTGACCAGCTCGATGCCGCCCGCCTGGCTGAAGGGGAGCAGGAGGAGCTTGAGGCTGAACAGAACCAGCTCGCCAACAGCGGGGAGATATCCGAACAGCTGGCCGTCGCCTCGGCTTTGTTCGATGCGGATGACTGCTCCATAGGCAGCCAGCTGCGCGCCCTTGAGTCCGCCCTTGACAAGGTGGCTCGCTTCATTCCGGAAGCCGGAGCGTTGCGCGAGCGCGTGGAGAGTGCACGCATAGACCTCAAGGATGTGGACTATGAGCTGTCCTCACTCGGGGATAAGGTGCGCTTCTCTCCTGAACGTCTTCAGGAGGTGGATGACAGGCTGGCGCTGCTGTATGACCTGATGCGCAAGCATTCTGTGCAGAGCGTCGCCGAGCTTATCGCCGTCCGCGACGATATCTCCGCACGCCTGGGACAGGGCCTGGACATGGAGGGGCAGCTTGAGTCCCTCAGGACCGAATATGCCGCTCTCCGCGGCAAATGCACAGCTGCCGCCGATGCACTTCACAATGCGCGTCTGGGGGCTGCGGCAAAGCTTGCTGATGAGCTTCAGCAGTCAGTACGTTCGCTTGAGATGCCGCTGGCACTGTTTGAGGTCAAGCTGGACACCCTTGCGGAGCCCGGACCTGACGGCATGGACGAAGTCGCCTTCCTGTTCTCAGCCAACAAGGGTTCAGCGCCAAAGGAACTGTCAAAATGCGCCTCAGGTGGTGAACTTTCCCGCATCATGCTTTGCATCAAGGCGCTTGTGTCACGCTACATGGGCATGCCTACGATGATTTTCGACGAGATAGATACAGGAGTGTCCGGCAGCGTGGCCTACAGGATGGGCGAGATGATTGTCTCCATGGGAGAGCACATGCAGGTGATGGCAATCACGCACCTGCCGCAGGTCGCAAGCCGCGGCAACGCACATTTCCTGGTTTACAAGGATATCGCCTCTGACGGACGTACCCATTCCGCCATCAGGCGTCTGGAAGGGAAGGAGCGCGAGCTCGAGATCGCCCGCATGCTCAGCGGCGCCACCATAACGGAAGAGGCCCTGGCCAATGCGAGATCGCTTATTGACAATGCAAACTTATAATTACTGAAATATATGAGACTGATTATTGAAAAGTCATACGACGCCATGTCACAATGGGCGGCAGAGCATATCGCCGAGAGGATCAATGCTGCGGCTCCGACCGAGGACCATCCGTTTGTGCTCGGACTTCCTACAGGTTCAACTCCGATAGGCACCTACAAGGCGCTTGTCCGCCTTTATGAAGCCGGCAAGCTTTCTTTCCGCAATGTCGTTACTTTCAATATGGACGAATACGTAGGCCTTCCGGAAGACCATCCGGAGAGCTACCATTCCTTCATGTGGAACAATTTCTTCTCCCACATTGACATCCGTCCTGAGAATGTCAACATTCTCAATGGCAATGCGCCGGATCCTGTCAAGGAATGCGAGGACTATGAGCGCCGCATAGCATCTTACGGAGGCATTGACCTCTTTATGGGCGGCATCGGCCCTGACGGCCATATCGCTTTCAACGAGCCGGGCTCATCCCTCACGTCGAGGACGAGGATGAAGTCCCTCACCACCGATACGATCATAGCCAATTCACGTTTCTTCGACAACGACGTCAACAAGGTGCCGAAGACTGCTCTTACTGTGGGCGTGGGCACCGTGATGGACGCACGCGAGGTCATGATACTTGTCAACGGCCACAACAAGGCGCGCGCACTTGCTCAGGCAGTTGAGGGCGGAGTGTCCCACATGTGCACCGTATCTGTTCTCCAGATGCATCCGAAGGGCATCATCGTATGCGATGACGCCGCCACCGACGAGCTCAAGGTCGGTACGGTAAGATACTTCAAGGATATAGAGAAGAAACTCTAGGACTATCTGACTTCGATAGTGAAGTCATCCCTGTATTCAATGTCCCTGGTGCGGCTGTTGACAAATCCTCCGGCTGGCCCCAGGGACTTGAACATTATATTGCACTGACGCAGGTTGAGCGAATAGTACGGGATGAACTTGTAGAATGACGTTCCGAGGTCGTTGTATGCAGAAATGAAATACGTGAAGATGTCATATCCGCTGAAGGAGAACTGGGACGGCTCCGAATGGAACAGGTTGTGGTACCTGTTTATGAATTTCTTTGTGACGGAGTTCTTGTGGTCGATATAATAACCCGTCGAGATATGCATGTTGAGGTTGTAGAACAGCTTTGATTCCAGTGACTCCAGCTTGCGTATCTTGCTGCTGCCGTAGAGATGGGCGGTGATGTTTGAGTTCTTGAGGGCGTTGAGGTCCTTTGCCGCTTCGGATGAGAATGAAGCGTCTTCGGATGCGATGATGATGTGGTGGCGTGCAGTAGGCTTGAGCGAGCGGCGCAGCGAATCCGCGGCGTTCTTGCCGTCGTTGTCCGCTGATACGAACTTCCTGTAAGGAATCTTCAGGCTGTCAAGCGCGTAGAGGACGTCGGTCGCGAAAGGCTCCCTGACGTTTCTGCAGAGCACCGTGACGAGTCCTGATTCGCCATAGGCTATGCTCTCCACCAGGTTGACCGCCTGGGTTTTGGCCGGGGTAGGTACCTGGAAGAAAAGAGGTTCCTTGTGTGCGATGAATTCCGCCTTCTGGTCAAGAGGCGAGATCAGAGGTACTCCGGCTGCCTTGCAGTAGGGGAGGACGGTCTGGATGTCCTGCACCGTGATAGGTCCGATCACCGCATCGCAGTCGGCGATCTTGTCGGAGAAGGACGCGAGGTCCTTTTTGGCCAGGGTGAAGTCGATGACCTTCAACTTGATGTTGATGCCTTCGGCCTTCTTGGCCTCAATGGCTGTCAGGGCTCCGCAGTAGAAGTCCAGGCAGTCATGTGAAGGGTTGTCAGAGGCAGAGTTGAAGGGCAGTACCAGTGCGAGCCTGACTGTCCTTCTCTGTCTGAGCAAATTGAGCAACTGAGCGCTTGCATCGTTGAAAATGCAGGCGCCCAGAAGTATGGTTACTATGAGTGTTAACCTTTTCAATATGGTTATTTTGTTTCGCTCTCTGTCTCAGCAGGGGTTTCAGCCTTGACGTTGCGTGTCTTGACGTATTCTGCGTTGAGGCCTTCGACAACTGCAGCGGTGATGTCGCGGGCAGGGTCGATCACGCTGGTAGGGTCAGCGATGGTGATGATGGCTGCGTAGCCGTTCTCGCTGCGGTATTCATCGAGGAAGGTGTGGATGGCGTCCATGATCTGGTTTGTCATCACTGCCTGCTCCTCAGCGAGTTCAGCCTGCTTCTTGCCGGCGAGCTCCTGGAGGCTCTGCTGGCGCTGCATGAGTGACTGCTGCTGCTGTTCAGCCTGTGAGCGGGTGAGGAGACCCTTGTTGATCTGGTTCTGGAATGCGTTGCCGTCGCTCTCGAGCTTGCGGCCCCTGCTCTGGAGATCGTTCTCGGCGCTCTGCATCTTCGCTTCGAGAGCTGAGCTCTTGTCATTGTACATGTCGTAGTGTACGAGGAGGGAGTCGAGGCGTACGTAAACGATGTCGCCTGCAGCTGCAGTTGTTTCTGTGCCTTCAGTTGCAGCAACCTTGTTGCATTTCTTTGAACCTGTGAGGTTGGCGAGCAGGGCAGCTGCTGCAAGGAGCACTGCCACTACGCTGATGATAAGGGGTGTCTGTTTCATTATTTTATTTATTTGTTTTTATTTTCCCGTAAAACGCACAAATATAATGAAAAAATCTTAAATATTTTCAAGTTCGGCCAGATATGCCTTCACGGCTGTGTCCAGGCCTATGTACAGCGCATCGCAGATCAGGCCGTGGCCGACGGAGATGCCGGCGGTCTCGGGCAGCGTGCTGCAGAAGAACCCGATGTTGGCAAGGTTGAAGCCCCGTCCGGCATTCAACTCCAGACCGCATTTGAGGGCCTCTTCGGCCGCATAGATGTACGGCTCGATGGCCGCCTCCTGACCGTATTCGAAGTTCTTTGCATAGTGCTGCGCGTCAAGCACGGCGCACTTGCAGCCGGTGTCCGACGCATAGCGCACCATCTCCACGTCCGGCTCCACGAAAATCGAGGTCTTGATACCGTCCGTGTTGAATATCTGACATACTTCGGAGAGGAAGCCGAGGTTGTGCTTGGTGTCCCAGACCCTGTCCGCAGCGGCGGCGTTGCCGTCTCCGCACATGAGTGTGACCTGCTCGGGGTGCAGTTCGCGTACCAGCCTGATGAACAGGTCGGTAGGATTGCCCGCAATGTTCAGTTCGGTACTGATGGAGCTGCGCAGCTGGAGTATGTCGTCATAGCCGAGAAGTCCCGAGCCGGGAAGGGGGTGGGCGGTGATGCCATGAGCTCCGGCCATGCCGGCCAGGACCGCAGCTTTGAGTATGTCAGGGGAATTGCCGCATCCTGCATTTCTCAGGGTGGCGAGCTCGTTGATGTTGACGCTGAGTTTTGTCATAATATTTTGTGTATGTATTGCAAAAATATGCCAAAATTTGGTATATTTGATAAAAAATACGGAACAATATGAAGATGGCAATATGCGTGAGGGCTTCCGACGGCCCCGGAACGGACCGCATCGGCCGCCTGCTGGAACTTCTGAGCTCAAGGGGTGTCGATGTGTGCGTCTGCACTGACACGCTTCCCTCCGATGTGGACATGCTGCTCGCGCTCGGCGGCGACGGCACCTTCCTCTCGACTCTGAAGCTGGTTTACGGCCGTGACATCCCCGTGGCCGGCATCAATTTCGGCCGGCTGGGATTCCTGACCTCCGCCAGCATGGACTGCGATTCCCCGAAGTGGGTGGATGACCTGCTGGAAGGCAGGTACACCGTCAGGGACCGCGCTGTGCTCCAGATGTCTTCCCCATGCCTTCCCGATGATTTCCTGCCTCTGGCGCTCAACGAGTTCGTCATCAGACGCAAGGAGTCCAACATCCTCTCCATAGACGTATCCGTGGACGGACACCCGCTGCCGGCCTATTGGGCGGACGGGCTTATGTTCGTCACACCTACTGGCAGCACGGCCTATTCGCTCAGCCTCGGCGGTCCGGTGGTGATGCCGGGCTCCAGGGTGATGCTCATCACCCCGCTCGCATCCCACAACCTCAATGTGCGCCCTCTGGTCATCCCTCTGGATTCCACAGTGGATGTGGTGTTCCATACCACTGACGGGAGCGGCATACTCACCGCGGACAACAGGGCGGTGGAGATTCCGGCGGAAAGCGTGCTCCGCATCACTTGCGGGTCATCGGCCCTCAAGTGCGTTTCACTTAATGATGACAATTTTATCAATGCGTTGAGCACCAAGCTCCTGTGGGGCGAGGACAGACGCAATGTGATCTTATGACAGAACAGCAGAAAATGATGCCGCGCCATGTGACCATCATAATGGACGGCAACGGCAGGTGGGCCCGCCAGCAGGGTCAGCAGAGACTTTTCGGACACAATGCAGGCGTGGACAGCGTGCGCGACTGCTGCGAATATGCAGCGGAGACGGGCATAGAGTATCTCAGCCTTTTCGCCTTCTCGTCAGAGAACTGGAACCGTCCGGAAGACGAGGTATCCGGTCTGATGAAACTCATGTTCAAGTCCGTGCTCGGCGAGCGCGAGACCTTCCGCAAGAACAACATACGCTTCCGCATCATAGGCGACAGGGCGCGGCTTGCCCCTGATCTTCTCGCTGAGATAGTGAAGCTCGAGGATGAGACCGCCTCCAACAGCAGGATGACCCTCATCGTCATGCTGAGCTACAGCGGCAAATGGGACATCACCCAGGCCGCCTCCCGCTATGCCGCCGACGTGGCCGAAGCGGTGCGCGCGGGGAAGGAGGTCCCTGCCCTCGACGACAATGTCTTCGCGTCCTATCTGAGCACTGCCGGCATACCTGATCCTGATCTTATGATACGCACCAGCGGAGAGCAGAGGATAAGCAATTATATGCTCTGGCAGTGCGCCTATACCGAATTTTATTTCACGGATGTCCTGTGGCCTGATTTTCGCAGAACCGACTTCGCCCGCGCGCTGGAAGCCTACTGCTCGCGGGACCGCCGATATGGCAAAATAAAATAGGTATTACCAAAAATTAAGACTAAATTTGCAGACTATTTAGATTAGGATATGAAGAGACTTAGAGTACTGCTGCTTCTGACTTTGCTCCTGCCTGCAAACATGCGGGCCCAGGACACTGTTCCCGTGCAGGACTCCGTTCCGGCTGCGGCTCCGAAGCCCGTTTCCCGCCAGAACATTCTGGTGGATTTCACGGCTCCGAAGAGCTATGTGGTCGGTGATATATCACTGGATGGCCTCAGGTACCTTTCCAAGGACCAGATTTCCGCAGTCCTCGGCATCTCCGCCGGAGACCGCGTTACTATTCCAAGTGAGGAAGTGTCAGGTGCGGTAAAGCGTATCTGGCTTCAGGGAGCTGCCGCTGACATAGCATTTTACATTGATTCGATAGCGCCGGGCACCGATACCGCTTTCTTCAGACTTGAGCTCAAGGAACTTCCGAGAGTGCTCAAGTGGGAGTACAAGGGCGTGCGCAACGGTGAGAAGGACGAACTCAAGGACAGGCTGAACCTCCGCCGCGGAGCTCAGCTTTCCGAGTATGTGAAGGAGTCATCCACCGACATCATCAAGAAGTATTACAAGGAGAAGGGCTTCCTCAATGTTGACGTGGACATCCTCGAACAGCAGGATTCCATCATCAAGAACGCCATCAGGGTCACATTCGATGTCCATAAGGGCAACAAGGTGAAGATCCGCCAGATCACCTATGACGGCAATGACGAGCTCAGCAAGTACAAGCTTGACAAGTCCATGAAGAAGACCAAGGACAAGTCCTGGTACAACTTCTTCAACTCCAAGAAATTCAAGGAGGACGAGTACGACAACGACAAGACGACCCTCATCGAGGCCTTCAACGAACTCGGCTACAGGGATGCCAAGATCCTCAAGGATTCGATCTACTACTTCGAGGATGGCAAGATGGGCATTCATTTCTCCATCGACAAGGGCAAGAAATATTATTTCCGCAATATCACCTGGACCGGCAACTCCGAATATACCGAGGAGCAGCTCAATTCCATCCTCCGTATCGAGAAGGGTGCGGTCTATGATGTGGTGACCATGGAGAAGCGCCTCTACGGTGGCGGCAAGGAGAACGAACTGGCGGTCAGCAAGCTCTACCGCGACAACGGTTTCCTCTTCTTCAACGTGAACCCTGTCGAGCTCAACATCGACGGCGACTCCGTTGACGTCGAGCTGCGTCTGGTCGAGGGCAAACCGGCAACCTTCAACAACATCATCATCAACGGCAACACCATCACCAACGAGAAGGTTGTCCGCCGTGCGGTGTTCACCAGGCCGGGTTATCTTTTCCGTCAGACTGACTTCGAACGTTCCATCCGAGAAATAGCCTCCATGGGTAACTTTGACGCCGAGGTGGCTGCAGACCCGACCAAGGGTTACAATATCCTGCCTAACCAGCTGACCAATACCGTGGACATCGCCTACAACGTGGAGGAGAAGTCCAACAGCCAGCTCGAACTCTCCGGCGGTTGGGGTAGCGGAATGTTCGTCGGTACTGTCGGCGTAAGTTTCAATAACTTCTCGACATCCAATTTCTTCCGCAAGGAATGCTGGAAGCCGGTGCCTCTGGGAGACGCCCAGCAGCTTGCCTTCCGCTATCAGACCAACGGCAAGTACTACACGGCACTGACAGCAAGCTTCGTTGAGCCTTGGCTCTTCGGCAAGAAGCCTACGCAGCTGAGCTTCTCTGCTTACTATACCAAGCAGACCAACTCATACTTCTCCTATTTATATAATGTCCTGAACAGCGACCAGTACATGGAAGTATATGGAGCGTCCCTCGGACTCGGTGACAGACTCGAGTGGCCGGACAACTACTTCGTACTCTACAACAACATCGGCTGGCAGGCATACAACCTCCATGACTGGAACTCCTATTTTATATATAGTACCGGTATTTCCCACAACCTCAGCTGGAACATCAACCTGACCCGTAATTCAACGGACCAGATGCTCTATCCGCGCAGCGGTTCCGACTTCACGTTCGGCGTCCAGCTGACACCTCCTTGGTCATTGATGAAGAAGGAGTGGAGGGACCTCACTGAAGAGGACTTCAACAAGATGCCGGTGCAGGAGCATTACAAGTGGATCGAATATAACAAGTGGACCTTCAAGGGTTCCGTATATACCAGGATCTACGATGACCTCGTGCTCATGGCACGCGCGAACTTCGGATATCTCGGATATTACAACCGCAAGTGGGGCTACTCACCGTTTGAAGGCTATATGGTCGGCGGTGACGGTATGTCCGGCTACGATATCTACGGATCCGACATCGTTTCACTCCGCGGTTATGAGAACTACTCCCTGACTCCGACCCAGAACGGAGCTTATGCAGGTCACCTGTATGACAAGTTCACAGTCGAATTGAGATACCCTGTTGTCATGGAGCCTTCATCCACCATCTACGCTCTGGTGTTCCTCGAAGGCGGTAACTGCTGGTCCAGCATCCAGGAGTTCAATCCGTTCCAGATCAAGCGCAGCGCCGGCGTAGGCGTGAGAATATACCTCCCTATCGTAGGTATGCTCGGCATCGACTGGGGTTATGGTTTCGACGCTACACACGACAGAAGTCAGTTCCATTTTGTGATAGGACAACAGTTATAACGTAAATTGAAATTGATATGAAGAAATTCAGCCTTTTGATTCTTTTTGCAGTTGCAGCGGTTCTCCCTGCAAAGGCACAGAAAGTCGGTTTTATCAATACAGATTCAGTAATGGTCGCACTTCCTGAGTATCAGGCAGCAGTCAGCCAGCTCGATACGAAGGCCAACCAGTACAAGCAGGAACTCGAGGCAAGTCTCAAGGTGGTTGAGCAGATGTACAACAGCTACCAGTCACAGAAGTCATATCTCAGCAGTTCCCAGCGTGCGAGCATCGAAAATGAGATCATCAACAAGGAACAGCAGGTAAAGAAGTCACAGGAAGCATATTTCGGCGCCCAGGGCGAAATGGCCAAGGCATCCGAGCAGCTTCTCTCACCTATACGTCAGAAAGTCTCAGACGCAGTTGCGGCATTCAGCCTGCAGCAGGGCTATTCCCTTGTCATTGACCTCGCGGTCAATGCCGGCATCATCTACAAGAACGAAGCTGATGACCTTACAAACGCAATAATCAATATCTTAAAATAACATCATTTCTTATGAAAAAATTCACATTTGCAATTCTGCTCCTTGCCGGCATCTCTACTCTTGCCGGTGCACAGAATCTCAAATTCGGACACATCAATTCCCAGGAACTTGTATCCCTCATGTCTGAGATGGACTCAGCAAGAGTCAAGCTTCAGGCATATCAGGTAGAGTTACAGGATACCATGCAGGGAATGGAGGATGAATATAACTCCAAGTACACAGAGTACAACCGCAAGCAGGCTACATGGACACCGGCTGTACGCGAGGCAAAGGAAAAGGAAATCCAGGACCTTATCCAGCGCATCCAGCAGTTCGAGCAGAACGCGGGACAGGAGATGCAGCAGATGCAGCAGATCCTCATGTCTCCTGTAGTTGACAAGGCTCAGAAGGCTATCGAGAAGGTAGCGAAGGCACAGGGCCTCATCTATGTATTTGACCTCTCAACAGGCTCACTCGCATTCCATGACGAGGCTCAGAGCATGAACCTTCTCCCGCTGGTGAAGGCAGAGCTTGGCATCCCTGCAGAAAAGGTCTCTCCATCGCAAATTCCGGCTCCGGGACAGACCGCTGCCCCAGCCAAAAAATAGTTTCAACTATTCACAACCCACAAATAAAAATTTTAAATTGTTATGCAACACAAAGTTATTGACACACAAGATGTCGTAATCCGTTTTGCAGGTGACTCCGGTGACGGTATGCAGCTGACCGGTACCCTCTTTGCAGATGCTTCTGCACTGTATGGTAACGAGATCTCTACATTCCCGGATTATCCTGCTGAAATCCGTGCCCCTCACGGAACAGTATATGGCGTTTCCGGTTTCCAGGTTCACATTGGAACAAAGGGCGTCACCACTCCTGGTGACTTCGCTGATGCTCTCGTGGCTATGAACCCGGCAGCTCTCAAGGCCAATGCTAAATGGGCTAAGCCAAGCGCAACCATCATCGTTGATGATGACGCTTTCGATGAGGAAAACATCAAGCGCGCAGGCTTCCAGACAATGGATCCTTTCAAGGAGCTCAATATTGAGGACCGCACGATTGTTGTTGCCCCTATCACCTCCCTCACAAAGGAAAGCTTGAAGGACAGCGGACTCGGCCTCAAGGATATGGAACGTTGCAAGAATATGTTTACCCTCGGTATGGTATTCTTCATGTACAACCGTCCTCTCGAGTTCACAGACGCTTACCTCGTAAAGAAGTTCGGCAAGAAGAAGCCTCAGATGGTTGACATCAACAAGAAGGTCATCCGCGACGGTTACAACTATGCTGAAAACATTCAGGCAATCGCCAGCACATACACTATCGCACCTGCAAAGCAGGAGAAGGGCAAGTACCGTAACATCAACGGTAACCAGGCTACTGCATGGGGCCTCATCGCCGCATCTGAGAAGTCAGGTATTCCATTGTTCTGCGGTTCATACCCTATCACCCCTGCAACAGCTATCCTCGAGGAACTCGCTATCCACAAGAACCTCGGTGTAAAGACTGTACAGGCTGAGGACGAAATCGCCGGTATCTGCACCGCCATCGGAGCATCATACGCAGGTAATTTCGCTTGCACCACAACTTCAGGCCCTGGTATCGCCCTCAAGTCAGAGGCTATGGGTCTCGCAGTTATCGGTGAGCTTCCTCTCGTAATCGTTGACGTACAGCGTTCAGGCCCTTCAACAGGTGTTCCTACCAAGACTGAGCAGACTGACCTCGCACAGGTTCTCTACGGCCGCAACGGTGAGTCTCCTATCTGCGTCATCGCAGCTCACTCTCCAAGCAACTGCTTCGACGCTGCTTTCAACGCAGGTAAGATCGCCCTCGAGCACATGACTCCTGTCGTTCTCCTCTCTGAAGGCTTCCTCGGCAACGGTTCAGAACCTTGGAAGATCCCTAGCATGAAGGATTACCCTGAGATCAAGGCTCCTGTCATCGATTCTTGCGAAGGCAAGTTCCAGCCATACAAGAGAAACCCTGAAACATATGCACGTTACTGGGCTGCTCCTGGCAAGGCAGGTCTCGAGCACCGCGTAGGTGGTCTTGAGAAGAACACTGCCGGTGTCAACAGTGCAGATCCTGAGAACCACGAGAAGATGGTCAAGGAGCGCGCAGAGAAGGTTGCACGCATCGCCAACTACATTCCTGACCAGACCGTTATGGGTCCTGAGAAGGCTGACGTCCTCCTCGTAGGTTGGGGTGGTACTTACGGACACCTCCTTTCAGCTTACACACAGCTTTCAGAGGCAGGTGAGAACGTAGCATTCACACACTTCGATTATATCAACCCGCTTCCAAAGAACACAGCAGACATCTTCAAGAACTACAAGAAGATCCTCGTTTGCGAGCTCAACAGCGGCCAGTTTGCTGATTACCTGAGAGCTAAGCTCCCTCAGTTCACCTATCTCCAGTGCAACAAGGTTCAGGGTCAGCCGTTCATCGTCAAGGAAATCGTTGACGCATACAATAACATTAAATAATTGGAGGACACTATCATGAAATATACAGCACAAGATTTTAAGAGCGGACAGGAACCTCGTTGGTGCCCGGGTTGTGGTGACCACGCCGTTCTCGCAGCTTTCCAGAGAGCTCTTCCTGCAATCTGCGAAGACCTCGGTTATACAAAGGAAAGAATCGTAGTGATTTCCGGTATCGGTTGCTCATCACGTCTTCCTTATTATATGGATACATTCGGTATGCATACCATCCACGGCCGTGCTACGCCTATCTCTACAGGTGTGAAGGTTGCTAATCCAACCCTCAGCGTATGGCAGGCTTGCGGTGACGGTGACGCCCTCGCAATCGGTGGCAACCACTTCATCCACGCTATCCGTCGTAACATCGACATCAACGTCATCCTCTTCAACAACCAGATCTACGGTTTGACAAAGGGTCAGTATTCACCTACTTCAAAGCTCGGTCAGATCACCAAGACTTCTCCTTACGGAACAGTTGAAAGCCCATTCGTACCAGGTGCTCTCGTACTCGGTGCACGCGGAACTTTCTTCGCACGCAGCCTTGATTCTGAGATGGTTCTCAACCAGGAAGTATTCATCGCTGCTGCAAAGCACGATGGCTGCTCAATCTGCGAGCTCCTCACCAACTGCGTTATCTTCAACGACGGTGCCCACATGGCATTCGCTGACCGCGAAGTACGCGCTGACCGTACCATCGTTCTCCGTCACGGCGAACCAATGGTATTCGGCAAGAACAAGGACAAGGGTCTCATGCTCGATGAAAACGGCAAGATCAAGGTCGTTACAATCGGCGAAAACGGTGTTACCGTTGACAAGCTCCTCGTTCATGACGCTCACACTGAGGATACTACCATCCAGGCTCAGCTCATCAACATGAAGTACCCTGAGATGCCTGTAGCTCTCGGTGTAATCCGCGACGTTGCTGAACCTACATATGATGACCGCGTACGCGACCAGCTCGCTGAGGTTAAGGAAAAGTCACCTATCAAGTGCATGGATGACCTCCTCAACAGCGGTTCAACATGGACAGTTGAATAACATTACAGACAGATTGTCACAATTAATAACCAATTTATTTCAATAAGTTTTTCTAAAATGAAAGCAGCTGAAATTATGGCGCAGCTTCAGGCGAAGCACGCTGAAGAGAAAGAGTTCCTCCAGGCAGCTGAAGAGGTCCTCATCTCTATCGAAGACATCTACAATCAGCACCCAGAGTTCGAGAAGGCTCGCATCGTTGAGCGTATCGTAGAACCGGACCGCATCTTCACATTCCGTGTAGCATGGGTTGACGATAAGGGTGACGTACAGGTAAACCTCGGTTACCGCGTACAGTTCAACAGCGCAATCGGCCCTTACAAGGGTGGTCTCCGCTTCCATCCTAAGGTTAACCTCTCAATGCTGAAATTCCTCGGCTTCGAGCAGATCTTCAAGAACTCCCTCACAACCCTCCCTATGGGTGGTGCAAAGGGTGGTGCAGATTTCGATCCAGTCGGCAAGTCTGACGGCGAAATCATGCGTTTCTGCCAGGCATTCATGACTGAGCTCTGGAAGTGCATCGGTCCTGACACTGACGTTCCTGCAGGTGACGTAGGTGTAGGTGGCCGCGAAATCGGTTACATGTACGGTATGTACAAGAAGCTCGCTCGCGAGTACAATACAGGTGTCCTCACAGGTAAGGGTGCTACATGGGGTGGTTCAATCCTCCGTCCTGAAGCAACTGGTTACGGTGCTCTCTACTTCCTCGAGAACCTCCTCAAGGAAGCTGGCAAGGACATCAAGGGCAAGAAGATCGCTCTCTCAGGCTTCGGTAACGTAGCATGGGGTGCTGCCAAGAAGACCAACGAACTCGGCGGTCAGGTAGTAGCTATCTCAGGTCCGGACGGCGTTTGCGAGATCATCGACGGTATCACTGACGAAATGATCGACTACATGCTCGTAATGCGTTCTTCAAACCGCAACAAGGTTCAGGATATGGCTGACAAGTTCCCTGCAAAGGCTAAATTCACTGCAGGTAAGAAGGCTTGGAGCGTTAAGTGCGACATCGCTCTCCCTTGCGCATTCCAGAATGAACTTTCAGAGGACGACGCTAAGGAACTCGTTGCTAACGGTTGCTGGTGCTGCTGCGAGGTATCCAACATGGGATGCCAGCCAGGCGCTATCAAGTACTTCCAGAGCAACAAGGTTTACTTCGCTCCTGGTAAGGCAGTCAATGCTGGTGGTGTAGCTACTTCAGGTCTCGAAATGACCCAGAACGCTGCTCACCTCGGATGGGCTGGTGAAGAAGTTGACGCTAAGCTCCACTTCATCATGAAGAGCATCCACGAGGCTTGCGTTAAGTACGGCCGTCAGGCTGACGGTACCATTGACTATGTCAAGGGTGCTAACATCGCCGGCTTCATGAAGGTTGCTACCGCTATGGTAGAGCAGGGCGTTCTCTAGTAGAAAGCCTACTTCATACAAATTGGGCGGGTCCGCAAGGAGCCGCCCTTTTTCATAGCCGTAAAGGCAAAAATAAAGGGGTTGACGTAGCCAACCCCTTTATAATTATAAAGTGTTACTCTAGAAGAGTTTTACTCCTGCTGGAAGCTGGAACTGCTCAACACCGGTACCGAATGAACCAAGGCTGATATAGTACTTGGTATTCATGGTAATGATATTGTTCTCGAAGGTGATGCCCAGATTGCCGAGCATGATGTATTCTCCGTAAGTTGAGTTGTAGTAACCGCTGTTGACGGTAAGCCAGTTGATCTGGCCGTTCTCTACTGTGAATGCGAAGTTTACGCCTGTTCCCCATGGGTCAACAAGTTCGTAGTAATCAGCTTCTTCAGCCTTTGTGAGTTCCTGTTCCCATGCCTCTTCGTACCAATCTGAATAATAAACGCCCGTTCCGAGGCTCTTCATGGTAAGCAGACGGGTAGCTTCAACTACACATTCGCTGATGCCGCTTGGTGATACCTGTTCCTCATTTACAACTTCGATCTTGATCTCGTAAGTCTCACCGCCGAAAGCGTTGAGGTCAGGGTAGGTGAATTCGATAACAGCTGCATTCTCACCGTCAGCGAAGTCGAATGTTGACTTTGATGCTGTGAATACGCCGTCAGTTCCGTCAGTGATCTTTACTGGAACTGAAACCTCACCCTTGGTGTTGCCACGATAGAGGGTAACGGCAATCTTGTTACCGTCTTCAGCCTTCATCTTGAAGATGGCGCTCTCAGACATGAAAGATACTTCAGGGCTGTCAGTGAGCTCGTACAGCTTCTCTTCGCTCTGGCAGGAAGCCAGACCGAGAACCATTGCACAGGAAAGTGCGAAATATAAAAACTTTTTCATTGTGTCTTCTCTCCTATAAATTATGAATTCTGGTCAGGGTTCTGGTCCTTGATTGCATCGAGTGCTTCGTTGCCGTCGAACTCTGCCTGTGGAATCCAGAGGATGAATGCAGGTGAAGCAGGGTTGGTGTTCTTCTTGGTGAGGGTAGCCTTGTGGTTGGTACCTTCCCAGTTACGGTTGTAACCGAGGCCGAGACGCTGCAGGTCGTGCATGCGAGGAACTTCACCCCAGAGCTCTACACGGCGCTGGAAGAGAATCTCATCCATAAGGGTTGAGAGTGTGCCGACTGTGTTAGGGTTGTATGACTTGCTGTCACTGAACTTGGCAAGTCTTGCATCGTAGTTGGTGTCTCTTGCCTCACCGACTGCCTTGACATACTCTCTAGCCTTTGCATAGTTGCCCTGGTGGCAGGCTGCCTCTGCTGCGATGAGGTACATTTCCTCTTCTCGCATCAGGATGTGGTCACCTGTGGAGTTTGCTGCGTTGATGTAAACGAGCTTCTTCTGGCACCATGAGCGCTTAGAACCGTTTTCTGTGCCGGCTGTACCCCATTCTGACTCATCAAGCGGAGCTGTCCACCAGGCCTTGCGGGCATCAGTCTCAGGGATCTGGGCATAGAGCCAGTTGCTGATCAGGTGACGTGCCTTACTGTATGTGCTCTTGCAGTCAGAATCCATGTGATTATATACTTCCCATACACCGATAGCCTGGTCTGTCTGGATGGCGAGGCCCCAGAGGACGTTCTTGGCAGCTACGGAGTTGACGTGCTCGATGTCGCTGAATGAAGCAATCTGAGCGCCTGCCATGGCCTTCTCAGCGAAGGTCTGGGCTGTAGCGTAGTCGTGCTGTACGAGGGCGTGGCGAGCCTTGAGACCGTATGCAACATACTTGCTGATGTGTGAAGGATGGAGCTGTTCGATGCTGCTCTTCTCGAGAAGTTCGATAGCCATGTCGATATCCTTGTTTGCCTGGTCATATACATCCTGTACGGTGCCGCGGCCCTTGCCCATTGAACCTGCAACTGTAGGCTCTGTGTAAAGTGGAACGCCCGGCTTTGCAGGGTCGTTCTGCTGGTAGCACTGAACGAGGTACATGTAGCAGAATGCGCGGATGGCGTAAGCCTGGCCGAGTGCGTAGTTGGCGTAATCCTGGTCGCCCTCGAGATGAGGGGTGCCGTTCTCGTCAACATTGGCGAGGATGTAGTTTGCGTTGGAGATCAGAGTATAGAAGAAGTTCCAGATGTTGTACTGGTGACCAGCCTTGCTGGTGTAGTCACCCCAGGTGTCCATGGCGTAGTCATAGTAGAACCAGCCTGAACCTGAACCGTCCATGATATGGTCTTCTGCGAGGAGGTCGAATACGAGGATGTAAGCAGGGAGACCGCCGTTTTCGGATTCCCAACCTGAACCCCAGCCGCCTGTGTACATCAGACGGTAGATGCCGTTGACAGCAGCCATTGCGCTTTCGGAGTCAGAGAAGATCTTTGTTCCGGATACGCGGTCTGTAGGGTCTGTTGTCAGATAGTCATCAGAGCATGCAGTAGCAGTAAAGAGAACTGCGAGTGAAAGTATTGCAATAAATTTTTTCATGATTGTTATCCTCCCCATAATTAGAATGTAAGGTCAAGACCTACAGAAATTGTTCTTGAAGGAGTGTATGAGTAACCGTTTCCACCGCTGAAGTTGTACTGAGGGTTCATACCCTTGAGAGCAGTGAAGATATAGAGGTTGTCAGCAGTGAGGGATACCCTCATTGACTTGAAGTTGATAGCCTTCATGAGGTTTGCAGGAAGAGTGTAACCTACGGTTATGTTCTTGATTGCAAAGTATGAAGCGTCGATGAGCTGGTCTTCGGTGATTGCGAGGTTTGAATAGCCGTGGATGTCGATCCTTGGGATGGATGTGATATCACCAGGCTGCTTCCATGCCTTTGCGCGGTCAACGTGTGCGGACTGTCCTACGTATGTGTTGTAAAGGAGGTTGTAGTAGTTGCCATCAAGCATCTTGCCTCCGATTGAGTAGGTGGTCATCAATGAGAAGTCGAAGTTGCCGATCTGTACTTCATTTGACCATGAACCGTAGAGGGCCGGTATGCGGCTGCCGCGGATGTCTCTGCACTGGAGAGCCTTTGACTGGCTGTCGGTGATGTAGTATTCCTTCTCAGGCTCGCCGTTAGCGTCCTCTACTACCTTTCCGAATTCGTCAACCTTGTCCTTCCAAACTTTGTAGAGCTTGTTACCTGTAGCCGGATCTACACCTGCTGATTCAGGGAGATAGAAGCTGTTGATAGGGTAACCTTCCTTGATGATGTAGTTGCCGCTGATGATTTCAGGCTTGTCAGCGAGGTGGAGAACCTTGTTGTGGATGGTAGAACCCATCCAGGTCATGGTCCAGCGACGGTTCTGTGTAGAGATGATGTCTGCTGAGATGCTCATCTCAAGACCATTGTTGGACATGTTGCCGATGTTCTTTGAATAGCCGTCGAAGCCGAGGGATGTTGCCATAGGGTAGTCCATAAGCATATCCTTGGTGTAACGGTTGAAGTATTCGATGGTAGCTGATACTCTGTCGAAGAGACGGGCCTCGATACCTACGTTGAGGTTCTGGTTCTTCTCCCACTTGAGTTCCTTGTTTTCGAGTGATGTAACTACTGCACCAGGGTTTGCGCCGTTAGGGTAGCCGAGGTTGTAGAATGCCTGCCATGCGTAGAGGGAACCGATGTCATCATTACCCTGAACACCGTATGATGCCTTGAGTGTGAGGTTGTTGATCCATGCGATGTCCTTCATGAAGTCTTCCTGTGAGATTCTCCAGCTTGCGCCGACGCTCCAGAAGTTACCCCAGCGGAAATCCTGATAGAAACGTGATGAACCGTCACGACGGAAGCTGCCTGACAGATAGTACTTGTCAGCGAAGTCGTAGTTGACGCGTGAGAGGAATGATTCTACACGGTAGTGGTTTTCGTATGATGTACCGTCCTCGAGTGTTGTGGCAGCTGCGAGATGATAGAGGCCGCCGAATGGGAAGCCTGACTTCTCAGCCATGAGGTACTCGTAGGTGTAGTCATAGTTCTCGTGACCTGCAAGAATATCGAAATGATGCTTGCCGAATGTACGGTCCCAGGTCAGCAGCTGGTTGAATGTGTAGCTGAATGTACGGCCGTCTTCGTAGTAGATCAGACCGCTCTTTGTCTTACCGTTACCGAAGTAAGGGTTGTAGTATGTGGATTCCTTTGAGAATACATAGTCGAAACCGAAGTTCACAGCGAGCTTGAGGCCCTGGAGGGCACCGCTCTTGAGGCCGCCGAGTTCAGCGTATGTACGTGCGCTGACGTTGTCGGTAGCGATGACGTAACGGTCTTCGAGGAGGTTGGCAACAGGGTTCCATCCTGCAGATGCACCTTCTGTACGGTCCTCACCCCAGTCATACTGCTTGTTGCCGTCTGCGTCAAAGATGAATGAACCATCGTTGGCGTGGAGGTACATAGGGTAGATAGGAGCCATGAGTTCGCAGCTGTAGAATACGTTGGAATATCCTGAACTTGAACCTGCGCTGTTACCGAGGGTGGTGGTGTTGGATGTGTTGTGTGCGAGGCTGGCGTTCAAACCTGTCTTGAACCAAGGCTTAACCTGTGTGTCAACGTTTGCACGGCCGGAGAAGCGCTGGAAGTCAGTGCCCTTGACGAGACCTTCCTCATCGAGGTAACCGAGGGAGAACATATAGTTGCTCCTTGCGTTGCCGCCGGTGACAGTCATCTGATATTCCTGACGGAGAGGGGCAGGGGCCATGGCTTCTTCGAGCCAGTCCTCATTCCACTTCAGCTCAGCGCCGTCAACGATCTTGCCTGTGTTGTGGTCGAAGAGGTTTTCAGCTGCCACTGTGAAAGGATTGTACTGCTCCTTGACACCGAAGATCTTCTGTGCTCCTGAGAGCATGTCCTTGACTGCGTTCTGACCTGCTGTGAGCTTGTCATAGCCTTCAGAGAGGTGGTTATAACGGAACATTCCGTAAACGTCTTCAGTCCAAGCGTATGCGTCCATGGTCTCATAGCGTGGGATAGCGCGGGATGCAACACCCCAGTTGCCCTTGAAGTTAACCTTGAGGTCGCCTTCCTTACCCTTCTTGGTTGTAACGATGACAACACCGTTTGCACCGCGTGCACCGTAGAGAGCGCCGGCAGATGCGTCCTTGATGATGGTCATGGACTCGATGTCGTTAGGGTTGAGGGCGTTGAGGTTACCATCGTAAGGCACACCGTCAACTACATAGAGAGGGGTCTGGCTTGCATTGAGGGAACCGAAACCACGGATGATCACTGATGCACCTGCACCAGGCTGACCTGAACCTGAAGTGGTCTGGACACCTGCAGCCATACCGTCGAGGGCCTTGGTGATGTTGGCGATTGGTCTCTTCTCGATCTGGTCACCCTTTACGGTCTGAGCAGAACCTGTGAAAGACTCCTTCTTGGCTGTACCGTAAGCGACTACGAGTACATCCTCGAGGAATTCAGCCTCAGGAACGAGGAGAACGTCTACGATATCCTTGCCGTCAATGGCAGCTTCCTGTGTGGTGTAACCCACGAAGCTGAATACCAGTGTTCCATTGGCAGGGGCGTTGATGCTGTAAGCACCCTTTGCATCGGTAGTGGTACCGGTGAAAGTGCCCTTGATCTGGATTGAAGCGAATGGAACCGCTTCTCCAGTGCTGGAATCCTTGACAATACCCTTGACCTGTATGTTCTGTGCGGAAAGGCCGACAGAAACTACAAGCAGAATAGCTGTCAAGATCAACTTGATCTTTTTCATAAAAGAAAACAGTTAGTTAATAAGTAAGTGATTAGTTAGATAAGTATGAATTTGTGTTACTTTTTCGGCTTTCTACATATAAATTGCAAATATAACCATAATAATTAAAAAAAGGATTTTCAAGTGCTTGAAAATCCAATCATTGAAATGCTTTTCCGTAAAAATTAATTCAACAGGAAAGTCTGGAAGAGTGACTGGATTTCGGTTCCGGGGCCGGAATGTCGGAGACAGTAATGACCGGTGCCGCAATGTCGCACATTGCGCAGTCCTGAAAGGATTTTCTCTGCCTGTCTTGCCACGGCCGGAGCAGGGTTGACGACGGTCACGCCTGCGCCTGCAATCTTCTCAATCACAGGCTTCAGGAAAGGGTAATGGGTGCATCCGAGCACGATATGGTCCGCACCTGCGGCCAGCATCGGGTCGATGCATTTATGGATGAGGGCCTCGACTTCCTGTCCTTCAAGTATGCCCTTTTCGACAGTCTCCACGAGACCCTCGCCGACACATTCAATGATGCGGACGTTTTCCGGAAGCTTTTCGAGTGTGGAATGGTAGAGACTGCCCTTGAAAGTGCCTTGAGTTGCAAGGACACCGATGACACCTGTTCTGGAATTGATGGCTGCCGGCTTGATGGCCGGTTCCATCCCGACGAAAGGAATAGGATATTTTTCGCGGAGGAAGCTGATGGCGGCTGCTGTGGCTGTGTTGCAGGCTACAACTATCATTTCCGCACCGTCCTTGATCAGTTCTTGCGATATGATGGAGGCGCGTTCGCGGATGAAGTCAGGATCCTTCGGGCCGTATGGGCAATAGGCGTCATCGGAGAAGTATGTGAAATCTTCTCCCGGCATGAGGCTAGTCAGTTCCTTGAGAACCGAGAGCCCGCCCATTCCTGAATCGTAAACTCCAATCATCGCCGCAAAAGTACAAAAAATAAGTCTTAAAGTAATAAAAAAGGGTCCGCAATGCTGCGAACCCTTTACATATGTTACAAATATCGGTTATTTGCTATCGGTATCGGCAGCCGCTCTTTTTGCCATAAGGGCTTTGTAGTCATCCAATGATGCAACGACGAGATTGTCGAAATCACGCTGGCCAGTTCCGGCCGGGATGAGATGGCCGCAGATGACGTTCTCCTTGAGGCCTTCGAGTGTGTCGATCTTGCCGCGGATGGCAGCTTCGCTGAGGACCTTGGTGGTCTCCTGGAATGAAGCCGCTGACATGAAACTGTTTGTCTTCAATGCTGCGCGGGTGATACCCTGGAGTACCTGGTTGGATGTTGCAGGGACTGCGTCGCGTGCGGTTACCTGCTTGAGATCCTGACGCTTGAGCATGGAGTTCTCGTCGCGGAGTCTGCGTACGCTTACGATCTGGCCCGGATGGAGTTCCTTGCTGTCGCCTGCATCGAGCACAACCTTCTTGTCGAAGATGGAGTCGTTCTCATCGATGAACTCCCACTTGTCCACGAGCTGTTCTGCGAGGAAGCGTGTATCGCCCGGATCCACAATCTCGACCTTGCGCATCATCTGACGCACGATGATCTCGAAGTGCTTGTCGTTGATCTTCACACCCTGCATGCGGTACACGGCCTGAATCTCGTTGACGATGTATTCCTGCACCTTGACAGGTCCCTGGATTGCGAGGATGTTGCTAGGTGATACGGCACCGTCTGACAGTGGCATACCGGCCCTTACATAGTCGTTTTCCTGAACGAGGATCTGCTTTGACATAGGTACGAGGTAGCTCTTGGTCTCACCGCCCTTGTTCTTGACGATGATCTCGCGGTTACCGCGGCGTGTGCTGCCCATGATGACCTCACCGTTGATTTCTGAAACGATGGCAGGGTTGGATGGGTTGCGGGCCTCGAAGAGTTCCGTTACGCGTGGCAGACCACCGGTGATATCGCCTGACTTGCCGACTGCGCGAGGGATCTTGAGGATGATGTCACCGCTGTGGATCTCCTGACCGTTGTCCACCATGATGTGGGCGCCTACAGGGAGGTTGTACTGCTTGAGTTCCTTGCCTTCGGCATCCACGATCTTGATGATAGGGTTCCTTGACTTGTCGCGGGATTCGATGATGACCTTCTCGCGGTGTACTGAGAATTCATCCTCAGCTTCCTCACGGAATGTCACACCGTCGATGAGGTTGTCATATTCAACCTTACCGGAGATTTCAGTGATGGTGAGGGCGTTGTATGCATCCCATGTACAGATGCGGTCACCCTTGACCACGTTCTCCTTGTCGCCCTTGAAGATTTCTGCACCGTAAGGTATGTTGTACTGTGCGAGGGTGATCTCTGTTACAGGGTGAACAATCTTGAGTTCGGTTGCGCGGCTGACAACGATGTTGTGCTCACCCTTGTCGTCGGCCTTGACGATGGTCCTGAGGTCGTCGAATTCGAGGCGGCCTTCGTACTTGGATACGATTTCACTCTCGGATGCTACGCTGGATGCGGTACCACCGACGTGGAAGGTTCGCAGTGTAAGCTGTGTACCAGGCTCACCGATGGACTGTGCTGCGATGACACCGACAACTTCACCCTTCTCAACCATGCGGCGTGTCGCGAGGTTGCGTCCGTAGCACTTTGCGCAGACGCCCTTGCGTGACTCGCAGGTGAGTACCGAACGGATTTCAACCTGTTCGATAGGGAGTGACTCGATGAGGTCGGCCACAGGTTCTGTTATCATTTCGCCTGACTTGATGATGAGTTCACCAGTCAGAGGGTTGTAGATATCGTGTACGGATGTACGTCCGAGGATTCTCTCTCCGAGGGATTCAACGACTTCATCCTTGTCCTTGATGGCTGTTGCGATAAGGCCTCTGAGTGTACCGCAGTCCTCTTCGTTGATGATCACGTCATGTGATACGTCAACAAGACGACGTGTCAGGTAACCTGCATCGGCAGTCTTGAGGGCGGTATCGGCAAGACCCTTGCGGGCACCGT
>JAKSJG010000022.1 GCA_024398365.1 Bacteroidales bacterium | reverse complement strand
GCAAGCTCGAGGTCCTCAACGGCATCCCTTACACCATCCAGGTAAGCTGGGAGTAACCTGCCTGTACGGCAGACAATATAGGAAAAGGCCATGAAGAGAGTTCTTTATAGCACAACTGCGGCACTTGCACTTGCATTTGCCGCAGTTTCCTGCAAGTCAGGGTTTACAGAGAATGATACATCCATTGTTCCGCAAGGTGATGTGGTGATCTCCGCGACATTCGAGCAGCCGCAGGATGACACCAGGACCCACCTGAATTCAGACTGCAAGGTGCTTTGGGACAACGGTGATGAATTCGCGCTGCTCTCCGAGACAGGAAAGAGCAGATTCTCCCTCATCAGCGGCGCCGGAACCGGTTCTGCCGAATTCAGCGGCACTCTGAGCGGCGCGGCGCCATACTATGCTCTGTTCCCTTATTCTGACGATGCTGCCATAGTGGACGGCAAACTCAGGTTCACTCTGCCGCAGGAGCAGACGGCAACTGTCAGCACATTCGGCTACGACGCCTCCCCTGCCCTGGCCACGATGTCAGATGCGGGCGTGCCTGCACAGTTCAGGAACCTCTGCGGCGTACTGGAGGTGAATCTCAGCGGTTCGTCAATGAAAATACAGAAGATAGCGGTATGCGACCTCGCCGGCACCCCTCTCTGGGGCGACTGTGAGCTGCTCCTCGACGGCAAGCAGGGCACTGATGAGCAGACAATGACGGTCACTGGCGGCAGCAACGAGATAATCCTCAACCTCGAGAAGGAGACAAGTCTTCTCTCCAACACAGCAAGGTCATTATGCGTTGTAGTCCCTGCCGGCTCTTTCAGCAGGGGTTTCGCGGTCAAGGTGTTTGACAAGTCCGGCCAGGCCGTTTCATTCATCTCGACACAGAATCCGGCAGCAAAAATAAGCCGCTCATTCATCTCCACCATGAAAAGGGTGAAGATCAATACTGACGCCGCCGAACCTGTGGACACGCTGGCGCGCGGATATTTCAAGGACCTGTTCATGGATGGCGGAGTGAACCTTACCAGCAGGAAAGAGCTCTACGCCATGTCTTATATCGGATGGAATTATGACCTGATGGCCACCAGCGACTCGACGTTCCAGCACGGAATAGTCGTCGGCAACGACGAGGACCTGAACGGCGTGCTCCTCTATCCGGACAATGAGCCGCGCTACCGTATGATATATGTCAACGGCGGTTCCGCCGGTGCCCACGGCAAATCCCTCACGAGCCAGGGCCGCGACAATTACAGAACATTCGTTAACAACGGCGGATCGTATCTCGGCAGCTGTGCAGGCGCATTCATCGCTGCGAAAGGAACGGAAACCGGAAACTGGACCAACTATCTCGGTCTGTATCCAGGCTATGCCCACAATACAGGAGTCCATGGCGATTCTACCGGAATGTTTGTCCCGAAGGATTCGCCTCTGCTGCAATATTATGATTTCGGAGGTGATTTCTATGTCAAAGACGTCTATCACAACGGCGGATGCTACGCGCCGATTTCATCGGTTCCGGCAAAGACCGAGGGCCTGATGCTGTACGACAATCCGGGCAAGGCAATGCACAACAACTACAGTGTCTGGGCCTATAAGGAAAACAACGTCAAGGGGCGCGTGATATGCTGCGGATCGCATCCTGAAAGAGAGCCGGGCGGCGAACGGCGTGACCTTTTCGCTGCAATGTGCAAGTATGCGGTTGCCGGAAACGGCCTGCCTTCAGTCAAGGGGACTCTGGGCAATGGCAGCACCAAGAAGATGATCAAGACCTCCGGCACTCCCGGCAACGCACCGATCGGCGACAGGCAGTATCATCATTTCAAGGTCACAATCCCGCAGGGAGGCGTGAAGAACTTCAAGGTCGAGATTACCAATGACACAGGCAAGAATCTCCATCTGACCCTCCGCAAGGGCAACTTTGCGTGGAGAACTGATGCCCAGTATCTCCTGGTGAATGACGGCGGCAACAAGACCCTGACCATCGACAGCCTCGAGGAGGGCACCTGGTACATCGGCGTCTATTGTCCTGACGCACCGAAGGTGACTTGCGCCGTCGATAAATTCGCGTACACCGGAGACAAATCGCTGCTCAACGGAGTGCCATATACGATCTCAGTTTCCTGGGAATAGACGAACAATAGGATATAAAGGATTTTTTTCATAACTTTGACAAAATTGTCAAAAAGTTATGAAAAAAATCCTCTATTGTGTTACTACTGCTGTCATTACCATGTTTTCAGCGGTATCCTGCAAGTCAGAGTTCCCGGAAGAAAATACATGCGTCCCACAGGGTGATGTGGTAATCTCCGCATCATTCGAACAGCCGAAGACGGACACCAGGACGTCCCTGGATCCGGACGGCAAGGTATTTTGGGACGAGGGTGACGAAATTGCCCTCATTTCCGCTTCAGGGAAGAGCAGATTCTCCATTATCAGCGGTTTCGGAACAGGTTCAGCCGAATTCAGTGGCACACTCAGCGGTGCGGCACCGTACTATGCCCTTTATCCGTACTCCGAAAACTGCATGCTGGCGGACGGCAAACTCAAGTTCACTCTTCCGCAGGAACAGAATGCATCCAACGGCAATTTCGGCAAAGGTGCATCCCCGGCCCTCGCAACGATGGCGGATGCCGGTTCACCGGCACATTTCCAGAACCTATGCGGTGTGCTTGAGCTCAACCTCTGCGGCGCAGGATTGATGAAGTTCAAAACAATCGAAATCCTCGACCTTGCCGGCACCCCTCTCTGGGGTGACTGCGAACTTGTCATCGACGGCAAGCAGGGTACCAATGATCAGACAATGACCGTCACCGGCGGCAGCAACAGGCTAACCGTCAATATGGACAAGCAGATAGCTCTGATGGCGTCAACGCCGAGAGTCATCGATATCGTGGTTCCACAGGGCGCATTCAGCAAAGGTTTCAGTGTGAAACTCTTCAATGAAGCAGGAGATGCCGTAGCGTTCATAACTACACAGAATCCCGCAGTGAAGGCAGCACGTTCATTCATCACCAGTATGGACAAACTGAAACTCGAGGCAATGCCTGTCGAGCCTGCGGATACACTTGCAAGAGGATACTACAAACCTGTTTTCCAGGATGGAGGAGTTTATCTGACTTCCAATTACACACTCCCTGCTGCAGATTTCCTCGGATGGGAATTTGACAATATGGCCACCAACGGAAATACCGCGACCGACTCCCTCTTCCAGATGAGGGTCATCTGCGGAGACGAAGACGACCTCAACGGTGCTATCCTCTATCCGGACAACGAACCGCGATACCGCATGGTATATATGAACGGCGGCAAGGCCACCAATCACGGACGCTCCCTCACTGAGACAGGACGCAGCCGCTATGTCACATTCGTCAACAACGGCGGTTCGTATGTCGGGACCTGCGCAGGCGCGTATATCGCAAGTAACGGTACATCTTCCGGTAAGATAAGCCAGTATCTTGCGATTTATCCAAGTTATGTGATAGGTACCGGACTGACTGATTCATATACCGGAATGTTCGTTGCCGAGAATTCCCCTCTGCTGCAATATTATGATTTCGGAGGCGATATGTATATCGACAGCGTCCGTCACAATGGAGGATGTTACGCTAAGGAGTCAACCCTCCCGGCAAAGGGCGAAGTGCTCTGCTATTATGATTATCCGTCAAAGAATATGCACAACAATATGAGCATCTGGGCATACAAGGCCAATGATACCAAGGGGCGCGTGATCTGTTGCGGTTCGCATCCGGAGCAGGTCAGCAGCGGTGAACGCCGCGAACTTATGGCAGCTATGATGCGCTACACCACCGACGGCAACGGAAAGGTCTCTACCAAGGCGACGTTGTCCAACGGCACAGCAAGGAAGATGGACCAGCTTTCGAGCGCCGGCAAGCCGAGCACCGCCAGAATCGGTGACAAGCAGTACCATCATTTCAAATTCACTGCGCCTGCCGGCGGTGCGAAGAATGTGACAATCGAATTGACAACCGAGACCACAAACAACCTTGTCCTTTCACTTCGCAAGGATGCCTTCGCATGGAGGTCGGATGCCGACTATCTGCTCGCGCAGGCAGGCGGCAACAAGACGCTGTCGATAGATTACCTTCCGGAAGGGGTATGGTATATCAGCGTATTTTGCCCTGACGGTCCGAAGGTCACTTCAAATGGCAAGAACAAATTTACCATTACCGGAGACAAGAGTGTCCTCAATGGCGTACCGTATACCATCAAGGCAAGTTGGGAATAATGATTTATGATATTTATGATAAGAAAGCATCCATGCATAACGGCGCTGGCTGCCATCGTCCTTGCTTCAGCCTGCCAGCCATTCTCATCTGAAGACGCACCTGTCCCCCGTCGCAACGGGGAGGCTGTGAGGATCAGTGCTACATTCGAGCAGCAGAAGTCTGCTACCAGGACCACACTGGATTCTGATGGCAAGGTGCTCTGGAGCAAGGGGGACGAATTCGCACTCATCTCCGCTGCCGGAAATGAAAGATTCTCCATCATAAGCGGTGAAGGTACCGGATCCGCAACATTCAGCGGCAATGCCGCCGGAGAAGGACCGTATTACGCCCTTTATCCATATTCCGATGATTGCTCCATCCAGGACGGCTCTCTGAGATTCAGCCTCCCGCAGGAGCAGAATACCGCTCCGGGCACTTTCGGCCCCGGTGCATCGCCATCCCTGGCCACGCTCGGAAGCCTCACGGAGCCTGCGGTTTTCAAGAATCTCTGCGGCCTGCTCGAGCTCAATCTCTGCGGCAGCAGCCTCAAGCTGGCAAGCGTGGAGATCTGCGACCTGAGCGGCGCCCCGCTCTGGGGTGACTGCGAAGTGGCCCTGGACGGCAAGCAGGGCACTGACGAGCAGACTTTCAGCATCAGCGGAGGCAGCAACGTGCTCCGCATCAACCTTGACAAACCTTACATCCTGATGGCCTCCACTCCCAGGGTCATCTATGCAGCTGTGCCTCAGGACGCATTGAGCCACGGCCTTTCTGTCCGCGCCTTCGATTTCAATGGCAACGCCCTGGCATTCCTGACCACTGTCAGCGGCGATGTCAGGATACGGCGTTCCTTCATCACCAGCATGAACAAGGTCAAACTGACCGCAGCCATGGGCGAGCCGAAAGACAGCGTGGCACGCGGCTTTTACAAGGACGTATTCATGGACGGAGGCGTATATCTTACCAGCCGCACCACCCTCCCTGCTGTCACCGATCTTCTCAAATGGGATATGGAATATCTGGCCACAGGCGAACAGGACCTCCAGAACGGGATTATGATCGGCAACGAGCAGGACAGTAACGGAGCACTGCTCTACCCTGATGGCGAACCACGCTTCCGCGTGATATACGTCAACGGAGGCGCAGCGTCACACGGCAATTCCCTCGGAGCCGAAGGCCGCCAGCGCATTGCTACATATTACAAGAACGGTGGCGGATACGTCGGTTCCTGCGCAGGAATGTTCCTTGCCGCCAATGGCGTAAACGACAATAAGTTAGTCACCGCATATTTTCATTTATGGCCAGGCAACACCTATGACTCGAACATGTACGACACGACCAACACCCACGTCCTCGAGCCCGGTTGTCCTCTGCTGAACTACTACAACTTCGGCGGCGATATGAAAGTGGAAGGCATATACCACAACAACGGCGGCTATATGTCCGAGATTGACCCGATCCCGGCAGGTACCGAGATACTCATGAGATACAAGGGCGCCAACGCCAACACAGAAGGCAAGGTCAGCTGCTGGGCCTACAAGGCCAATGAGAAGTCCGGCCGCCTGGTGGTAATAGGCTCACATCCAGAGGGCGAGACAAGCGGTGAAAAACGCGACCTGTTCGCAGCCATGATACATTACGCCGCAGACGGCGCAGGCGCACCTCAGGCCAAAGGCAACCTCAGCAACGGGGTGGTACGCAGCACGAAGAAGGGCTCCCTGGCAAGTTATGCACCGATCGGTGACAGGCAATACCATCACTATCAGATCAAACTTCCTTCCGGAGCAAAGGATATGAAAGTAGAGCTGAGCAGCAGTTACAGCGGCAACCTCTATCTGGCGCTCCGCCGTGATGCCATAGCATGGCTCAGCGATGCGGAGTATTTCCTTGCCAATCCGGGATCGACAAAGACATTGAACATTGACTCTCTGCCGGCAGGCACGTGGTTTGTAAGCATTTACTGCCCGGACACCCCGAAAGCCAAGCTCGTGGACAGACACTATGAATATTCAGAGAACATCGAGCCGCTCAACGGCGTGAACTACTCGATAAAGGCAAGCTGGAAATAATATTTACCAACAATAATGAAAAAATTAATCTACATTCCTCTGGCCCTTGCGGCACTCATCTTCGCCGCATCCTGCCAGAATGAACCGGACAGCACGGTTGAACCTGCCGAAGATTACGGAGACTTCGTCATCTCCGCATCATTCGAGACCCCTCAGTCAACCAAGACAAGCGTTGACGAAAACGGAAAGGTACTCTGGAGCGACGGGGACGCCTTCGCACTCATCACAGAAAGCACACGTGACAAATTCACGCTTACTTCCGGGGCAAAAACAGGCTCTGCGGAGTTCACCGGCACTCTGACCGGCGCTGCTCCTTATTACGCGCTGTACCCTTATTCAGAGGACAGCCGCATTGAGGATGGAGCCATCAAGTTCAAGCTTCCTCAGACTCAGATCATCAACACTGTCGGCACTTTCAGCCAGAATTCATCCCCTGCACTGGCAAGCGTTGCCGACCCATGGTCTCCGATACAGTTCAAGAACCTCTGCGGCATACTTGAGATGAACCTCTGCGGCTCAAGCGTCAAGGTCTCAGTCATCGAACTGATAGACAACAGCGGACAGCAACTCTGGGGAGACTGCTCAGTAGCCCTCGACGGCAAGCAGGGTACCGATGAGCAGACCATGACCGTTTCCGGAGGCAGCAGCTGTCTCAAGCTCGAAATGCCTAAGGCCATAAGCCTTCTCGCCTCCACTCCGAAGTCCTTCTGCGCAGTAGTTCCTGCCGGAGCATTCCGTAATGGTTTCAGCGCCAGACTATACAACAGCAAGGGAGAATTGGTATCCGTCATTTCCACCCCGAACACACAGGCAAAAGTAAGCCGCTCAATGTTCTCATCGATGACAAAGTATAAGATTACGGCCAATATCTCCGAGCCGGCCGACACTCTTGCCCGCGGATATTACAAGGACGCATTCATGGACGGCGGCGTTAGCCTTACCGGCCGCACCACCCTCCCTGCAGTCACCGGACTTCTCGGATGGTCCCTCGAATACCTCGCGACCAGTGACCAGGACATTCAGGACGAAATTATCATAGGCGATGCCGATGACTCCAATGGAGCGCTGCTTTACCCTGATGGCGAACCGCGCTTCCGCATGATCTATGTCAACGGCGGTCAGTCCAACAACCACGGCAAATCCCTCGGCGCTGAAGGCCGCAACCGCATCGTCACTTTCGTGAAGAACGGCGGCGGATATGTGGGAACCTGCGCAGGTGCACTTATTGCCAGCAAGGGTTACGACAGCTACAGCACCACCAGCGAATATCTCAACATCTGGCCGGGTCACGTATATCATACCGGTATGAGCGACACCTACACCGACCATACAATCATGTCAGGCTCTCCTCTGCTCAAATACTACAATTTCGGCGGAGACATGCAAATCGACTCAGTCTATCACAACGGCGGCTGCTACATGTCCGAAAACGACTATACTCCACCGACCGGCACTGAGATCCTCATGAGATACAAGAACGCCAACACCAAGTCCGAGGGCAAGGTAAGCTGCTGGGCATATAAGCCAAACGCAAAGGAAGGTCGCCGCGTACTCATCGGCTCACACCCTGAAGGAGTAACTTCAGGCGAACGCCGTGAACTCTTCGCAGCAATGGCCCGCTACGCCACTGACGGCAACGGCATCGCCCAGGCCAAGGCAACACTGAGCAATGGCACCGAGCGAGTGATGAACAAGACACTGGCCAACTACGCCCCTATCGGTGACGGCCAGTACCACTTCTTCCTCCTCAAGGTCCCTGCAGGAGCAAAGGATATCACTGTCGAGCTCAAGAGCGAATACGAAGGCAATCTCTACCTCACCATGAGAAAAAATGGTTCTGCATGGCTGACAGAGGCAGACTTCTTCGCGGTAAACAATGGCAAGACCAAGTCCTTGCACTTCGACACTCTCGAAGAAGGCACATGGAGCGTCGGCGTACACTGCCCTGACAAGCCAACCGCCACCCTCACCAATGGCCGTTACTTGTATAGCGGCAACACCGAGCCTGTACAGGGCGTCGAGTACAGCATCAAGGCCAGCTGGAAGTAAAATCCGGCACCCAACAAATTAATAATGCCTTGCGTCGGATGACGCAAGGCATTATATTTTATCCGAACCACTCGAGCAGGAGGCTATTTCCCGGCGACAAGTGCGGAATATTCCTTCACGAGGCGGATGGCATAACCTGATTCGCGCCATGTGTTATCCGGAAAAATATCCTCTGGCGTGAAGCCCAAATAATAAGCACAGCTGGCATCCTCCTCATCTTCTAAAAATAATGAAGCGGACCAGTAACAGCCCTGTGTCTCAAAATCGCCCATCTCGTCTGCCGTCATGCGCTGACCGGCGAATGGCAGGAAGACAAGACCGCCCGCCTCTGCTGACGGCCACTCTGTGGCATCATATTTCTCCTTGAGAGTTCCGGCATAATTGTCAGGGGCAATCACCCAGCCCTTTCTTCCGGCTACTGTCGCAAAAGAGCACTTCCCATCTCTGCCAAGCAGATATTCCCACTCTTCATTGGACATGGTGAACCAGGTATCGCTCTCACCGTTGGCAGTAAAACCTTTGGCATTGGTGAAGAATACATCCTCTGGAAGCATTTTATCGAAAAACTCATCGTCAACTTCACCGGCATAAGCTGTCCCGGATTCCGGGGTCCAGAAGAAATGGGACACGTGGGATTCGTTCCACCGGTCATCATACATAAGCTGGCTGCCTTCGAACTGGAAGGAACTGCCGTTCCAATACATGTTACCCCTGGAGAATACAACCTTCTTGCTGTCGCTTACGCTGAACACACCCGGAAGGGCTCCGTCAGGGAACGGCTCAGCATATTCCTTTACTGAGAATTTGGCAGGTGTGATCATGCTGCGCTCAACAACAAGACTCCTGCCTGCCTTCATCGACTTCTTGAACACCTTGCCGTCCAATGTATTGAAGGTAATGGTGGTTCCGGTGTATTCGCCAGCAGGAACAGCGATGTAGAAATCCTTGGCGACGCCTTCGTCGATTGTCACGCCGTCTCCGCTGTAAAGAGAGATGGACTCATCGAGTTCGGCTGCGCTCATGGTGACACTATTAACAATTACAGGTTCTGACTGGTCTATTGCATCTACAGTGAGACGGAGAATGCCGCCCTCGTTCTTGAAGCTTATGGATTCAGGCACCTGGAGATCAGAAACTGTCACGCTGGCCTTCATAGGATAGTTTGTGAAAAGTCCGTCCTCGCTGTAATTCTGGGCTATAGGCCATGTGCCGTCGTAAGTGGATGGGTAGTAAACGGTAAAGGTCCCGTTCTGAAGTTTCTTGAGCTGTGTTGCCGAGCAGGTGAACTTGCCGCACTTGGTGCCAGCACCTTCGGAAAGGGTGAAGGTCACGTTTCCAATCTTGAATGAATCCCCCTCTGTCCACACAACATCGTAGCCTTCTGTATCGTTGCCGGAGAGTGTCGTCTTTGTAGCATCGTCCTCAATGATGGCGGATATTACGACAATGTCATCCCCTGCCTGGTCGGTCATTTCCCTCGTACAGGAAAAAAGTGTTAATGCTGCCGATACGGAAGCGGCGATATATATAAGCTTATTCATGATTCTCTTTGACCAATCTTGACTTCTACTTGATGTCATCAACATCCATGACAAGACGGACAGAAAATGCCATATTCTTGTTATACCATTCTGTATTGACGGCTCCCAAATAATAGTGAAGGGCGTAAGCATCGGCGTTGTCATTCCCATAACTTGATGAGGACCAATACATTCCATAAGCCCCTGAGCTGATGATATCTTCACTCTTGTAATGGTTGCGATATCCGGCAGCAGGGAGTTCGACATAGTCCGTATCAGAATCATCGGCATACAGGCGAAGGCCGCTATGCTTGCCCTTGCGCGGCCCATCGGACTTGGAGATATTATACAGGTATTTCCATTCCTCATTTGTTGGCAGGCGCCACAGGTCACAGTCGTCAACCGTGAAATAACCGGAAAAGACACCCTTTTCTGCGACATTGCCGTCATATTCCAAAGCTACAGCACCCTGAAGTGTTCCGCTCCACATAAAGTGAGAGATATGGGATTCATTCCTTGTCCCGGAGCCTGGAGTGTCCAATGAATTTGTCTCAAAATGGAAATTCTCCGGACCCGGGTTTTCAGCTGTGTCACACCAGAGGTTGCCGCATGCCAGCATAACCCTCTTATTGTCCCCCACACTGAAAATCAATGGAACAGCTCCATCCGGCAGCGCAAAATCCCTGGCCGTGAAAGATGCCGTGGTGATTTTGCTGCGGTTGATCACAAGCTTAGTGGATGAGGACAGCTTCTTCCTGCAGATAAGAGCGCCTGATTTCAGGGAAATCCTTACATTGTCATATTCACCTTCGGGCATCGCAATATGGAACACAACACCCTCTTCGGTCAGCTTCACGCCCCCGTTGCAGTCAAGAGTAATCGGCTCAAGGCCATCAGCGCAGACGACAATCCTGGTCAAAATCTGTTCATCAGCATTCTTTACGGTAAGGCGGAGAATACCACCCACATTTTTAAACTGAATCGAAGCGGGGAGATTGCCATCAGCCACCTTGACTGAAGCTTTCATAGGAGAGCCCGCGATGTTTCCCTCGGCGTATGGCTGAGATGCAGGCCAGTCCGTTCCATTATAGATAGAAGGATAATAAACTGTGTAGTTTCCGTCGTCAGGAATAACGCCCTCGAATTTACCACTAGTCGCATCCTCGCCTTCTGTGAGAGTAAATGTCTTATTTCCTATCACGAAAGAGTCGTCCGCTGACCAGACAACATCATAACCGTCGGTATCATTTCCGTCAAGGGCTGTCCTGGTAATTCCATTTTCCGTGGATGCGAAGATGACTGCCATGCGGCTTGTCTCGGATGTAGCATTCTCCTTATCACAGGAAACCATTGTAAATGCTACAGCGAAAGCGGCGAAAGTATTGATAATCTTCTTCATGTCCTCCCTATTCCCAGCTGTCCTCATCGTAACTATTACCACTCATACTGAACTTCTCGGTTCTTGTGCTTTGACAAAGCATACCTTGTACATTTACCTCCATTATCTCGGCTTGAGGGGCTTTGTAAGCCTTCTTTGAATTAAAATACTTCATATCTCTAATGTAAAACTAACAGACTCGTTAATGGGCCGCAAAGATAAGACTAATTATTCAAGTATCCCAATAACCCATTGTAATAAATAATGACAAGAACAGATATTTATCCGAACCACTCGAGCAGTTTGGCATCCGCCTGAGCCTCGTACTCCGGAGTCACTGACTCGCTGATAGCCTTCAAGGCCAGCATCAGCGCAGCAAAATCATCAGTAAAGCCCAGCGCCGGGATGAAATCCGGAATCAGATCCACCGGCAGTATGAAATACCCCAGCGCGCCAAGGATTACGGCCTTGTCCCGCACATTCACCTTAGGTGACTTCAGTGTATAGAACAGCACGAGCGCCATCCTTATGACGTCCCGCCCCGCCTTTTTCGCCACCTTGCGAATCTTGTCCCACAGCCCATCCTCGGAATAATGCTTCCCGTACTTCGTGAGCTCCGTGGTATCCTTCACTTCTCTTTGCATAATGGCACAAAAATACTAAAAATGTCGAGAGTTGGGTAGAGCCGCAGGGCCATTACGATGGACTCTCTATCGAAAAATATGCTTATCTTTGGCAAAAGAAAACATCCGACATCATGAAACTTCTCATCATACTCTCAATACTCATCAGCAGCCTGACTGCTGGCAAGAAGGCGCCGTCCGAAGCGGAGATGACAGGCCACTGGGGCTATGTAGCAAACGAATTCGTATTCATGGACAAGGAAGGTCCGACACCGGACAAGAAGGCGGTGGACGAGCATCTCTCTGCGATGGGTGCCTCGAAGACCAACTGCGTGGTGAGCTTCAGCTCAGACCACAAAGGCAGCCTGAGGCTCGGGAGCAAGTCTATGGATTTCGACTGGACGCTGGATGCGAAGACCAGGCAGTTCAAGGCCACCGTAGCAATGGTGTCAATCAAGGGCTACATGGTACGCGACGGCAAGCGCATCGTACTGGTATTCAAGCGCTCCGATCTGTTCCTGATAATGCGTTATCTGTGCAATTCTACTGGCCGCAAGCGCATCGCCCCTCTCGGGGAACTGCTGGACTCCACCAAGGGCCTGACCCTCGCTATGGCATTTGAGGCCTCAGGCTCGTGAATGCGCTGACCGCGTTGCGGTAATCTATCATCCTGCCTATCAGGGCTTCCTTTTCGCTGCGGAGCAGATATTCGGCCTGCAGCAGTTCGGATGACGTGGCCAGTCCGGCCTTGAAGTTGGCTGTGACGTGCTTCAACGCGTCCTCCGCCACGGCCACGGACTCCTGAGCGACACCATACTGCGCCCAGGCCGTCTCAAGGTCCATGCGGGTCTTGTCGAGTTTGAGGTCCAGTTTGCGGTCAAGTGACTGCTTCTCGTTCTCGGCCTTCTGTATCTGATAATTCATCCTTCTGGCCTGTATGCCTGCCTTGCCCAGGCTTGAGAGCGGCACGCGCACCGTAGCATAGGCCATGCCGTTGAATTTAGGGCGGTTCTGTCCCATCAGGTCATTGTAGTTGTAGCTTGCACCCAGAGCCAGCTGCGGCTTGTATTTGCCCATCGCCAGCTTCTTCTCAAGCTTTGCGCCGCGCACATTGAGAGCGAGCAGCCTTGACTCATCCAGATCCCCCGCCGCTGCCGCGCCGGAAATGACGGACTCCGGAGACGGAAGTCTGTCAAGGGCATCAGACAGGCGTATGTCATCCAGACCGGCATATTCGTATTCGATGCCTATGGTATTGAAGAGGTCCATCTTCAGGAGGTTGGAAGCATTGCGGAGCATGATGCGGCCGGATTCGAGTTCCTTGCGCCTCAACTGCACGGAGAGCAGGTCAGACTGCGTGGCCACACCGGCTGCGATGGCGCTGCTGACGTCCTTCGCTACGCTGTCCAGCAGCCTAGCCGCATCGCAGAGCGTCTTCTCCTTCTCCTGCAGGGAGACAATCAGCCAGTATCTGCATTCGACGGAGTCCCTGGCATCCCTGCGGGCGATCCTGTCCTTTACCTCAGCGGCCTCAACCGCAAGTTCAGCCAGTTTGTTGCCGGCATCTATCACTCCGCCCATATATAGCGGCTGTACAGCCGAAATGCCGGCACCATAACCATAGTTGGCCGCCTCGTAATAAGGCTTCATGCCGTTTTCGTAGGCGTATGCGCGTATCTGCTCATTGAGTACATTGGCGGCATCACTGTTGCCAAGCACTTCATTGGTTGTGATGCGGAGCATGGGGTCAACGGCATCGTAGCCGAAGGCAGCAATGCTGATGTTCGGCAGATAGCCCCACAGCGCCTCGGTCCTCGCCGCCTTGGACGACAGCACGTCCAGTCTGGAATTCTCCAGGGACAGGTCGTTGCCGGCGCTGGCCTCAAGACATTCCGACAGGCTGATCAGCCTGGTCTGCGCCATCAGCGGAGCAGACAGTATTATCGACAATATAGCAATCAGTCTTCTCATTTGGCTTTATCTCCTTTTTTGAAAAGTTGCCAGTAAGCGACCGGCATGATAAGGGTTATCAGGAAGATGCTGAACATGGTTCCGAAGCAGATGGCCACGCCCATTGGCATCCAGAGCAGGTCACCGCTGATGATCATAGGCAGCACTCCGAGAGCCGTGGTGCATGAGGTCAGGAATATAGGCCTCATACGCCTCTGACCGGCCTGGAAAGAGGCCGTCTTTATGTCCATGCCTTCCTTGAAGCGGGCATCCTCCGCATATTCGAACATGAGTATGCCATTTCGCACAATGATTCCCACCAGGGAAATGAGGCCCAGCACCGCAGTCATGCAGAAGTCCAGGCCGAAGATCCACAGGCCGAACGATGCACCGAAAAGGCAGAGCGAACTCAGCGCCATCGTCAGCGCCGCAATGCTCGCCTTGTGGAAATGGAGCAGCAGGAATATGAACAGCACAGAGCAGGCCGCCAGGAAAGACCAGGCAATCTCCGGTATGACATCGGCATTGGTAGCCGTCAGTCCGGCATACTCTATCGTCACACCGGGAGCAAGAATAGGCTCAACCTCCCGCTTTATGAACTTCTTGACCTTCTTCTCCACCGCCGGCTGGCTGTGGTCCATTTTCAAGTCTGCATAGACATTGACCGTCTCGCGGCCGTTGTCACGGCAGAGCTGTGCGAGGGCCCAGTCAGGTCTGACATCGGCGACCTGGCGCAGCGGTACGCTCACGCCCGGGAAGGAAGTATTGACAAGTTGGTTGGATATCACCTCGTAGTCCATCGTGTCGGACACACTTTCACTGTATATGTTGACCGGGATCTCACGGTCACCCTCCCATATGGAGGCCACCTTCTCGCCATTGAAAGTGCCTGCAAGCGAGAGGGAAAGCATGGCCTTTGTCACGCCCAGTCTGGCCGATTCGTCAGGATCCAGGTCCACGATGACTGAAGGCTCGAAATTGTCAGCATCGCTGTGCACCCATTTTGTCTCATCGGACAGAGACGTAAGGTAGCCCTGGATCATTTCCGCAGGACGCAGGAGGTCATTGCGGTCATCACCCTTGATCATCACGACTATAGGCGCCTCCGCGGCATTGTAGTCCATCTGCTTGTAGCGTATCAGCACCTCCGGAAATATATGCTCATAGTCGCGCTCCAGCATCTTCAGAAGGTCTTCCGTAGCGCGCGAGGACGTTGTATTGACTATGAGCTGCGCCGTCTGCGGGGATGGCAGCACCGGAGTGTAAGTGGCATTGAAGCGTGGAGCGCCGGTGCCGATGAAGGAAGTCACCGACTCCACCCTCTTGTCTTTCAGAAGTATGGTCTGCAGTGAATCAGCATAGAACTTGGTCTTGTCTATACCGTTGCCCGCCTCCGTGTACATCTCCACAACGAAGAATTTGCGCGCAGCGGAAGGCATCATCTGTATGTTGAGCTGGAGGAACATCACCACGCCAAGGGCAATGGAAAGGACTCCGCCGGTTATGGTTGCAGCAGGGTGCGAGAAGCACCAGCGCAGGCAACGTTCATATATGCCCTGCAGGAAATTGAAGAACTTATCCTGAATGCGCGCAATGGCATTCTTCGGAGCATCAGGATCTACTGGTTTGATATATTTCACCTCTATTGAAGGGACCACCGTCACCGCATAGAAGAGTGAAGTCATAAGCGCGATGAGGATTACCCATGGAAACAGGCTCACGAAATCACCCAGATAACCTGTGATGATGAGCTTTACCGGGAAAAACATCAGACAGATGGCAAGCGTGGCGACGAAAGTCGGCATGAAGAGCTCCTTGGCGCTTTCCGCGGCGGCATCCGCTCCGTGATAGCCACGGCTCATCTTGTCCATATAGCCGTCCATCGTGATGATGGAGTCGTCCACAATCATTCCCAGCACCACTATCAGCGCGGCGAGAGTCACGGTATTGAGCGGCATTCCCGTCAGATACATTATCGCCACGGCCACGGCGGTGCACACAGGCACGCCTGAGCTGGCAATGAGCGCCGAGCGCATAGGGAAAAGCATCAGCATCACGAAGATGACCACCAGCATTGATATCAGGAGGTCACGGAGGAAGGACCAGACGCTCGTCGAAACCACCCTCGGCTGGTCACACACCTTGCTCATCTTCACGCTGTCAGGCAGATTGGGAGCATATTCCTCCAGCACCTTGTCCACCTCGCGGCCGAATGCCACGATGTCATGGTCAGGTCTCATCTCTATGTTGAGAATGAGGCAGGCGTGGCCGTTGTACGACACGAAACTGCTCGGATCCTTGTATCTGCGCACTATGGTGGCGATATCCTTCAGCCTTACGACATTGCCCTCCGGATCAGAATAAATGATGCGCTCGGCCACTTCGCGTTCCCCCGCAAGGGCGCCCTGGATATGTATCGGCGCGCTCGTGTATGAGGTATTGAATGTTCCGGCGGGAGCCGAAATGGACGATGCCTGATACTCGAACATCAGTCTGGACGGGTCAATGCCGTAGGAGGATATCTTCTCCCTGTCAAGTATGACGGCAAATTCCTCTTCCTGGGTGCCGACGGTCTCAGCCTTGGCCAGATCAGGAATCTGTCTCAGCCTGTCGCAAAGGTCATCGGTATAATCCTGAAGTTCGAAATAGCTCTTGTCATCAGACTCGACAGCAAGAAGGATCGAACTTGTATTGGCGAAATCGTCAAGCACCGCAACGGCAAGAACACCGCTCGGCAATGTCTGCTTGCGTGCCTGAAGGCCGAGTTTGATCTTGGACCAGACTTCGTCCTTCTTGGACTGGGGCACTGAGACCCTGAGATCCACATATATGTAGCAGATGCCGTCACGCGTGACGCTGTGGGTGCTCTTGCGCTCCACTTCCTTGAATGAGAACAGATACTCCTCTAGCGGTCTGGTCAGCTGCGACTCCACCTCAGCTGCGGTCGAACCGGGATAAATGCCGACAACCAGACCCTGCTTGAGCTGGAATGTCGGAAACTCGTCCTTGTTCATCTTCACCAGTCCGAGTCCGCCAAGCACTATCAGGGCCAGGACGCAGAGATAGACGAGGGTCTTCTCGCGGATAGCCCACTTCACCCAGCCGGCAATGCCGCCATTGCCGCTGCGGAGATTCTTCAGATCCTTGCGCAAATCCATCAGTACCTCACTTTAACCTTCATTCCTGTGGAGACCTTGCGGCTGCCCTCCACTATCACCTGATCATCCGGATCCAGTCCGTCTGATACGACGATACCCTGACCGGAATAGCCCGAGATGGTGACGTATTTCCTGCTGACTATACTGTCATTGACCACCCAGACATAACGTCCGTCCATATCCGTCTTAACGGCCGATGATGGGATGACTATGCTGTCAGGGCTGTCATTTTCGAAATATATCTTGCATACCATTCCCGGCATTATGCCGGAAATGTTACCGCGTATCGAAAGCACGCAGTCGTAGCTGTGCGCCAGGCGCGAAGCCACCGCGCCCTTGGAAGTCAGCACGGCGTCAAAGCTTCTGTCAACGGCCTGTATGGTCACCCTGGCCCTGTCCCCCACTTTCAGGCTGCGGAATTCATTTTCAGGTAATGGAAAATGTATCTCAGGCGCCCCTACGGCCACCATCTGAAGGAGCTGGTCACCGGGATTGACCGATACGCCGACACTAAGGAACACTTCATTCACAATGCCGCTGAAAGGAGCTCTGACGTTGCAGTCCTCCAGTGCCTTGCGGGCGGCAGCTTCGCTCGAGCGGGCCTGCTCCACCTTGGTGCGGACTTCGATATACTTGGCTTCGGTCACCGTACCTGTCCCATAGACCTTGCTGATCCTCTCCCAGCCGTCTTCAGCCTGGTCCAGAGATGCTTTGGCTGACTCCCAGGCGCTCCGGAGGCCGCGTGATTCCACGGTGGCCAGCAGCTGCCCGGCAGAGACTCTCTGTCCCTGCCTTACATTGACTGATGTCAGAGTGCCGGATGCACGTATGCCGACGGACGCCTTGTCAGACGCCTCCACCGTACCGACATAGCACACTGAAGACGGAGCCTCCTCCGCCGAGGTGCCCAGCACGGTCACTTCCACGGGAGCGGCGTCACGTCTGTCCAGCAGATACGCCTTCATTTCTTCAACCTTCGCCTTCGGGTTGCAGCCCGTCAGACTGACGAGGCAGGCTGCCAATATGACACGCTTATTCATTTTCAGTGGCAATGCAATCAACCCTTGAATCATATATCACGCCGTCAAGACCGTCATAGGAATATTTGCCGGCATAAAACAGCCTGAACAATATCATATTGTCATATCTGCGGCCCGTACCGGAGACTGTAAGGTCGCAGCTGACATTATCGTCATCATCATCGCCCGGCCTGATACCGACCATCCTGCGGGTCGGTGACAGGGTAAGCTGGCCGTCCTCACACTTCGCGGTGAATACCACAGGATCACCTCCGTTGATATTCATGGTGAGTATCATCTCATCGCCGCTGTCCTTGAGGATGTGCATCTGTCCGCTCTCAGCAACGAGATGACGGAGGAAGGATGTATCACGGCTGCCCAGGGTATCACGTATTATGTGATACTTGTAAGTAGTGTCCGAGACCTCGCGACCCGCCACTTTGTAATTGTTGACAATGGTATCAATGCTTGTGGTATCCTTCTGGATGTCAAAGACCTTACCCTGGATATCCACAGTCCCGCCGGTCTTGAAAGAATAGTAGCCGGCATAAACGGCGACGCCATCCTTGGAACACGCTCCAAGGATGGCTGTCGCAAATAAAAGAAGAAATATGCGTTTCATGTCCTTGTATTTTTCATTTCGTTAACAAGGACGTTAATACAAAAACTATACCCGCAGAGCCATTATTTAACAATCATTGCAAATCCTCCGCCAGGAGCCATGTGAATCTTGACAGGGGTGCCTGAGGATACTTTCAGCTTCTCGCACTTGTAGTCGTTTGCGTTGCGGTCGGAGTTGACGCCGTCGCGGAATATGCTTGCTGTCTTGCTGCCCTTGAGGAAGCTGAAATTGACGGTGATGTCACGCGCCTCCCAGTTGGTCAGGCCGCCGACATACCAGGTCTTGCCGCTGCGGCGTGCCTCCACGATGTATTCGCCGACCTTTGCGTCGAGAACGATGGTCTCATCCCATACAGTAGGGATCTGGGAGATGAAGGTGGTCGTCTCCTGCTCCCTCATATAGTTGGAAGGAGTGTCACAGAGCATCTCGAACGGAGAGTCGAAGATGACATATTCAGCCACCTGACGGCTGCGTGTACCCGGTGTCAGAGGGTTGGAATAATTGGCGACATATTCCTTTTTGATGACGTTGTGCACACCGCCCTGCGTGTAATCAACGGGACCTGAGAGCTGGCGTATGAACGGGAATGTCACGTCATAGTCCACCATCACTTCGCCGTTCTTGATCCATTTCACCTCCTCGAGGCCATATACGCCCTCGAAATTGACAACGTGTGGGTAAGTGTGATTCATGCCGGCAGGCGGATACATGCCGTGGTAGTCGAGCATCAGGTGATATTTGGCGCAAGCCTCGTTGATGCGGTACAGGCGCTCGACCGCGAGCTGGTCGTTGCGGTTGATGAAGTCTATCTTGAAGCCCTTCACGCCCATCTCGGAATATTTCTGACATACAGCGTCAAGATCCCTGTCGAGCAGGTATGCAACGCCCCAGAGGACTATGCCCACATTCTTGCTCTTGGCATGGTCAATTATGGCCTTGAGGTCAATCTCAGGGACAATCTTGAGCATGTCCAGATGGTCTGACCAGCCTTCGTCGAGCACTACGTATTCGATGCCGTTCGCAGCGGCGAAGTCTATGTAATACTTGTATGTCTCGGTGTTGATGCCGGCACGGAAATCCACGCCGGTGATATTCCAGTCATTCCACCAGTCCCACGCAATCTTGCCCGGCTTAACCCAGGAGATGTCCTTCACGCGACTTTGAGCAGCAGTCAGGGCAACGATATTGTTGGTCAGCAACGCGCCGTCATTCTCAGCAATTGCAAGGATTCTCCAAGGGAAGAGATGAGGCTGCTTTGCGCTGGAAGCGTCGCGGATGATGGCTACATCTTCAGAGTAGGCCTCCACCATCTCCTCGCCCCTCTTCTGTCCTACCTTCAGAGCTGAAGGCACCTTCGCATAAACGCCGACGAGGGAATTGCCCTGCTCTGGATTCTTCTGCAGGAACATGCCCGGATAAGCCTCGATGTCAGACTCGGTGATCTCCACGTTGAGCCCGTTGTTGAGCTGGACGAGCAGAGGAGTGAATGCGATACGGTCCGCGCTCAGCGAATCGAGGGTCTGCACCTTGTAGGTATTCTGGAAGTTGGTTGTGAAAGGCTTTGCCTTGCCTGTGGAATAGCCGACATATGCCTTGTAGTTGAAGTCGAAGTTGAATTCGGCCTGCTCGGCATTCACCTTCTCACCGCCCTTGAGGCCGGTGAAATAGAATCTGTATGCCACGCCTTCATTGTCGTATGCACGGAATATCACGCCGAAGTCATCCTTGAAGCGTATGTCAAGTTCGGAATACGAATATTCCACGGATGAACACTTGTAGATCGGAGTCTTGAAAGTACCCTTCTTCTTGTCAGTGGATGTCTTTGACACCTTCGATCCCGGGCCGTATGTCACTCCATCGACGGTCATTGACAATGCGGATGGTTGGATGACGGTCTGGCCGCCATATACTACTGACCAGTTGAAACTCTCACCGGTCTCTACATTGATGACTGTTTTCCCGTCAGGAGAAGTCAGGGAATAGGACTTGTCCTTCGCCGCCTGGGCGCTGCCGGCCATCATCAGAACCAGCGAGATGAGCATTAAAACCTTTTTCATATATGATAAAAATTGATTTAGTCAGAACTTGATGGTGAAGGCTTGTCATTAGCGCGGTAATGCGGCGCGTAGAGCGACTCTATGATGACAGCAGGGCTCTGGAAGCATCCCTTCTGCGTGACATAGAACTGCTCTGACACTGCGGTCTTCTCCTCCGGATAGACGTCGTACCAGTATTCGGTCGCATCCGGCAGCACGTTGCGGTAGCCCTGCGGAGTCGGGCAGTTCAATGTCCTGAGCAGCCAAGGGCGCCATCCCATAGGACCGGAAAGTTGCTCCACCGGCATCAGATTAGCCGGTCTGAAGGCCTTCAGACGCACGAAACTGCGGTTCTCCTCATTCCAGATATTGTATCTTACGGTGATCTTGTCACCTACATTAAGCAAATCCCCATCCTTGAGTCCTTCATAAGAAACGTGTCCGTCCTTGTCCTTCGTCTCGCGGAGGAACTCGCGCGTGACACTCATACCGTTACCGGAAGCCTCTATCTGGCTGAAAGGCTTTTTCCAGGAAGCCGAAAGCGTGACGACACCAGTATTCTGAATATTCTCCGGACAAGAAAGAACCTCAAGCAGGGCATCCACGTATGCCGGATCCTGCCCCCACCGCTGAGTCTCCTTCTGCACCATCATCCAGAGGCAGATGCGGTCATCGCCCAGCAGGCGGTGCAACAGCGTATGCTCGTAGAGTTCGCCTTCGAGCAGACCACGCCAAGGCATAAAGGCATTAGGGAAATATGCACCTCCGGAAGGATGCTCCACCGCATATTCACGAAGCGAAGCGATGTCCTTCTCCATGGATTTCTCCAGCTTCCGCACGGTACCGAGTTCAACGCCCCAGGCCTTTGCGAGGGTGGCCCCCGCCTCATAGTCGCTCAGACGGCGCAGAGTCAGGGCACGTCTGGTCTTGAGGGCGATCTGCCCCTGCAGGCCGCGGTCCCTGCCTGGAGTAAGGTATTCGCGGACGCACTTGCGGAAGGCCTTGAGGGCCTTAGCGTCAACCTTACCCGCATCAAATTCGATGCTCGGATACAGGCTCCTGACATAGAGATACTGCGGCAACCCTATGCCGTGCCACCACATCTTCTGCGAATAATTGTCCAGCACAGCCCTGTCAAGCCACTTCACTGCATCGGAAAGCTCCGTCTGCGCATCCGCGATGCCGGAAAGCCTTTCCAGCACAAGCGCGGTTACAACTGCATTGGAACTCATTGACGGGAACCACCCGTAGCCTCCATCAGTATTGCGACAAGCCTCAAGCTTCTTCAACAGCGCTTCATACGGCATATCGAGAGAATACGCCACATTGATGGAACCGGAAAGTGTCACAGCATTGACGGCAGCGGTATCCACTTCCCTAGGCAATGCCTCGAGAAGCATATCGTGAATTGAGATCTCCTTGAACTGCGCATCCTTTGCAGGGCCATTGACGAACATAGTACGCAACTGTGCTATGATGGCGTCCTTGTCAGCCCCACTGAGCGCCAGTGCCGAATGTGACTCGGTGATGGTCTGGCTTGCCGGATATACAGGCACACTGACGAATATCGCATCCGCAGCATTGTTGCCGTCTTCTTCGGTAACCTGAGGGATGAAACTGAGCTTTATGCCTAAGCTGTCAATGCCCTGGGGTACCGTTAGTTCATATTCGAAGTCCTTCTGCGAAGAAGCATCAATGCTGAGGCCATCCTCCTCCGCGCTGATAAGGCGTGCAGTCTTGTAATCGCCGCCATCAAGCAATTCGACCTTTACCATGCCGTCCACCTGTCGGTCAAGGGAATTTGAGAATGTAGCCTTGACTACATAGCGGTCGCCTTCGTAGAGTATGCGCGGCTGCTGCAGTGACACTTCCACAGGCACTTTGACCACCATTTCAGTTGATGTCACGGCATTGTTCATATCCGCATCGTGAGCGAAAATTTGAACTATGAAGGTGGAAAGCTTGTCGGATGTACGTACTTCAAATGACATATTGCCGTCCGCATCCGCTTTCAGGAAAGGTTCGAAAGCCAGCACAGTGCCGAAATCGCTGCGCACTGCAGGCTCAACGCCTGAGGCATGGTCTTCAATACTGACCGCCTCTTCGGTCTGAACTGACTCATTTGCAGCCACAGCGTCAAGCATCATCGGGGCAGCGGCCTTGGATGCCATCACTACGCGGCCCGCCGCGCGTCCCTTGCTCTTACCGTAAGCGATGATATATGCCTCGTATTCGCTCTGCCCGCCAGCTGCAGCATTGCGGGCAAACTGAATATATGGCGCCGAAGGTACAGGCAGATTGATACCGATATACCGATTGGAGCCGAAGGCCTCCATCGCCTTGTCATAGACCGAAGCGAGGCCCTCTGCGCCTGGGCGGGACTTCAAGAGGAAGGTATAGCTGGACGCCGGGCCTGCCGCAGTGTGCATACGTGTAAAATCCAGAGGCAGGAGGTGCTCCTTCGCAGGGCGTACAAATGCATGGTCCCAGCTGAAAGCCTGACCGTCGCGGAAATACAGCACATAGGCGCGGGTCTCGTGAGGTATATCCTTGACATTGTCGAAACATATCCTGGCCATGGAACCATCAGAGCCTTTGACACCATCAAGATGCACGAGACGCGCGTCAAGAGGCACATTGCCGGGACCGTACAGGGCGACGCATGCCCACATCGGGCCCGAAGTGGTGCCGATGACAAAGGCAGGCACGTCTCCGTCGAGAGGCAGGAAAATATGCTCAAGGCTGTCGTTGATGACCTTGTCATTCTTTGTCATCTTGAAGAAAGTACATTCTGTCGAGCAGCTGTATTTGCCCTTGGAGGACACGGCTTCCAAGGTGTAAATGCCTTGCGGCAGACCGGCCAGATCTATGGTCAAAGGCTTGCTTGAACTGCATTCACCGCTGAGCAGGGCCCTGCCTTCGCGAGTCAGCCTGTACTTGATAACAAGTTCTCCGTAAGAGCTGTTGATGGCAAACACAGCCTTGTCTGAAGTCAGTATGGACATGCCTCTCCGGTACAGCGGCTGGGCCAAATCCAGGTTGAGTTCACCTTCGGAAGGATTATTCAGATTCAACGACATACTGAAATCTGGAGAAGACCTGCGGTATGTCGAGAATTCCCTTGTCTCTCCGGTCAGGTCAGTGATCTTTACCATGACCTGATAGCCCACATAATATTGTGACGTATCTGCAGCAAAGCTCAGTTTGAAGCGTCCAGAAGCATCGGTTATCAGCAGCTTGTCAGCCACATCGGGCGATCGTCCGGTTATTGAATAAGTAATACGTGCGGAGCTAAGGTTGTGTCCGCTGTACGACTTAATGGTGCCGGTGACTGTGATTTCATCGCCCGGGAAGGCTATCGAATCGCATTCGTCGAAGACCAGTTCATAAGACGGCAGCACCACGTCATCCACAATGAAAGATGCCGAACCAGAGCAGCGGCTGTCAGTGGCGTATATGCGCCAGCGGCCATTGTGCGAGTCTTCCGGGATGATGAAGCTTCCGTCCGCGGAGCCCATAGCTCCTGTCTTCAACTTCAAGCTGTTCCTGGTCTTCCCCTGTGAATCGCAGAGATTGACGGTGAATGATGAACCGGAGACTGTGGAAGCCCTGTAATCATCGTCTATGTTGTAATTTATGAGCTTGAAGCGTATGCTGTCACCCTGCTTGCATATAGACCTGTCAAGATAGAGTTCGCATCGCTCTCCGCTCGGAGCATTGTCAATTGATGACTGCGCCATCCTCAGCTTGTCGGAGAGCCTTGCACCTCCCCTTTCATCAGTGGCGCGGCACTCCAAGGTGTATGAGAAGAGCTTATTGAGATTGATCTTCTTCTGTACATTATCAGGGAGATAAACGAAACCGTCCATACTGATGTGCTTGACAGTTTCAATCACCTTGTCGTCCCGATATAGAATTATATCCACATCTGTCATCGGCTTTCCTGTCTTATAATCGGCGGCGAATACAGAGAAGCCCCTTGCATCGTGACGCTGTGCCACTGAGATCGAATATTTGTTGTATTTCAGCTCGGGATCCAGGATATCCTCCTTACATTTGATGACATAATTTCCGTCCTCGAGATAAGGAAGGTCATAATACAGGGTATCCCAGACATAGAAACTTTTTTTGTCATTGTGGACTGTGTGTCTGTCGATTTCCTTTTTGTCCCTGCTTATAATAAATGTAGCGGAGGACATATTGCGAAGAAGGGCTTTCAGATGTCCCTCCTTTACGCTGAATGAGACATCCTTTTCTGAAAGTGTTTCCACAATGGACTCAACCCTGGTAGCAGTGGCCATAAGATTGGCATCCTCGCCACGGAAAGACTTGCGCTGCGCTTCATACTTGAGGCAGTCATCATACAGGTCCTTGTACTGGTTTGAGGCGGACGTGGCTTCATTCAAAGCCTCGAAGCGTCTCTGGAGGCTGTCCTGGCTGTAAAAATAAGATATGGCTTCCTGTGAATAATGCTCAGCAAGCATCTTCCGGAAACTGTCATCATTGCGTTCGCCAATGCTCCAGAGTACGAATTCATAGTCATTGTGAATGCACTTGGCAGTCGTCTTGCCGAAATAGGCGGAGTAAAACTCCGTATTGTGTGCATTCCTCAGCCTGTTCTCGTTGTCCTTTGCAAAGGAACTGCGGGAGTGCCAATCGATATCGTCGTCAAGAAACGTAATAACGGGCTCATCGAATACAAGGATTTCAGCATGCCTGCACTTGCTGAGCGAATCATGGAGTTTCCAGTTGCGTGAAGTCTGAACATTGATGTTCTCCTGCCAGTAGCGATGGAAGTTCCATGCAGAATGGCTGGCTTTCGCAGCCTTCCCAATCTGTTCAAGTATCTCGAGCTGTTGTTTCGGGCGGTCTGCCTTCCTGGCGGATTCGTAGTCCTTCCAAAGCTTGTCAAAATTCACGATTGTAGCGCTGATGCACAATACCGAACTAAGCAAAGTCATCGCCATCATTAATAAATTCCTGCGCAGCATAGTTTTAGAATTATGGACAAAAGCTGAAGGCAAATATTATGCAAAACTATTCCCAAACGGCTTGAATACTGTATGGAACGCCATCCAGTGCCTTCAAGTCACCAGTCTGTTTGAAAGAGTCTGATCCACATGAGGTCGTGATCTCTGCCGGACAATAGACACTGACATACCAGGTACCTGCCTGGAGAGTATCAATCTCAAGTGTCTTCGATGAGCCTGCCTGCGCCAGTATGAAATCAGCATCGGTTCTCCAGGCCAGATCATCCTTGCGAAGCGAGAGATGCAGCGGGATATCACTCTCCGACTCAAGAATAAACTTGATATTCTTCGCATTCTCAGGGATATTTACCATAAAATGGTGATACTGCTTGTCACCCACGCCTGCTGTGGTACCACTTGTCTTGTCATATTTGCAGACAAGTCCATTAGTCAGTTCCTTTTTTTCGGATACGGAACCGGCACCTTCCGTGGCATAGAGCATCATTGCCGCCATAAGATCTCGTCTCTCGCCGCTTGTCACACCTTCCGGATGCGATCCCGTCACGACTACGCGGCCTTTGGTATCATTGGCCTTGAAACTCCAAATGCATCCGTTTCCATTCATATACCAGCCAGGTTTAACAAATGTTGCAAGTATCTGCCCCTTTGCAGGCAAATTGGATGGCTTCATATAACCACCACCATTGTGATATACGCTGTCCACATAGAAATCACCACCAAAGTCGTAACCGTACTTGAGGAGAGGCGAATCCGCAGGGATATTCATGCCGGTATATGAATCAGACAGGCCAGAAGATGTCATTGTCGCCGGAATAATACCAAGATACTTGTATGTGGATGTCTCACTGTGTGCGAGGAATGCGCCGGCACAACTGCCGACATAGCAACCGCCCTTGTTCACGAAGGTCTGGAGGCGGTTACGTCCCGTAGAATTGAGCGACTTGGCATGGCTGTTAGCCTTACCGCCATTGACATAAATCATACGATATCGAGGCTCATTGTCAGGATAGAGCAGTGCACCATTGCCATCATTCTCCGATTTTACAATTACCGTTTGCTGCAATATGGAATCGGAAGTGGCAAGGTAATCCAGTGACCAGCCAAGATAAGGACAGGCTGGCAATGAAGTACGTGATGTAAGATTGACTCCACCATCCATGAACACGTCCTTGTAATATCCTCTCTGTTTGACATCCAATGGTTCTCCATTCTGCGGAATCTTCAATTTGTTCATGGAAATTATAGAGGACCTCTTAATCTTCACCTGTTCTGACTGAGCTGTCAATAAGGAAATCGCAGCACCGCTTTCATCAAAAATTCTAATGCTGAACCCCTTTGCGAATGAACCGGCTGGAACCACAGCGTTAACTACTCTTGGTGTAGATGCCTTCAAACTTACAGCTTTGTCAAATACGATTCTTATAACATTGCTTCCACCAGATACGGACATGGTCTGATCATCAGTTCCCTGTTTGCCGTCGAGAGCGAGAATGCAGTCACCCCAAAGCGGTTTTCCATCAAGATTGATAATCTCGACCGCTTTTACCTTCAATACACTGTTGCCGCAAAGATTAAGTTCCAGAATGCCGCAGAGGTTATGGAACTGCGCGTTGCCAGAAGCTGTGGCAAGATATGAGATTGCCGGCGACGAACCAGAAGCGAAAGTACCGTCCAGAAAAGTCTGCTCCTGAGGAAGCTTGAAATGCAATGAAGCACCCTCAATCGTCACATCCTCGGAATAAGGATAAAATGCGAAATAAGGAGCAGTACCACTTTCTTTGCCGGTAAAGGTGGCACTTGAAGCGCCAGCCCCTTCTGAGATTTCGAAACGGTCATTGGATTTCTCTGTAAGAAGAGAAAATGCATCACCCTCACACCAGAGGACTTTACCTTCATCAGTCAGCGATGTACGGGATATATCCTGTGGAACATCCAGATATGCCAATATTTTTGAATTGCCTTCAATTACGACAGGTACAGGAACGTCTTCCTGAAACTGACAAGATGTTAAAATAGAGATTGCAAAAACGGCAGCTGTGATAGATTGAAGTTTTGATGACATATTGATACAATTTTGACATTAAAGTTAGCCAAAATTGTATCAATATGCAAACGGAAAGAAATTCTACGATTATTTATAATAGCATAAACTCTGATGTTGCAGCATATAAAAAAGGCCCCTGCAGTAATCTGCAGAGGCCTCAAAGGTGGCGGCAAGGTTATCACGGGGCCCTGCCCCGTACCCGACGCTTCGACCGCTGACCCCATGAATGGGGCCCCGACGCGGTCTCCGCTAGCGCCTGATGGCGCTCCGGTTGCCGCATAAAAAAAGGCCC
>JAKSJG010000021.1 GCA_024398365.1 Bacteroidales bacterium | reverse complement strand
AAAGAGAGGCGTGATAGTGATTAAATTTGCAAATTATGAAAATTGGCGAAATAGACCTTGGCGAAAAACCTGTGCTGCTGGCACCTATGGAGGATGTCACGGATCCGTCGTTCAGATATATCTGCAAGGAATACGGTGCGGATATGATGTACACGGAGTTCATCTCCTCCGACGGCCTGATACGCGACGCAGCCAAGACCATCGCGAAAATGCAGGTATATGACTACGAGAGGCCGATCGGCATACAGCTCTACGGTCACATACCCGACGCGATAGTCGATGCGGCGGTGCGCGCCGAAGCCGCTGGTCCGGACATACTTGACATCAATTTCGGCTGTCCTGTCAACAAGATTGCGCGCCGCGGCGCGGGCAGCGGCATGATGCGCGAACCGGACAAGATGGTCGAGATCACGCGCCGCGTGGTGGAGGCCGTCAAACTGCCTGTGACCGTCAAGACGCGTCTGGGCTGGGACGAGGACTCGAAGATCATCGTGGAGCTGGCCGAGAGGCTGCAGGACGTGGGCATCGCCGCCCTGACGATACACGGCCGCACAAGGCAGCAGATGTACAAGGGCGAGGCCGACTGGACCCTGATAGGCGAGGTGAAGCGCAACCCGCGCATGCACATCCCGATCATCGGCAACGGTGACATCACCACCCCGCAGCGCGCGAAGGAGTGCTTCGATCAGTACGGCGTGGACGGCATAATGATAGGCCGCGCGAGCTTCGGCCATCCGTGGATTTTCCGCGAGGTGAAGCATTACCTGGCCACAGGCGAAATACTGCCGCCCATGAGCGTGGCGGACAGGGTGGAGCTGGCGAAGCGCCACCTCACCAAATCCCTCGAGACCAAAGGGGAGAAGGTCGGCATACTTGAGATGCGCAGGCACCTGTCCTGCTATTTCAAGGGCCTCGACAATTTCAAGGAGACAAGGCTCAAATTAGTGACTACCACCTCTCCGGAGGAGCTCTTCGCTACTCTGGACTTTATACAACAGAACTGGCAATGATATTAAGCAAGATACTGCTATTTCCTTATTACATCACCCTGAAGATACGCAACCGCCTGTATGACAAGGGCAAGATGAAGACATACTCCTGGGAGACACCTGTCATCTGCATAGGCAACGTGACGGCAGGCGGCACGGGCAAGACCCCGATGACGGAATATGCCGTGCGGCTGTATTCGCAGCATTGCCGTGTGGCCGTGCTCTCGATGGGCTACAAGCGCAAGGGCAAGGGCTTCATGCTCGTGAAGCCGGAGGACACCGCTGACATGGTCGGCGACGAACCGCTCCAGATCAAGCGCAAATTCCCCAATGTGACGGTGGCCATAGACCGCAACCGCAAGCGCGGCATAGACAATCTCCTCGCGCTGGTGGACAAGCCTGACGTGATACTGCTCGACGACGCATTCCAGCGCCGCGAGATCATCCCTTCCAAGACCATCTTCCTGGTGGACTATAACCGCCCTATCTTCAAGGACCAGCTCCTGCCGCTGGGCCATCTGCGCGACCTTCCGGAGCAGATAAGGCGCGCCGACGCCGTGGTCGTGACCAAATTCCCCGAATACCACAGCGAATGGGACTGCGAGAAGCTGCGCAAGCTTACCCGCATCAAGCCGGGCCAGGAGATTTATTTCTCCAAGATCAGATACTGCCAGCCGAAGCCTGTATTCGAGCAGTACGGCGACAACCGCTACATCTATTCCAAGAGCGCCTACCTCTTCACCGGCGTGGCCAATCCGCGCCCTCTCCAGGAATGGCTCTGCGGTTCGTATGACGAGATAGCCACCGCCAAGTTCCAGGACCATCACAAATACACTGCGGCGGACATCTTCAGGATACGCGTCTATGCCGAGAAAAACCCTCTCTGCATACTGCTGACCACCGAAAAGGACGCCCAGAGGCTCAGGAACAACCGCTTCATCACCGAGGCGATGAAGGTGAGGATGTTCTATGTTCCTATCGAGGTTGAGTTCCTCAATGGGGACGAAACGAAGCGTTTCAATGATTATTTGCTTGAAAATTAATATCTTTACAATATGTTTGACAAATCAGTATATATCGCCCGCCGCAAGACTCTCGTTTCGAAGATGTCTTCAGGCATCATTTTCATGCCGGGCAACAGCGAGGCCGCATTCAATTATGCCTCCAACGAGTATAAGTTCCGCCAGGACAGCACATTCCTCTACTATTTCGGCCTTGACAAGCCGGATGTTGCCGCAGTGATTGACATCGAGAACGGCGAGGAGATCATCTTCGGCGACGACGTGGATATCGACGATATCATCTGGATGGGCCCTCAGCCGCTGCTGAGCGACCAGGCCGCAGAGGTGGGTGTCAGCAAGAGCGCCCCTTATGCCGGGCTTGCGGAATATCTGCAGGATGCGCAGAAGAAGGGCAGGAAGATACATTTCATCCCTCAGTACCGCAATTACAACAAGATATACATCAACGAGGTGCTCGGCATCCCGTTCGCTCAGATGAAGGAGGCCGCCAGCCTCGAACTCATCCTGGCCGTTGTCAGCCAGCGTCTCATCAAGGAGCCTTGCGAGATTGCGGAGATAGAGAAGGCCTGCGACCTCGGCTACGCAATGCATTACACCGCGATGAAGATGATGAAGCCGGGCATGGTGGAGCAGGAGCTCGTCGGCGTGATGGAAGGCGTCTGCCTCTCAGGCGGCTACGCACCTTCATTCACCACCATACTCTCGCAGCACGGTGAGACCCTTCACAACCATCACCACGAAGGCATTCTGACCGACGGCAAGCTCTGCGTCATCGACGCCGGCGCCGAGATCGCTTCGCACTACGCATCCGATTTCACCCGCACCCTGCCTTGCGGCGGCAAATTCACCCAGAAGCAGAAAGACATATATACAATAGTGGCCACGGCCAACAATTTCGCCTGCGACATGGCACATCCCGGCATTACCTACAAGGACGTGCACCTGGGAGCCAGCAAGATCATCGTACAGGGCCTGAAGAACCTCGGTCTCGTGCACGGTGACGTGGACGAGATGGTGGCAGCCGGCGTGCAGGGCCTCTTCATGCCTCACGGCCTCGGCCACAACATGGGCCTCGACGTGCACGACATGGAGAACCTCGGCGAGAACTACGTCGGCTACGCTCCGGGTCAGGAGCGCGCGAACCAGCTGGGCCTCGGTTCCCTCCGCATGGCACGCGAGCTCGAGCCGGGTCAGGTCATCACCGACGAGCCGGGTATCTATTTCATCCCGGCCCTCATCGAGAAATGGAAGAACGAAGGCACCAACGCGCAGTACGTGGACTTCGCGCGCCTCGAGTCCTATTACGATTTCGGCGGCATACGCCTCGAGGATGACATACTCATCACCGAAAACGGCGCACGCCGTCTCGGCAGCAAGCGTCTCCCTATCACAGTGGAGGACGTTGAGGAAGCAATGAAAAACAATTAACAACACTACGATATGAAAAAAGCAATACTTATCGCAGCCGCTGCGCTCCTGTCCATCGGAGCAGGCGCACAGACCATCGGCGAGAATGAACTCAAGGAGATCCAGGGCAGCTTCGTGAAGGACCCTGCAACCGTGGCAATCCAGAACATCCTCAGCCACAACACAGACATCAACACCCTTGCCTCCAACCTCTCCAACGAAGGCAAGCTGGACACTTATTTCAAGTACAACGTTGACGTGAAGGGCATCACCAACCAGCGCAGCTCAGGTCGCTGCTGGCTCTTCGCATCACTCAACGAACTCCGCCCTATGGCAGCGAAGAAGTTCAACGTCAAGGAATTCTATTTCTCACAGAACTTCTGCTCATTCTGGGACCTCTTCGAGAAATCCAACCTCTTCCTCGAGAACATCATCCGCACAGCCGGCAAGGACGCCACTGACCGCGAGGTTGAGACCTACCTCAAGTCCCCTGTGGGTGACGGCGGCGTATGGAACCTCTTCGTCGATGTTGCCGAGAAATACGGCGTTGTCCCTGCTTCAGTGATGCCTGAGACCGCTCAGTCCAACAGCACGGGCAACATGCGCAAGATACTCAACGAGAAGCTCCGCGACGGTGCCTGGACTCTCCGCCAGATGCGCGCTGACGGCGCAAAGGAGAAGGCTCTCCGCGCAGAGAAGATCGAGATCATGAAGCAGGTCTACCGCATCCTCGCCCTCTCGCTCGGCGAACCTCCTGTGGAATTCACCTGGAAATACGTTGACAAGGACGGCAAGCAGCAGGTCATCAAGAGCACCCCTAAGGAATTCTACGCAAGCGTGGCTCCGAAGGACTTCAACATGAAGACCATGGTGATGATCATGAACGACCCTACCCGCGAGTACTACAAGCTCTACGATATCCAGAACTACCGCAACACATACGAGGGCTTCAACTGGATATACCTCAATCTCCCTAACGAGGACATCAAGGAGATGGCTCTCGCATCCATCAAGGACAACAGGCCTCTCTACATCTCCTGCGACGTGGGCAAGTACGCAAGCCGCGAGGACGGCTGGCTCGACCTCAATCTCTACGACTATCAGTCACTCTACGGCATCACCATCAACATGGACAAGAAGGCGCGTATCCTCACCCGCCAGAGCGGTTCCTCACACGCAATGCTCCTCGTGGCATGCGACACTGACGAGAACGACAAGCCTGTGAAGTGGAAGTTCGAGAACAGCTGGGGCGCCACATCCGGCAACAACGGTTATATGATCCTCACCGACGAGTGGTTCGACGAATACCTCTTCCGCATCGTTGTGGACAAGAAATACATGCCTGAACGCATCCTCAAGCTCCTCAAGCAGAAGCCTGTCCAGGTGCCTGTATGGGATTATATGAACTAAGGCTCCGCGAGAGCGGCCCGGTCCGGCGTCGGTGCGGCTCGGTGCGGTTCGGCGCGCTGAGCGGCCCGCTGAGTGCTGAGCGGCGGCTGACTGAGCCTGGCTGATTGAGTGCCGGCTGCCAGCCTTTTGACATAGTTCACCCGCGTCATCTGGCGCGGGTGAACTTGTTTTTGTGGGAGGCTGGGATCTGCGATGCACAAAATCGCCGTTTTTGTGCAGGAAAATCATTGCAAAAGCCGTTACTGTCAGCGTTTCCGATCAGCAGGGCTTCAGCCTGCGGCTCTGGGTGCCGCCGACCGGCCCTGGAGTGCCTTCTGACGGGGTGTGCTGTGACCCAGGGGTTGAAATCGAAGCTTGGGTGCCGCCGACCGGCTCTGGAGTGCCTTCTGACGGTGGTCTCTGGAACCCAGGGGCCTAAATCAAGCCCTGAGAACCACAGACGTGCAAATATGGCATCTTTTGCACTTGTTACCCCAGAAAAGCACGGACCGAAGTGCGTATCAAGGGGTATTTGCACTTGACTGCGCGTTCCTACCGGCCATAGGGGGTGCTACTTGATATCAGGTGACATATGAAAGGAATCAAACATCTGCCGACGCGGATCTGCATCTTCTTCTGTCATTTTTCTTTGTCTGTTATCCAGTTTCCCAGAACGCTGTTATCGAATATTTCCTTATATTCTGTTTTCCTGACTTTGTATGGGCCCAATTGATAAACCACCTCATACCGCCACAGCCGTTCAAAGTCGAATTTCAGTCTTACCCCGGTGATATGAAGGCATTTTCTGATCAGTTCGATCTCATTCCGGTCGCTGATGACAACCCCATTGACAGCAAGCGATGGGTAAATAACAGGCCGACTATTTTCAATGGAGGCCTGTATCACTGAATCCCCTTCTTCTTTTTCCTCCCAGTTCTGAGCCTTTACCTGTGCACAGGGAATAATCGCGAGACAGATTGCGAGCGCCTTGAATGAGTATGTTTTCATATCTACTGTAAAATTAAATAGTGATTTACAAATAAAACCGCAACCCACAAAAGGCTCTTAGCAAGCATCTGCCTCACAGGAGCCTGCCGGGCACATCGTCTTGCAGTGCCTCGGCTTTTCTCCCAGCAAGACGTCCTGAATTTGCGTGAGTTGTTTCGTGCTGCTTAATGACAAAACCGCGTCCTATTCGTCGGCACCAAGGATGATATTGACGGTGTCACAGGCGGCCGAACATATTGTTCCCAGTCCGCCCCTGACGTTGGAATACATCACCGGAGCTTCGCTTAAAAAAGAGGAAATCACGTCAGTCATGATATCCCGCGACATGACATGGTTATAAAGGCTTTCGGTGAAAGTTTCAAGATAAACGCTTATCTTGTATTCCATTCTGAAATCTTTGTTATCGGAATTCCAGTCCCACCTCGCCTGGTTCATTTCGTTCTGCCCTACGTCAAACGACATTTTAAGGTCAATCGTCTTACCATAGAAAAGCTCGTTGCTGAAATAATACTGCACATCCGGCTGTATCTCAAACAATCTCTGAAGATTTTCAACCGCAAGGCCGTATGCTGATGGAGCGGATTCAATAGTGTATGGATATGGCTTCACACCGATATTCTCAATGACAAAATCGTGTTTATAATCATGCTGCATACTAATAAAGTACGGAAGAACGGCATAATACCTTGTGCCTTCACCGCAGTCCATGATTCTGATAATCATTTCATACGTTGCCCCTCCGTCACTCCAGTCCGTTCTCCGCATGTCATGTATTGACATATTCATAGCCGGAACCGCCGTTTCACCGGAGGCTTCCGGGAATCCGGGGAAAGAAGCGACGATGCGGATATTATCCCCACCCTTCGGAATATAGCTGCTGACATATTTCAAGGGGGCGAAAGCCGACGCGGGATCATGGCTTCCGTCATATTCCATCACCACGGGTTCTTCGGAGCCGTTAACATAGGCTCTGACCTCACCGCGTAGCGTATCAAGTCCTTCGCGGAAATCCCCGTCGTGGAGGCCGAAGGCAAACACCGACCTTGTTATCTCCACTGCAAGCGGCCTTCCGGGCACGACAAGGCTGTACAGCACCAGCCGGCTGTCGCTGCTGCCGGCTTCTCCGTCAAAAGTCATCTCCTGCTCGCAGGACGCCGTGACGGCAAGCATTGCGCAGAAAAGAAGGAATATATGTATAAAGCGTTTCATCAGCATAATCTCCTAAAACTTGTATGTCAGTGAGAATGAAGGCATGATCGGGAATATCGCCAGCTTTACCAGCGACGTCCTCCCGTGGAGTTCCCCGCAGTCATCATACTCGAATTGATTCTTCGGATACACCAGCAATGGATTGAGATGGTTGTATGCGTTGTACAGGCTGAGATTGAATATCCTCTCGCAGGTCTTTTTCCGCTTGTGGAAATTCACCCCGAGGTCAAGCCTGTGGTAGGCCGGCATCCTGAAATTGTTGCGCCACCCCGCACAGGAAACAGGGTTGTATGAATAGAAATTGACAGGAATATGCTTGTCATCATACTTCGGTATGAAAATCTGCTGTGTGGCTAGAGTACCGCAGTTGCCTGTCCCGTAAACGAAAGTGCCGGAAAGGTCAACCTTCGCATTGAACTTATGGTTTACGACAACGCACAGGTCATGGCGGCGGTCGTATTTGGCAGGGAAAGGCTCTCCGCCGTTAATCACATTCCCCGGGCGGTCAAACTGCCTCATGGACCTTGACCAGGTGTATCCGATCCATCCGGTAGTAATCCCGGCCTTCCGCTGTGCAAGCAGTTCCACCCCATACGACCATCCCCTGCCGCAAGCCACTTTTTCCTCCCAGCCGGATGTGGAGTTGAAGAACGTGGCGCCGTCGCGGTATTCCAGCACGTTGTCCATTGTCTTGTAATACCCCTCTATCGAGAAATCAAAGCTGTGCCATGAGTACGAGGCTCCGGCCACGGCCTGATGAGAGCGCATCGGCGGCACGGAAGACGTCACGGGCACCCACAGGTCATTCGGCAGGGATACGACACTGTTGCTCAGCAGATGGACATACTGGTTCATTTCTGAATATGCGGCTTTGAACGAGAGGTCGTCGGAGGCAAGGAAGCGCATGCTGACACGTGGCTCGAGCGATCCGAATGTTTTCCCGTCAACGGCATACAGGGATGCGCGCAGGCCGGCGTTCACCTTTATCCTGTCTGTAACGGACCAGTTGTCCTCGCCATACAGGGCGAATTCGGAAGAGAGCAGATTACGGTCTCCGTAAGTTGTGTCAATGCTGCTCGAGACCTTGTCCTGCCCGTCCTGCGAGGATTCTGTGACCATCATTGTTGTCACTGCCGGATGAAACGTATGGCGCGTTGCGGAGATTCCGCATTTGACGTCATGTCTTACGGACGGAGCATATTCGAAGTCCGCAAGGACGGAAATGTCATTGATGATCGAATTGTATCCCAGCGCCATATCCTCTGATACGGCGGAGAATGACGGATTGTCCGCATCGTTTATCATAGTGCTGGATGACTGGCTGGTGGAGAGCCCGAGGGACTGGCTGTATCCGGAGTAGTTGCCGGTCACATTCATGAAGACTTTCGGCGAGAATACATGATTCCACCTTGCGGCGGCGATTGTATTGCCCCAGCCCCAGCCGAGGTTCATATCGTTCGAGCTGGAAATGGTGACGGAGTTTTCAAAAGTACGCTCTCCGGATTCCTTTATATCGGCATACAGATTGTCCCTTCCATGATAGAATGAGAAATAGAGTTTGTCGCGATTGCCGGCGCGGTGTGTGACCTTGGCATTCACGTCATAGAAATTATAGCCAATATTTCCTATGTTCCCGAACTCATTTTTTGTAATCATCCAGACAAGTGGAGCCGCCAGCACATCGTAGTATGTGCGCCTTGCGGATACGCAGAATGAGGTCTTGCCCTTGATTATCGGGCCTTCGGCGTTGAATTTGGCCGAAAGGAGGCCGACGGACACGCTGCCGTGGTACTCCTGGTCATTGCCGTCCTTCATCCTGACATCGAGCACGCTGGAGAGCCTGCTGCCGAAGCGCGCCGGGAAGCTGCCCTTGTAGAGGGTGACGTTCTTGATGGCGTCCGCGTCGAAGACGGAGAAAAAGCCCAACATGTGGTTGACGTTATACACCGGCACTCCGTCGAGCAGCAGCAGGTTCTCGTCCGGGCCGCCGCCGCGCACGTAGAGTCCCGCGGATCCTTCAGTGCCGGACTGCACGCCCGGAAGCAGCTGGATGGCCTTGATGACATCCACTTCCCCGCCTATGGCCGGGATGTTCTTCATCATGTTCACAGGAATCTCCACGGCGCTCATCTGCGTGCCGAGAACCCCGGTCTCTGAGCGCGATGCGGTGACCTTCGCTCCGCTGAGGGATTCTCTGGCCGGCTTGAAGGCAATGTTGATGACGGTGTCCTTCGTCAGACGCAGTTCCTGTCGAGTGCTTTCGTAGCCGAGATAGTTGTACTCGAGTGAAATGTCCCCTTCCGGCAATGTTATGCTGTAGAATCCGTAGTTGTTGGTCACGGTGCCGACCGGACTGCCGCCGTTTCCGTATGAAACGACCGCGGCGCCGATCAGCGTCTCGCCGTCTGCGGCATCGATGATATGGCCGCAGACGGTGTGCTTCCTGACCGCTTTCACCGCGGCAGGCTTCAGGATGACGTTCTTCCGGCGGACCTCATAACTGATGCCCGTGCCTTCGAAGCTCTCCTTCAGCACGCCCGCGAGGTCGCGGCCGTCTCCGCTGCCGGCGGCCTGCCTGCTCTCCAGCGGGAGCGACGACGCATACACGAAGCTGACGCCGAAATCCCTTTCGATGCGCGCGATCCTCGCCTTCAAGCTCTCCTGCGCGAGCGCGGAGGCCGATGCCAGAAGGACGGTCAAAGTGGCAAGAACCGATATCGTGAGGTGTTTCATTTTACAAAGGGTATTTGTGTGTATTCATATCGTAGTGGACCGGTTCAAAGTCAAAATCCTTCGTTGTGCAGGAGAATACATTCACCAGACCGGTGCCGCCCTTGACATTTGACGGGTATTCGTGATAAGAGTCAAAAAGTGTGATGTCGCTCAGTTCCGTACGGTCGAAAGCGTTCATCATATAGTTGGAGTAAACGGCTCTGGAGATTCTTGAAAGCCGTGCTGTCAGAGTCAGGTTCATCGTATATTGCTCGACTTCCGCAACAAAGACTTGGTTTTCTTCATCGAAATAACCGCCTTTCATAACGTGGCGGGCACGGAAAAACTCCTTGTCAGCGGAGCGGAGACACAGTGTGTAGTGTCCGTCCTTGAAAGGATTGTCTGTAAATGCCCGGTATTTGAAGTCATGGAACAAATAAACGTCTGTATCGCCGATTACGTCAAAGGACGACGGAAAGCTGTCTGAAAAAAGAGGTTCCGCAGATACGTCAACCTTGAGAGCATCCGATTGCTCCATCACTTTGCCGGTCCTGTCTTCGGTGCATATTTTTTTTCCGCTGACCTCGATGGCGTAATAATCATCTTCCTGGGAGTTGTCCCGTATGCCGATATTAATTTGCATTATACGGGAATAGGATGTCTGCCGGAATTCAGGCTCCATCACAGGCATACATTCAAATGAGTCTATTTCCGGAGCCGGCGGGACGACCAGGTCAGCTTCGATCACCTCGCCGTCCTTGGCTGCGGCAAGACGTATCTCATCCCCCGGATGAAATACAGCACGTATTTCGTATATCGAAGTTTCATCGGTATGCGACGTGCAATCTTCCGCAATGCACACCGGCGTTCCGTTTACATAGCAGGTTATCGAGGCGCCGTCCGCATACCTGACGGAATTGTGGCCGCTGTAATACAGATACACGGTATGAACGGTATCGGTCGTGTACAGGTCTGCATTCATTCCGAGAATCCACTCAGGACCCGGTGCCGGCGGATAGATGTCGTCCACACAGGATGCCAGCATTACGGACAACAATATGATGGCGGGAATTTTTTTCATATCAGAATCTCCTCGTATAATTGACGGATGGGATAAACAGGAACATGGAGCGCTGTGTGATACCTATGGCGCGGTCCGGAATATCCGCACGGTCGTATTTGGCGTTATTTACCACAATATCCACGAGGGTGGGATTGTGTGCCCCATAGATATTGTACACTCCGAAGGTCCAGATGCGTTCGCCGTTCCTTTTCGCCTTGCGGAAATTCACACCTGCATCGAGATGATGTATCGGGGCAAGTCTGTAATTGTTTCTTTCGGTCATGCTGAGACGGGAATGTATCAGACCGTCCGGTCCTATGGCGGCGACATATCTTTCCGGCAGCGTAACCCACGGACCTGATGCGAATGCCCAGTTCACTGATGCGTCCGTCCTGTCGGAGAACCGGTAGTTCATCATCAGATTGACCTTGTGACGCCTGTCATAGATATACGGGAAGCGTTTCCCCTGATTGATGGAGCCGTCCTCGAATATCCTGTCGCTCCGTGACAATGTATATGCAAGCAGGCCTGTTGCCCTGCCGCTCACTTTCTCGAGCAGCAGCTCCGCCCCGTACGAGCGGCCTCTGCCCATAGCCACATTGTTCTCCCAGGATATTGTGGTGGAAAACGAGCAGTTTGACTCAAGGTATTCGAGTACATTGTCCATTGTTTTCCAATAGCCTTCAAGTGACATCTCCCATCCCTTGAGCCCGGAATAATATACGCCGGCGCTGATCTGGTCCGAGATCAGAGGCTTGATATCCCTGGTGACCGGCACCCACGTGTCGGTCGGCAGGCTCACATTACCGGTGGAGAGCATGTGGACGTATTGCGCCATCCTGGTCAGGGACGTTTTGGCGGACAGATCCCCGCTGATTTCCATCCTTGCGGAGAGTCTCGGCTCCGGGTTGAGGCAGGTCCGTCCTTCTGTGAAGAATGTGCTGATACGCAGGCCGGGGCAGACGGAGAAACGCTCCGACACCCTGATATTGTCCTCCGCATATACGGCTGCCTCGATGCTGCGGTATGACTCCCCGTTGGCTATTTCAGTTTCCCGTCCGGACTGCAGTTCTCCGTCGGAATACATTCTGTTGATGCTGATGCTGCTTTCCGGCTTGAATCTGTGGCCTATGATTTCCGTGCCGAATTTGACGCTATGCTTCTGTGACGGGGAATAGTCGAAATCGGCCTGAGTCCTTATATCCGCGATGCCGGAGGATACGTTGAAGGACGAGGAAGTTACTGTCTCGCTGCCGGAATCATTCACATACAGGTCATCCGTATCCCCCAGTGCCATATTGTATCCGTTTGCTGCGACAGTGAAGTTCGCGAAGAGTTGTGGGGAGAAGATGTGATTCCACCGCAACGTGCCCAACGTGTTGCCCCACTGCAGACCGAGCTGCAACCGTTCCGTCATGGTGAGATCGTAAGCCGTATAGTTTTCGTCATAATAATGCCTGTGGTTCTTTTCGCTCTCCCCGAACTTGAACAGGTCCCTGCCGTGATACAGGCCAGCATACAGGCGGTCTGATGCCCCGGCCACATAGGAAAGCTTGGCATTGATATCATAGAAGCAATAGTTTGCCGGAACTCCGAATGCTTTCATTACCGGATCCACGACTCCGGTATGCATTATCCTTCCGTTCAGGGAATACGACAGCCTGTCCCTGATTATCGGTCCGTTTAGGGATATCTTGTCCGAAAGCAGACCTATGCTTATGGTGGAATGAGTTTCCTTGAGATTGCCGTCCTTCGTCCTGACATCAAGCACGCTGCTGGCTCGTCCTCCGTATCTGGCAGGGAATGCTGATTTATAGAATGTGGCCTTCTTCACCATCTCCGGTTCGAACACTGACATCATACCGAGGAGATGGCTTGTGTTATACAGAGCCGACCCGTCCAGCATTATGAGGTTTTCGTCGAGACCTCCGCCCCGGACATTGATTCCCGAAAATCCGTCAATTGAGTTCTGCACGCCGGGCATAATCTGGACACTCTTGAGTATGTCGCCCTCACCGAGGATGCAGGAGGTGTTGTCTATCAATGATTGTGACAGGATGGAACTGCCCGGGCGCAATGAGCCGAATCCCGCATCGCGTCCTGAAATGATTGATGCGGCATCTATGGCGGCGCTTGACTCGAGCTGGAAAACGGCGCTGACATTGCCCGACAATTCCAGCCTGCGGCTCTTGTGTTCATAGCCGAGATAGGATACTTCCAGATCATATTCCCCCGCCGGGAGAGTCAGCGAAAAGAAGCCGTATTCATTGGTTACTGTCCACGAGGGCGAATTATCTCCGGGACAGGAAGCGCACACTACCGCTCCGATGAGCGTCTCCCCGTCGGAAGCGTCCGTGACGTGTCCGCTGACAGTCCATTTCTGCGGGGCGGAATGCCTGTCCGGATAAAGTATCACATTCTTCTTCCTCACCTCATATCGTATTCCGCTGCCCTTGAAGGTATTCTCCAGAGCCGGGCCGAGGCTTGAACCATATTCTCCGCCGGCGGATGACGTTAATCTTGCATTCAGGGAGGATGAGTATACGAAACTTACACCGAAATCCTTTTCTATCCTCTCCATCCGGTGCGCGATGCTTTCCTGGGCAGCGGAGGGGACGGCTATTGCAAGAAACAGAAAAATTATAATCTTTTTCATAGCCCTTCTCATTGCCTGCTTATCTTCACGCCGAGTGCCGATTCGAGGGCATAGATGATATCGTCGAGGGATCCGGTGGAGAATTTGCCGGAGAATGTCTGTGTTGAGGCGGAGGCAGGGGAGACGGTCAGGCTGACATTGTAGTAGCCTTCGAGTTCGTCCAATGCGTCGCAGAGCCGCGCATCGTCGTATGAGAACAGTCCCGTCGCCCAGGCGGCAGGATTGAGATGGCCTGAGTGGAGTTCCGGAGCGGTGGCGCCGTCCTCCAGCACGGCAAACATTCCTTTCTTGAGAATCACGCCGTCCTCCTTATCCGCGGCTGTGAAGAGCACCCGGCCCTCGACCACGTCCACGGATTTGCCGGCGTCGCAGTCGGAGACCACGAACTTGGTGCCGAGCACCCTGATGCGGGCATCGCCGGATGATACGGTGAATGGATGCGATTCGTCATGGGCCACTTCGAAGAATGCGCCGCCGTCGAGTTCGACGTGACGCGGGTCCTTCCTAATCTGAACCCTTGCCATCGCTCCGGGAGCCAGGGTTACGGTCGAGCCGTCGGAGAGCGTCACCTGGCTTGCAGCGGCATCGGCGCGGTATTCGGTCCATTCATTGAGACGAGTATTGATGATAAGGAATGCCGCGACCACGGCTGCGGCAACTCCGGCACCGTATATCGCGTACCTGCCCCATCTGGCTTTCATTTCCGGCGCAGCCGGCTTTCCCGCTGCGGCGCGCACTTTCCTGAGTGCGTCTTCGGTCTGCATCGATCCGTCCCTGAAATGTTTCAGCACGAATCCTAGTTTTCTTTCGTCCATGTTTTTGGTTTCTTTTCACCCATAGGACGCACGGCCGGGCAAAAAGTACCAAGGACTCAGAAGAAAATTGATACGAATTTGGAGAATTTCTTGCGGCCGAGGGCGGAGAGGGCCAGGGACATCTGGTTCTTCACGGTCCGCACGCTGATGCCGAGTTCGGAGGCGATCTCCTCGTGACTCATCCCGTCGCGGCGGCTCATTATGAAGATCTGTCTGCGTTTTTCTGGAAGACGCTCGAGGGCCTCCCAGATTGCAGCCTCCCCATACGAGTCTGACATCGCCTCGTCATCCGATATTATGCCGTCGGCGCTCTCGGGGTCGAGGCGGTCGGGTCTCACGCGGCGCAGATGGTCTGTCGCGCGGTTGCGGACTGCGGCGCGCAAATACGACGGTATGTCCGCCACTTCGCCCGGCCCTTTCGCCAGAAGCGAGATAAAGCACTCCTGCACAATGTCCTCAGCCGCATCGAGGTCGCCGACATAGTGCAGCGCATAGATGCACAGCGGCCGGAAAAGCCGCCGGAAATTGTCGTCAAAGGATTTGTTGTCGCGCGATGCACCCATAGCGGAGACAAAGATAGTCAAGTTGTAAATATTTTGTTATTTTTGCATAACATCGAAACAAATCAACTCATTCTATATGAAATTACAGACAACCATCCTCGCTCTCTGCCTCTGCACAGGCGCATTCGCACAGAGCATCGGTACCGCGGAGCTCAAGGCCATCCGCGACAGCTATGCAGCCAACCCTGCAAATGCTGCAGTCCAGAACATCATCTCCCATACTTCCGACATTCAGGGCCTCGCTCTCAACAAGGCTTCGGAAGGCAAGCTGGACAACTACTTCAAGTACACCGTGACCCCGCTCAAGAGCGCCCCTAACCAGTACACTTCAGGCCGCTGCTGGCTCTTCGCATCGCTCAATGGCATACGCCATTTCGCAAATGAGAAGTTCAATGTGAAGGATTTCCGCTTCTCGCACAACTTCGACTCCTTCTGGGATCTCTTCGAGAAGAGCAACCTCTTCCTCGAGGGCATCATCGCCACAGCGAATGAGGATATCGACAGCCGCGCGGTGGCTACATATTTCAAGACACCGGTAGGTGACGGCGCAGCGTGGAATTTCTTCGTGAATCTCGCCGAGAAATACGGTGTGGCCCCTGAAGGTGTGATGCCGGAGACCGTTCACAGCAACGCCACCGACAACATGCGCAACGTCCTCAAGGAGAAGCTCCGCATGGAGGGCTGGAAGTTCCGCGAGAAGGCAGCCGCAGGTGCTACCACAGATCAGCTCCGCGCTTACAAGGTCGAGGTGATGAAGGATGTGTATAAGATCCTTGCATACTGCCTCGGCGAACCTCCGACAGAGTTCACATGGAGATATACCGACAAGAAGGGTGAGAGCCACGTCATCAAGACCACCCCGCAGGAGTTCTACAAGATGATTGTCCCTGCAGACTTCGGCTTCAAGTCAATGGTGATGATCATGAACGACCCTACCCGCGAATACTACAAGGTATATAGCATCGCAGGTTACACCAACACCATCGAAGGCACCAACTGGGTATATCTCAATCTCCCTAACGACGAGATCAAGGCCGGCGTGCTCGCTTCCATCAAGAACAACGAGGCCGTATATACCTCCAGCGACTGGCGCAAGGGTATGAACAAGGCTGCCGGCACCATCGACGTGGACACATACGATCTCCAATCCCTCTTCGGAATGGATTTCGCCATGGACAAGAAGGTGCGCATCCTCACCCGCCAGAGCAGCTCGGCTCACGCAATGCTCATCGACGCCTGCGATACTGACGAGAACGACAGGCCAGTGAAGTGGAGATTTTTCAACAGCTGGTTCGCAGGTGGAGAGAAGAGCATCTACGTCTTCTCAGACGAATGGTTCGACGAATATATGTTCCGCGTGGCCCTCGACCGCAAGTATCTCGGCGAGAAGGCCCTCAAGGCTCTCGACACCAAGCCTGTGGAGCTTCCTATGTGGGACTATATGAACTAAAACTTCCATGCCTTGGGTTGAAATCATAGCAGTGCTGTTGGGCATACTGGGCCTGGTCGGATGTGTGCTCCCGGTCATTCCGGGACCGCCGTTCAGCTGGGCCGGCATACTCCTGCTCTATCTCTGGGGAGGTGGGGATGAAATCTCCATGAGCTTCCTGGTGATATGGCTGGTCGTCACCATCGTGGTGACGGTGCTCGACTATATCGTGCCGGCATATTTCACCAAGATAACCGGCGGTTCCAAGGCCGCGGGACGCGGTTCGCTGATCGGACTCTTCGTGGGTCTGATCTTCTTCCCGCCGTTCGGAATGATTGCCGGAGCATTCCTGGGCGCCCTGTTTGCCGAAATGTTCATCGAAGGCAACGAGCTCAGGTCATCCCTCAAGCCGGCGTTCGGCTCTTTCCTGGGCTTCCTTGCCGGGACATTCATGAAGCTCGCCGCTTCCGGAGTGATGATGTTCTATATCATCAAATTCCTTTAGCAGGCAGCCGTAGGACTTATTGCTGCACTTTGATGCTGAATTTGTGGCAGCCGGGACCGAATGATTCGGGTTCCGGCTGTCTTCCTGTATGGACGAGGGCGGTGGTGCCTTCCGGTACTCTGAGCGTGGCGCTGATGGTTCTGCCCTTGCGCGAAAGGAATACTTCTATCATGCCGTAGGATGTCTCCATCCATGCCTCGACCTTCTTCAGGCCGCCCATCTGCGGTTTGACTTCGAAGACTTTGTAGCCAGGCTCGAGAGGGGATATGCCCGCGACGCGCTGGGACAGCGCTATGATGCCTCCGCCGGTCCAGGCGTGATTGTTGGTCCCGTCCCAGTTCCAGTGCTCCCAGAGTGTGCTGCAGCCCCCCTGCATTACCGTAGGGTAGAGCTTGCGCATGCGCTCGAGTGCCATTTCGGCTTCGCCGGCAATGAAAAGCGCGTCAAGCACGTAGCGCTCCATATAGGTGGTGGCGTGGTACTCGCGTTCGATGACCTTGACCAGGGCCGGATATTTGTCCTCCGAGGCGAGGCCTGAGACTATGGCCATGGCCTGCACTCGGTCGTCATCCGCGCCAGTATAGTTGTCGGAGCGGTACTTGTCGCCTTTCCAGAATTTCTTCTCGAAGGAGTCGGATATCATGCGCATCATCGCTTCGTCCTGCTCCGCATCCTCCGTCCTGCCCAGCTCGCGCGCGAATGCCGCTTCGCCCTTGAGGGCAAGGTAATACCATGGATGCAGCAGCGCTTCGGCGTCGCAGTCCGTGCCGGCGTCAGGCCAGTTCCAGCCGCCCTTGCGGTATATCGGCAGGCCGTCCGCGTCAAGCTCCCACACTTCGTGCAGGTAGCGGTGCACCGCCGGATAGACCAGAGGTATGATGGAGCTGTCGCCGCTGCCCATCCACCAGTCGTGGAAGCCGTACCAGCCCACGGAGGCCAGGATCTGCATCGGGAGCTCCTTGTACCAGTTGCCGCAAGGTATAGGCGAATACATCACTCCGTCAGGCTTCTGCCAGGCTGCCAGCTCGAGTATGCCCTTCCTGCCCAGCAGGGCGGATGACGGGCTGAGCATGCGGAAGGCCTCGGCCATCTCGTTGACCTCGTCGCCCCACCACTGTGCCCTCTCGCGGTCCGGGCAGTCATAATACGTGTCGCGCATGCAGACGTAGAGCGTACGCGCCGCCTTGTCCCAATAGTCGTTGAGGAATGGGTCATCGCAGCGGAAATCTCCCGAGATATTGCAGTCGTAGCCCGTCTGGCGGCAGGCGAGCTTCTCCACTGTCACGTCTTCCGGCATTTCGTAAAATACCTTCTGGCCGTTCATCCAGTCCCAGCATTCGAACTCCTGAGTGCCTTCCTTTGTGACATATTCTGCGGTTACGCACTGCTCGCCAGTCACAACGCTGTGGTCGGTGTATATGCGTATGGTCCTGCCGGCAGGGGCGGTCACCTTCAGGTAAGGGTGGACCTGGGCGTTGTATGGCATGAGGCATTCATAGGTACTGGTACCCGGAGCCTTGTTGCCGCTGCTGTCAGTGACGGCCCGGTGGTAGACGTAGATGGCCGGGGCCGGGTAGTCCGTGAGGCCGTAGTCCTTCCACATCGGGATGGGCCTCTCCACGAGCCTGCCGAAGGGCGCTTCGCCCGGCTTGACACCGATCTCGATGGCAGGACCCAGTTTCGAGTCCGAGCGGTACCAGTCGTCTTTCCATTTGCCCGCCTCATAACGGATGCTGCTTTCAGGAAGCCTGCGGTTGACCAGCGGCAGGGCGGTGCCGAATCCCTTGTGGACCGAGCATTGCCAGCCCTTGGTCTGCGAGCAGATCTCCACTCCCTCGCCTTCTGCCTGGAAGAGCAGGGCTGCCGTGCCGCTGTTGAGGTGGCTGAAGCCGTTCTTGCCGAAATGCCATACCAGCACGGCAATTATATTGTCGCCCTGCTTCAGGTAAGGCGCGATCTCGACTCTGTCGAAATAGCTGTCGCCCGGTGCCGGGCCGCGCTTGAGGCCGCCCTCGCGCACCACCGGCTCGCCGTTGATCCAGAGCCAGTAGCGGGAATCCGCCGCTATGCTGGCGACCACCGACGACGGTACAGAGTCGATATGGTGTATATGCTTGAATGCCAGCCAGCTGTTGGTGGTGCTCTGGCAATGTTCCTGGCTTATCCACCTGGCTTTCCATTCAATGGCTCCGGCGCTGAAGCAGCATGCCGTTGCAAGAATGATGGTCAAAAGGAGTCTCGCTTTCTTCATCCGGTGTATGACTGTTTAGTTTGCGGCCCAGGTGACTTCTATCTCTCCTCCCGAATCCCACTGGAAGAATGTGATTGTGGCCGGTATTTTATTTGAGTAGCCGCTGTGGATCCAGCGCAGGTTCGTGGTTGCGAGCCATTCCGCAACTTCCGGAGAGCAATAAATATCCACTTTCAGAGTGTTGCATGCAAAGTAATATGTATTCTGGTCGCCGGATGTGAAGAAATAGCTCGGCTTGCTGCTGAGGCAGAACTCGGAGCCGAGATGCATCTCGCGCATATTGTTCATTCCAAAGAAGAAATAGGTCATGGACGGCTGGCTGTTCCTTGTGTTCCAGACGCTGAGGTCGATGTTTTCGAGGGACGAGCAGTTGCAGAAGAAGTAGTCCATGACAACAGCCGACCTGAGGTCGAAATTGAGATCCCCGGTCTCCTTCAGACTCTTGCAGTTGTAGAAGAAATAGGTGAAATCAGTGACTTTCGATGTGTTGAAACTTGAGATGTTCACTGACTCCATGCTGTTGCAATTGTAGAACATATATTTCATTGTCGTCACTTCCGACGTGTTGAAAGATGACAGATCAGCCAATATGAGGGATGAGCAGTTCATGAACAGGGAGTCCATATCCGCAACTTTTGCCGTATTGAAGCCGCTCACGTCTATGCTGGCGAGTTTGCTGCAGAAATTGAACATGCTGCGCATGTCGGTGCATTTGGACGTATTGAAGCCGGAGAGGTTGAGGCTTCCGAGGGTCTTGTCGTTCTCGAACATACTGCGCATGGATGTGATATCCGCAGTGTTCAGGGCCTCGATATTCTTGATTTCAATGAGTTTGTTGAAGTTGGCGAACATATATGAGGCATCCGGACTGGCATAGAACTCCGTCGCCTCTGTGGTGATGGTCAGAATGCTGTCCGCAGCATTGAATCTGGCGTAAATCTTCTTCTTTGAAAGAGGGTCCTGGATCTCTTCGCCTTCGGTGCTGCTGCTTCCTGTCACGAATTCGATGCTTTTGACCATACCGGCATTCTTTGTAGCCTCCTTGACCATGGCGCCGGCCACCTGCTTGATGGCGACGTTGAAAACACGGCCTTCCGGAAGGACCGCCTTCTGGCATTCGAGACGCTCGAAAGAGAGGGGGTATGTGTAGAGACCGGCGCGTTCGACATTCATTACCTTGGGAAGTTCATCGAGGATATACTCGTGGCCGTCGGTGGTGCAGGCCATGAGGCGTATGCCGCTGTATCTGCCGGCCGGGATTTCAATATAGAAAGGTACCGGTTCGTCCGATACCGCGATGCCTTCTCCGCAGTCGATCGTCACACCGTCAGTGCCTTCGATGACGGCCTGTCCGCCGTTGATTGTATATGCGCCGCTCATTCCCTGCTCAGCGTCGATGCGGAGTGTCTTTACGGTCACTCCTTCCGAAGATGTGAACTTGAGGCAGAGCATTCCGCAGATGCTCTTGAAAGGAAGGATGGTGTTGTCGGAAACAGCCATCATAGGGGAGCCCTCGAATGGAGGGAGGCTGTATGTCCTTACGGCAGGGAGGAACATGTTTTCCAGCAGGTCTGCCGGATAATATGCAGTGAATCCCTTGCCCGAAACGACGCCGGCAGTCTCCTGGAACGCATCTGCGGCCGTTGAGGAGAATGAGGAGCGCGCAGAGCCGCCTTCCGATGCGGAGTATGTTACGTATGAGGTTCCGTCCGTGATGAGGATTTCATCTCCGGCGGCCCATACCGGACTGTATCTTCCGTTGTCAATCCCGACGGATGCCTTCGATGCTCCGTTGTCGATGATTCCTATGAATTGTATGTCCTGTGGCTGTGGAGCCGGTACATCAGGTTTGCAAGCTGCGAAAGCGAGCAGAGAGAGCAATAATGCAGTCGTCTTTCCGTTCATTGTCCGTCCTCCTGCTAAATATTTGAAAAATCGATGTCCTTCACGCCCTTGAGGGTGGCGCATTCACATCCTGTGATCTTCTGTCCGTAGATGGTGATGCGGTATTCGCCCGCAACCGCATATCTGTGTGATGCATCCGGCCTGTACGCTTCGGTGCAGCCGTCGCCCCAGTCAATGGTGGCCCTGTATCCGTCGCCGGTGAGGGCTGGGGCTGTGATCTCCTCCAGTTCGTGGGTGATGTAGAGGGTAGGGGTGTGGGCTTCCTGAGTGATGAGGTACTGTTTCTCGATGCCTAGTGCTTCATTGCGGAATGTCACCGTTGCTGAACGCTGTTCCTCGATTTCATTTTCAGCTATGTTGAATATATGGTCAAATGATTCGAGGCTGCGGGTTCCCAGGCTCTCGATCCAGGTGGCGTCTTCAGACAGCAGGACTTCATACTGGACATTGGTGCTGAGCCTGATCACGATCTCGCCGCCCAGACTGCTGATAATGCTTTCGTCACCGTCAGGATGGAGAGCATTGTTCTGGGACTGTGATACGCTGATGGTGCGGGTGATGCCCTCGTCGCATTTCACGGTTATCGTTCCGCTGCGGTCGGCATTGGTCGTGTTGGCCGCAACATAGACGGAAATGGTCCCGTCACCGTTGCAGGAGGTGTTGTTGAGTATGATCCAGTCGCTGCTGGAGATGGCGGACCATGGATAGTTTGCCTTTATTTCGACATTGCACTGCAGACCATCGCTGTCGGCTTCGATGGAATTCCTGCTGGTTTCAAGTGTAGGGTCAGGCTTGCAGGAAACAAGGCTGAGCGCTGTTGCCAAGGCAGCAAGAGTGAAGAGTATTGATTTTTTCATTGCCGTATCTCCTATTTGATGGTGATGCCGAGGCTGAAGATATCCTCGTATTTCTTTGCTGAGACGATTAGCGTGTATCTGCCGGGGGCGAGGACATTGCCGTCAAGCTGGATCTTGCCGTATCTTGCCGCAAATCCTTCTTTCACCTCGTTGCCGTTGGCATCCAGAAGTTTTGCCTCGGAATTCGAAGGGCCCACCAGAGTGTATTTCTTAGTCTTCTTGTCGTAAGAGAGTGTGTTCTGTTCCGCCATTGTTGTGTCATCGGTGAGATGGATCTCGCCGATAGGTGATTCGACATTCTTGTTGTAGCTGGCAGGAATCCATTCGGTTGTACCGGCCTCGCGATAGAAGACCTTGAGCATATCGCCGAACTTGATTTTGCTGTCGAATTTGCAGGAAATGTCGGAGTATGTTATATAATACCCGCTCGAAAGGGTGGTGGACTTGGGGCTCATTGCAGGTTCGATGAGTTCACCATCCTTGTTGCAGAGGCCGACGATTATCTGTCCGTTGCTTGCTCCGCTCTTTGCGGAGTTGTTGCCGATAGTGATTCCGACCGTGAATGCCTTGCCAGGTGTGATGGATGATGCTTTCGGGCAGCTGAGGCCTGTGCCTGTCATATAATACTGAAGGAAATATTTGCCGCCATCTTTCGGCTTGATGGAGAAGTAGGCGGTGTGGCTCTGGGTAAATGTGAGCGGGCTGGTGGTGCAGGTGATGTCGTTGCAGTAGTAGCCGTTGCTCGATCCTCCCCATCCGAAATTGATATGGAAGTAGTCGCGGCTGTCATAACCGTCATACACCACAGCGTGTCCGCCGCCCGATTCGGTGTAGAAGGCATATCCGATAGGGCGGACGGCGATTTCCTTCTTGAGGACATCCCTCCATTCCTGGACGGTGAAATATGTACGGTTGTAATGGTAAACGCCCGGGTCATATCCGAAGTAAGTAATGGCCCTGGTTGACGCGGTGGTGAAATTGGCACCGGTGCCGCTGTGACCGAAAGACGCCTGGGCCATCGTGGCGATATCCATCAGTAGCCTTGCGACGGCCTTGCCCTCCTCGTCAGTGTATTCGCCGTCCTTGTAGGTCAGACGAATCTTGCTCCAGTCATATTTATGTCCCGCTTTTGAGGCAGGTACGGAATAGTTGCCGTCACTGGCGGTGTATCCGGGGATGTTCGCCAGGAGATGGTCCGGATATTCATGGAACTTCATCAGGATGCCGAATGCGACATTGACACAGCCTATAGGTCCCTGCTTGCCGTTATCCTTGAAGACAGGGGCATATTGGTTGTAAACTCCGCTCTGATTCCACTCCGCGGTCTTGTGGAGCCGGTCTGAAGGAATCGTATCGCCAGCCCTTGTAGAGGCCTGCGCGCTGACCCATTCGTTGGCGATCTCAAATGACGCCTTCGTGCATTGCCTGCGCTCATGGTTGATTTCCTCGCGGGCGCCATCAAGCCATGCCGTGAGGTTCTCCGGCATTCCATCTACAGAGAAATTATTGGAATAGGAGTATCCGAGAATAGGATGTGCTATGTCGTCGCCGGCTACAATGACAAATCCACCTCCCTCGCGGGAGTAGATGTAGAATGCCGGATCTGACGCAGATCTGGTCTGCTTGTTTTCGCCGTCCCAGAGAAGGGTGAGTTTCCCAGCTCCTGCCCTGGTCGGTGCCGCGCCGAGGAAATTCTCGGCGATGGTGCGCGCTCTTGCCTCCGTGACTACCTTGGCACCGGCATTCAGCGGGAATGCCAGGGCCATAAGGGCCATCAATGGTATGAAGTGGTTTTTCATTGTAGTTTGATGAATTGTATTTTGAATGATATTGCGTGAATTCTACTCCGAACCTTGGATTTGCATAAACCCGGGATTGTCAACAAAAGTAATAAATTCGGATGGCAAAAAGAAGTCTCTTAAAAATTCTTTGGCAGCCTTTGAAATCTTTCATAACTTGCAAGGCTAAGCAAAGGGAAATACTATGTCATTCGTACACCTTCACGTCCATACTCAATATTCTATCCTTGACGGACTTTCATCCATCAAGGGGCTCTTCAAGCGCGCCCGCCAGCTCGGGATGCCGGCCCTGGCCATCACCGACCACGGCAACATGTATGGAGTCAAGGAGTTCTTCAAGTACGCCAATGACAAGGACAATCTCGACGCTGACGGCAAGTTCATAGTCAAGCCTATAGTGGGCTGCGAGATATATGTCACCAGACATTATGACCATCATCTCAAGGACAACGAGCACCGCAGGTATTATCACCTGATATTGCTTGCCAAGAACTACGAAGGCTACCGCAACCTGATGAAGATCTGCTCTGCGGGCCATACCGAAGGCAAATACTATGACAAGCCGCGAGTATCCCACGAGATAGTCGAGCAGTACCACGACAATCTGATCTGCTGTTCCGCCTGCCTCGCCGGCGAAGTGCCGCAGGACATATTGCAGGACAATGAGGATGAGGCCCGCAAGGCCATCCAGTGGCACAGGAACCTCTTCGGCGAGGATTATTACCTGGAGGTGATGCTGCACAAGTCCGAGACGGGATTCTCCGAGGACGTATATGAAGGCCAGACCAAGGTCAATGAAGTGATATTCCGCCTGGCGGAGGAGATGGGCATCAAGACCGTGGCCACCAACGACGTTCATTTCATAATGAAGGAGGACGGTCCGGTGCATGACCGCCTCATCTGCATCAATACCGGCGCCAACCTCAGCGACACCGACCGCCTGCATTACACGCAGCAGGAATTCCTCAAGAGCGAGGAGGAGATGGCCGCCCTCTTCCCGGACCATCCGGAAGCCCTTGAGCATACGCTGGAGATAGCTGACAAGATCGAATCCTATCAGATAGACCGCGGCCACGTGCTGCCGAAGTTCCAGCTGCCGGATGACTTCATGGCTGACATTGACAATCAGCTGGAGAAATACAAGTCCGTCATCGAGGAGGGAAAATTCGAGAAGACCAAGCAGAAGGATGCCGACGGCAATCCTGTGATGAAATACCGTGGCGACGAATTCTGCCATTCCGTGGCATTCCTCTGCCACCTGACATATCTGGGAGCCCGCGAGCGTTACGGCGACACGCTCAACGACGAGCAGGCTGAGCGCATAGATTTCGAGCTCAAGACCATTGCCCGAATGGGCTTCCCTGACTATTTCCTGATAGTGCAGGACTATATCAACGCCTGCCGCGCCAACGGTGACCTGGTGGGTCCGGGCCGAGGCAGCGCCGCCGGTTCGGTGGTGGCTTACTGCCTGCATATCACCAACCTTGACCCTATCAAATACGACCTCCTCTTCGAGCGTTTCCTCAATCCGGACCGTATCTCCATGCCGGATATCGACGTGGATTTCGAGAATCTCCCATGGGCGCACAAGTACGTGGAGCGCCGCTACGGTGTCGATCACGTGTCGCGTGTCATCACCTTCGGCACTATGCTCGCCAAGGGCGCCATCAAGGACGTCGCGCGCATCAGCCAGCAGACCATCGACGAGTCCAACCGTCTCTCCAAGATGGTGCCGGACCGCCTCTCCGAGAAGGTCGAGAAGGAATATCCGTTCAATCCCAAGCTGGATGACCTCCTGCCGGGCTTCAAGCAGATAGAGAAGGAAGTTGAGGTGGATGATCCGGACAATCCGGGGCAGAAGAAGATGGAGAAGCGCATCTTCCAGAAGGGAATGGAGGAGGTCAGCGCCAAGATCACCCTTGCCAACTGCTACCGTCTGGTGCCGGAATTCAAGGAGGAGCTCGAGAACGGTACGGAGCTCAACAAGGAGATTCTGCATTATGCGGAGAAGCTGGAGGGCAGCATACGCCAGGTCGGAATGCACGCCTGCGCCACCATCATCGGTCCTGGCAACCTCGGCGAATTCATCCCTATCTGCCTCTCCAAGGATAAGGATACGGGCGAGGAGGTATGGACCTCGCAGTATGACGGCCATTACATCGAGGAGGTCGGAATGCTCAAGATGGACTTCCTGGGCCTCAACACCCTGTCCATCATTTCGGAGACCCTGCGCAACATCAAGAAGCGTCACGGCATTGACATAGACATCGAGAAGATCCCTATCGACGACAAGGAGACCTACGAGCTCTACAGCCGCGGCGACACCACCGTCATATTCCAGTTCGAATCGCCGGGCATGAAGGAATGGCTCCAGAAACTGCATCCTTCCCGCTTCGAGGACCTCATCGCGATGAACGCCCTCTACCGCCCGGGACCTATGGATTACATCCCGTCCTTCGTGGCCCGCAAGCAGGGCACGGAGAAGATAGAGTACGACCTTCCGGAAATGGAGGAGTACCTCTCGGAGACCTACGGCGTCACGGTATATCAGGAGCAGGTGATGCTTCTGAGCCGCAAGCTCGCCAATTTCACCAAGGGTGAGGCCGACCGCCTCAGGAAGGCGATGGGCAAGAAGAAGATTGCGGAGATGATGGTGCTCAAGGACGCCTTCATGAGCCGCGGTATGGAAAACGGGCATCCCGAGGCCACCCTCAACAAGATATGGAAGGACTGGGAGAAATTCGCCCAGTACGCATTCAACAAGTCCCACGCGACCTGCTACGCCTGGGTGAGCTACCAGACAGGCTGGCTCAAGGCGCATTATACGGCTGAATTCCTGGCGGCCAACATGAGCTGCAACCTCGACAATATCGAGGAGATCACCAAGATCATGGATGACTGCCGCCGCCACGGCCTGAAGGTGCTCAGCCCGGATATCAACGAGAGCGACACGGCATTCACCGTCAACGCCGAGGGCCACATCCGCTTCGGCATGGCGGGCATCAAGGGTGTCGGTGTCAATGTTATCAATGCCATCATCGCCGAGCGCAGCAAGAACGGCCCGTTCGCGGACATATTCGACTTCGTCGAACGCGTCCCGTGCGGCATACTCAACCGCAAGGTGATGGAATGTCTCGCGTACTCCGGTGCCTTCGACAACTGCCCGGACACTACACGCGCAGCCATTTTCAGCTGCAATGAAAAGGGCGAGCAGTTCCTCGACGTGCTGCTGCGCTACGCATACAAATTCCAGAATGACAGCATGATGGCCGGGGCATCCCTCTTCGGCGACATGGAGGAGCTCAAGCCGGTGCGCCCCGAACTCCCTGTCATTGAGGAGGAGCAGTTCAGCATTGAATTCCTCAAGGAGGAGAAGGCCAGGGTGGGCATGTACATATCCTCGCACCCTCTGGACCGCTTCAAGTTCGAGATACAGGAATTCACCAACTGTAATCTCGCTTCTCTCCGCGACATCGAATCGCGCATGCAGACGGACAAGAGCGTGCAGGGCAAGGACTTCTACGTGGCGGGTCTTGTCACAAAGAGCGAGACAGGCATGGGCAGGACAGGAAGGCCTTATGCGAAGGTGGAAGTGGAGGATTTCAACGGCAACTATTCCTTCTTCTTCTCAGGCAAGAACTACGAGAGATTCATGGAATACACCCACGAGCAGCAGGCTCTGCTCGTGAAGCTCAATGTCGGCACCCGTTTCCGCAAGAAGGATGACAGCGGCAAGGACGAGGTGGATGTCTATGAGATCAAGGTCATGAACATGATGCTCCTGGGCAACACCAAGGAGGAATTCATCACCGAAGTCCACGTGGCCTTCCCTCTGACCAAGGTTGACGAACAGTTCCGCAAGGATCTCCTTAAGGTCATCAGGAAGCACAAGGGCGGCAATGCGCGCCTCTTCATCGACATCTCCTTCACGGCCGAGGGCCGCGACGAGAACATTTCCCTCTTCTCCAAGAAAATCAAGGTCGTCCCTTCCTACGAACTCTTCGACGCCCTCGACAACCTCGGTGTCATCCGCAAAGTCACCAAGAAGCGTCCCCAGGAGTGGTTTGAGAAATAAGCCTGGCGGAGCTGTTTCCGGGGTTCTGTCCGGAAAATGTGTGCTGCCGCCCGGAATGGTGCTCTGCCCGGGAAAGGTGTGTTGCCCGGAAAGTGCCGGCCGCCGGAAATGGTGTGCTGCTGGCACAGGTATGCAGCCCGGCAAATGCATGCTTCCGGAAATGGTGTTCATCCCGGCAAATGCATGCTGCTCAGCCGCTTCCCGACGGTTTCCCTGCCGATTCTGCTGTTTCTTCTGATGCTTCTGTGCTGCTTTTCCTCTGATTCTGGCAAGTGTCTTCCGGGCCGAGCCCCCGGCAGCATTTTGCTGCACAAAAATGGGCTTTTTGTGCAGGCTGAGTCCTCGTCTGTGCTTTGCTGCACAAAAACGACGAATTTGTGCACGGATTGGCATTCGGAGTTTGTTTCCTGCACAAAAACCGGCTTTTTGTGCACGGCTGAGCCCCCGGCTGTGCTTTGCTGCACAAAAACGACGAATATGTGCACGGATTGGCACTCGAGACTCGTTTGCTGCACAAAAATGGGCTTTTTGTGCACGGCTGTCCTTTCCTGATTTTGGTTGACTCGGTTTATAGATTTATTA